>NZ_JAYGIL010000004.1:0-358234 GCF_034931025.1 Arcicella gelida | reverse complement strand
CAAGTCAAATAAAATTGTATTTTTTTAATAAATCACCGTAAGTGAAATGAAAAATCCACCCAGAATATGAGTGGATTTTATTCTAAATCAATATCGAAAAACAATTTTCAAGGGAAGCCTAAAATTACAGGCTTCATTAAAAGCTAGAGAGAAGACAGTTATATCTCAATTATTAGATAAACAGAAAGAGATAAATATGTTATTAAAAGGGTTACCTAAAAATAAAAATAGATACAAGGCTCTCAGTTCAAAGCTTTGCCCAAATCTTGTGGTATTGGGAGATAAACAAATACCTGTAAATATGGAAAAAAATAGTATTTCTCTCAAAGTAAAAAGAATAAAGCGTCTTCGTCAGCCTTATGCGAGGCTTTTACTTGAAAAGTATATGGAATATTTAACACGGAATGCCTTACTACATGATTTTGCTAAGAAATAGTAACAAACAATAAGTGATTTTAGTCTTACATAATTTTCCTGATTTTAATTATTGTTTATCTGCAAGCAATGAATTGCCTTTAAACTGTTTTACTTTAGCTTTAAACGAGTTACACACTTGTCCGACAAGCAGCAATCATGTTTAAAAGAAAAAGCCCGACACTTAAAGTATCAGACTTAAAAATTAGATTTATCTTGTCTTGAAATATATTGTTAACCAACTAACTTAAAAAGAAACACAAGATGTCTTTAAAAACAAACCCTGATAATTACGAGAATTATCAGGGTTTTGCATTTGTTCAATAATGAAAACTAAACATATAACGGAAATGCTTCCATCCATTTGTTTACTTCAGTTTTTACTGAACCTAAATATGTATCGTTGTCGTGGTTCATCAATACGCTGTCGATTAATTCTACGATATGTAACATTTCTGCTTCTTTCATACCACGAGTAGTCATTGCCGCAGTACCAACACGCATACCTGAAGTAACAAATGGAGATTTGTCATCAAATGGAACCATGTTTTTGTTGATAGTAATATCAGCTTTAATCAAAGTGTTTTCAGCCAATTTACCTGTCAAACCTTTTGGACGTAAGTCGATAAGCATTAAGTGGTTATCTGTTCCGCCAGAAATAATTTTATAACCTTTGTCAACAAATGCTCCTGCCATTACTTTGGCATTTTTCTGCAATTGTTCAGCATAAGCTTGGAAATCATCAGTAAGGGCTTCTCCGAAAGCAATTGCTTTAGCAGCAATTACGTGTTCTAATGGACCACCTTGCGTACCAGGAAAAACACCGCCATCTAATAAAGCTGACATGGTTTTTAATTCACCTTTCAACGTTTTGAAACCGAATGGATTTTCAAAATCTTGTCCCATCATAATTAAACCACCACGAGGACCTCTTAAAGTCTTGTGTGTAGTCGTCGTTACGATATGGCAGTGTTGCATTGGGTTGTTCAATAAACCTTTAGCAATTAAAGCCGATGGGTGAGAAATATCTGCTAATAAAATTGCTCCTACTTGGTCGGCAATAGCACGTAAACGTACATAATCCCAATCACGAGAGTAAGCTGAAGCACCACAGATGATTAATTTAGGTTGTTCTTTCAAAGCTGTTGCTTCTACTTTGTCCCAATCAATTAAACCTGTTTCTTCTTCTACACCATAGAAAAACGCTTGGAAGTATTTACCAGAAAAGTTTACTGGAGAACCATGTGAAAGGTGACCACCATGCGAAAGGTTGAAACCTAAAATTTTATCGCCAGGATTCAAGAAAGATAAGAAAACCGCTGCGTTTGCTTGAGCACCAGAGTGAGGTTGAACGTTTGCCCAAGTAGCACCGAACAATGCTTTTGCACGCTCGATTGCAATTGTTTCAACTTGGTCAACTACTTCGCAACCGCCATAATAACGTTTGCCCGGTAGTCCTTCTGCATACTTGTTTGTCAAAACTGAGCCTTGAGCTTCCATTACTTGCTTTGAAGTAAAGTTTTCTGAAGCAATCAATTCGATACCGTACTCCTGACGGTGAGCTTCTTGATTAATCAAGTTGAAAATTTCGGTATCTCTTTCGAGCGTGAAAGTTGCTGTTGCCATTTTATTAGAAGATAGCACGGTTTTAAATGCCGTACATGATTGGTTCTGTTAAAGAAAATCAACAAATTATTATAAATTCATCAACAATATGATAATTTATCGGTAAAAATACTGCTTAAAAATGGATTGTGAAAACATTTTTCTAAATGTCGGCACGCTTACCTTCCAATAAAGTAAAATCTTTGAAATTTGGGAAGAAAATTCAACTAAAATCAACGAAATAAATGAGAAAATTATTGACAATTCTGCTAACAATCAGTGTATTATCGGTTTTTGCCCAAGATGGTCCAATGGCATTGAAAATTGGTGACAAAGCACCCGACTTTAAAGCGAAAGATCATGCAGGAAATATGGTTAGTTTAAAAGAGTTAACTAAAAAAGGAAAAGTAGTTGTAATGTTTTATCGTGGAGCTTGGTGTCCGTACTGTAATAAATACATGAGCGAAATAGAAAAAGCCTTACCAGATTTTTCTGCAAAAAATGCTACCGTAATTGCCATCACGCCCGAACCCGAAGAATCAATCAGCAAAGCCGTAGAAAAAACCAAAGCTACGTTCTCTATCATTTACGATAAAGAAAGAAGTATTATGAAGCAATGGAAAGTGGCTTATGAAATGTCGCCCGATTTGCAAACCAAGTATAAAGGATATGGTTTAGACCTTGAAAAACAACAAGGAGATTGGATGTTGCCTGTACCTGCAACTTACGTAATTGGCAAGAATGGCAAAATAGAGTTCGTTCATTTTGATGAAAATTATCAGAAAAGAGCAGAAATTAAAGATATTTTGATGAAGCTGTAAGGGTTGCAATTTGAAAATTTGAAGATTTGGTGATTTGAAAATGTTAATTATGAAATTAAGGAATCTTTAGAAGATGCTTGAAAGATGCCTTAATTTTAAAATATGAATTATCAGATTGGTATGCCTTCAAATTGAAGTATGTCCAGCTTTTGAAAAGATGTGTCAATTTAAAATATTAATCTTCAAATTGACACATCTTCAAATTTTCAAATCAATTATATTCCTTTCTTAATCGCCTGATAAATTACTTCATTGATATTCGTTCTTACATTCAAATCAGAAAGTTTTGAATTGTTTCTGGTTGGATATACTCTATTACAAAGGAATACATATACCAATTGATGCTCAGGGTCAACCCAAGTATAAGTTCCTGTAAAGCCAGAATGCCCGAAACTCGATGGACTAGCACTTGCTGCTGCACTGATGCCAGCACGCTTACGGTCAGGCTTATCAAAACCAACACCTCTTCTACTATTTTCTTCTACTGAAAAAGGATAGGCTGTCCATTCCTTCATCGTCGATTCTTTGATAAATTGTTTGCCACCATAATATCCATTTTGAAGATACATTTGCATTAATTTAGCCAAATCTTGTGCAGTACCAAAAAGCCCTGCGTGTCCCGAAATCCCATTTAACATAGAAGCTCCTTCATCATGTACTCTACCATGAATAAGCGTTTTACGGTACAGAGAATCATATTCTGTAGGTACAATTCTTGATAAAGGAAAATGTTCACGAGCATTATATGTCAATGTAGTTGCCCCCAAAGGTTTATAGAAAGTATCTTTCAAAAACGACTCAAAGTCCTTGCCTGTTAGTCGAGGAATGATTTTTGGATACATATAATATGATAAATCCGAATAAACATATTCCTTTTTCTCTCTGAGAGGCGAATCCTCAATAGCCTTATAAACGGTTTTGTTGTAGTCTTTATGCAACCACAAATTATCTGCTACTTGTACAGAATAATCGCCCGATTTGGTATAAGAAAAAGTCTTTGACTTCCAAATGGTTGGATCTTTCATCAAATTGATACAATCTTTCCAAAGAGCTTTATCTGTTTGGATAATTTGGCACATTCTAGCCAAAGCCTTTTTATGACGGAACAATTTATCCCAGAAAGTAATAGCGTATTTATCAGAATATTTCTCTTTGTAAATCTTGCTGGCTAATACCATTTTAGTAGAATCGATACAATCCATCCAAAATGGAATCCAAGCTTTTAGACGTGCCTGATGCGTAAAAATATCTTTATAAACCAAAGGTGCTTTATTTGAATTTGCCCATTCAGGAATCAATTCTCCCATCGTAGTTTTCAAAGTAAATTTGCCTTCGTCTTCCATTTTCATCATCGCAGGTACAGAAGTACTGATTTTGGTAATAGAAGCTAAGTCGTATAAATCGTTGGTTGTAACTGCTTGATTGCCTTCATAAGTTTGTTTTCCGTAAGCTTTATGCAAAATTACCTTCCCATTTTTGGCAACTAAAACGACTGCTCCGGGCGTAGCCTTTTGTTTGATGGCTTCATTGACAATTGAATCAACTTTACTCGTTAAGAATTTTGTGTCAATTCCCACTGCTTCTGGTACAGCATATTGAAAACGTTTTAATGGTTCTGTTTTGATACCGTCGTTGTATCTAAAAGTCATGTTTACGCCTACAGGTAATTTTCCTTTTGCGCCGATTGCACCAAAAATCAATTCCGCCACAGCAACAGATTCGTGCATTTGCGGGCTTTCCTGATAAGTAGTAATCAAGGCTTTGGCTTTATCTAAGTTTTCAAATTTTGATAAAGTATAAGCATTTGAAAAAAGCGAAACAATGGTTTTAGACGAATTGGCAAACTCTTTCACCAATTCTTGAATTTTAGGATGAATACTGTAGTTTTTAGCAGGACGAACCGATTGTCCATTTACAGCCATCAATACCAAATTGTAGTTTTTCAAAGAATCTCTAACAGCTTGAATCGCTTCATTACTAGCATTTTCATCTAAATTAAAATGCTGAACATCGGTATAATTTGAAAGCATTTTCTGAAAATCAGTAGGTTTTTTACTTCCGAAAGTCGGATTACCAATATTCAACGAAGCAATTTTTAAAGTATCAAGGTTTTTTAAGGGAATTATATTCTCTTCATTTTTCAATAAAGTAATGGTTTCTTCTGCGAAAGTACGGTTCAATACTTCTGATTTTTTAGGATTCAAATCCGTAATCAGATTTTTTATTTCTATCGGTTTGTACTGGTCCAAACCAGCCCAAGCTTTTGCGGCTAGGATTCTTTTTACTCTTGAATCAATATCTGCTTGCGAAATTTCTCCTTTTTCTAAGGCTTTTTTGATGGCATTAAAAGCCGCAGGAACATCAACAAAAGTTTCTAAAATATCATTACCTGCTAAAATCGCTTTTACATTCGCAGTACCTTCTGGGAAAAATTTCACAGCACCTTGCATATCCATTGCATCAGTAAAAACCAATCCTTTGAAACCCAAATCTTTTCTTAATAAATCGGTAACAATATTTTTAGATAAAGTAGAAGCGAGGTTTTTGGTTGTATCCAACGAAGGAATACTTAAATGTGCCACCATCACTCCTTGTAAACCATTTTCGATTAATGTTCTATAAGGAAAAAGTTCTAAAGAATCTAAGCGAGTACGATTATGTGGAATTACAGGTAAATCTGTATGTGAATCAACTCCTGTATCGCCATGCCCAGGAAAATGCTTGGCAGAAGTAATAATTCCTCCTTTTTGTAAACCACGCATATAAGCCAAGGCTTTTGCAGTTACTTTTTCACGATTTTCGCCAAAAGAACGGAAATTGATGACAGGATTGTTCGGATTATTATTAACATCAACTACTGGTGCATAATTTACATGTACGCCCATTCGCTTGCATTGTTGGGCAATTTGTAAACCCATTTCTTCTAATAATTGCTCGTTGCCTTGCATCGCTCCCAAAGTCATTTGATATGGGAAACGCACTGTACTGTCTAAACGCATTTCTAATCCCCATTCTAAATCCATTCCAATCATTAAAGGTACTTTAGACATCGCTTGTAATTTATTCACCAACAAAGCTTGTGCCGTTGGGCGGTTGCGGAATAAAACGAAGCCACCAACATGATAATCTCTTACAATTTTATATAAACGAGCCGTATCGTATTCATAACTATAATTACCACGAGGCATCATTAATTGTCCGATTTTTTCATCGACAGAAAGTTTATTAAAAACAGAATCTACCCAACGCTGATTGGCATTTGGGAAAAGATTTTGGGCTTTAAGTTGAGAAATCAGAGAAAGGAAAAGTATAAAAGTGATGAAGCTGAATTTTTTCATACAAAAATTAAGATTAGTTGATACTGCAATTTACACAAAAAATATTGGTGAAGACTCAGGACAGCACATTTCAGACCTGAGAAACTGGATTGTTTTTGGAATATTACAGAAGGCAAAAAATAAATTTTTTAACAAAATTTAAGAAATAAGAGTTAATAAGAAACTAAGCAATTTTGCTCAAAAGAATAAAATTTTGTCAGAAAACCTTCAACAATCATTAAATTTTGTATATATTGAGAACATATTCAAGAAAGAATGCCTAAACGAAAACCATGTTGTTAATATTTGTTAACGCTTTTAAAAAGTTTAGCATTTTTTTTGGAATTAATATTACAACAACTATCTTTGAATCAACCTTTCTTAATAACTACTAGAAAGAGTTTCTAAAATTCACTAAAATAAAAATATAGGAGATATAATATGATATAAAGCTTTACGTTAACTAAATAGATTTATCAAAATGGAAAAAATCCATGTTAACGACAGCGAGCTTGTATCACGCTATATAAAAAACAGTGACGAAAAGGCATTTGAAACTCTTGTTCGCCGATACAAATCCAAAGTTTATACTACGATTTACTTAATTGTTAAAGACACCTTCGTAGCCGAAGATTTAATGCAAGATACTTTCATTAAAGCTGTTGACGTGCTTCGTTCGGGAAAATACAATGATGAAGGAAAGTTTTTGCCTTGGGTGCTTAGAATTGCACACAATATGGCGATTGACTATTTCCGTCGTGATAAACGCTATCCAAATGTCGTATTCGAAGATGGTAGCAGTGTGTTTAATACATTAGATTTTGCAGAAGATTCTTATGAAGATTTGCAAATTCGTGAAGAATCGCACGCTCATCTAAGAGACCTGATTAAACGTCTTCCTGACACGCAAAGAGAAGTGCTTGTGATGCGTCATTACGAAGACATGAGTTTTCAGGAAATTGCAGACGCTACAGGCGTAAGCATTAACACGGCACTAGGAAGAATGCGTTATGCGTTGATAAATCTACGCAAAATGATGAGTAAACATTCTCCGAGCTATGATACAAACCTTTACGCAGCATGACGTTATCCGTTACGTCTATCAAGAAACAACGGAAGAGGAAAATCTTATGATTCAGGACGGACTTGTCCATGATTCTGAGATGTTAGAATTTTATTTAGATATGCTTGATGTAAAAGTGGGTCTGGATAAAAGCCTTCAACAACCTTCCGAAAGAAGCATAGACAATATTCTTGCGTATTCGAGAAACTATAAAGAAAATCATCAGGTCTTAGTTGTTTAGCTAAGGATTGATGATTTTTTTATTTGTGAAGCTGTACAAGGAAACCCTAATTCTGGGGCTTCTTGGTACAGCTTTGTTTTTATGCAGTTTTTACTTTGCCTAAAAAAGAGTAATTTCCTTTTTGTTTTTATACATTTTCATCAATAAAGCTATAATCACTTGATAATCGTAGGTTTAAAAGATTAAGTAAAAGATAATCTAACATCAACGCAACGCTTCGCAGATTGTGGTTGTCTAACAACACAGAATCCTTATTTTTCGGCAAAGCATTACCTATCCATTAACAAGTAAATATCATGAAACAACTGCTTACACTGACACTCTTGCTTTTAGCATTTACTTCCTTCGGGCAAGAAAGAGAATTATACAATAGTTCTCAGCAAAAAAGACTACAAAGTTTATCTTCAGAATTATCTACAGTTCAAGATAATAATTACCAAAAAGCCGTAAAAATCGCTACGGAAAAGAAATGGCAGTTGAGTGGTACTTTAAAGAACAACCGTTTTTTTAAATTGTACGGAATTGATGAAACGGGACATCCGCTTTACTTAGCAACAGAAAGTAATGCGCAAGCCGCAGCAACAACACGTACCGACCAACTTTACTCAGGGGGTTCTTTGGGTTTATCTTTGAACGGAAGTAGTGCTTCTGTAAAAAATAAATTAGGCATCTGGGATGGTGGCGGGGTACTTTCAACCCATCAAGAGTTAACATCGAGAGTAACCCAGCAAGACAGAACAACTGGTACTAATATTCATGCTACACACGTAGCAGGTACATTGATAGCACAGGGCGTTTCTGCACTTGCTAGAGGAATGTCTTTTGGAGCAAGTTTAAAAGCTTGGGATTTTACCAGTGATAATTCTGAGATGACTGCTGCGGCAACAGAATTATTGGTATCGAATCACTCTTATGGGTTTTTAGCAGGATGGAGTTATGACGAAAATCGTAGTCGTTGGTCTTGGTATGGTAATACAAGTATTAGCCAAACAGAAGATTATAAATTTGGATTTTATGATAGTAACACGCAGTCTTGGGATAAAATTGCTAACAGTGCTCCATATTATCTTATCGTAAAATCAGCAGGGAATAACCGTGACGAAACTGGACCTTCTGCTGGAGAATATTATTATTTAGGTACTTCAAGCGATACAAGTTCAGTAGCAAGAAGTAAGAATGATGGCTATGATATTTTAGCAACAACCAGTACGGCAAAAAATATTTTAACTGTTGGTGCTGTTAGTGGCACAAATGGAAAAGCACCTCAGCAATCTTCAGATATTAAAATCTCTTCTTTTAGTAGTTGGGGACCCACTGATGATGGTAGAATTAAGCCTGATATTGTAGCGGTTGGCGTAAATCTACTTTCAAGTTCTAATGCTTCTAATTCAAGTTATACTATTTTCAGCGGTACTTCAATGGCTTCGCCACAAGCAGCAGGAAGTATTTTGCTGTTGCAAGAATTGTATGCTCAGAAAAATGATGGTTTATTAATGCGTTCTTCAACGTTGAAAGGTTTGGTATTACATACTGCTGATGATGCTGGAAATGCTGGACCAGATTATATTTATGGCTGGGGTTTATTGAACATGGAAAAAGCAGCGAAAGTAATTCTGAATGCAGATAAATCTTATGACATTTCAGAAAGAACCTTGGCTAATGGAGCTACTTTTACTCAAAAAGTAACCGCTTCGGGAAAAGGAGCATTAACAGCAACTATTTGTTGGACAGACCCAGAAGGAACGGTTACGACAGCAAGTGTTGCTAATTTGAATAACCGTACTCCAAAATTGATTAATGATTTAGACATTAGAATTTCAGATGGAAGCAATACTTCCCTACCTTTTATTTTAAATCCTGACCAACCTAGTGCGGTAGCTACAAGAGGAGATAACATCAGAGATAACGTGGAACAAATTCTGATTCCAAATGCAATTCCTGGAAAAAGTTATACCATTACAGTTAGTCATAAAAGTACTTTGAAAAATAATACACAAGATTATGCCTTGATTCTCAGTGGAATTGGCGGTACAGAATACTGTGCTTCTACACCAACAACGATTCAAAACAATATTGAAAGTGTAAAATTAGGTGACTTGACGGCTGATTATAAAATCGCATCTTCACAAAGTATACCTTTAGAAATTAGTTTAAAAGGTACTGCGACAAAAAAAGTAAATGTTTATGTTGACTGGAATGCCAACGGGACATTTGAAGAAACTACTGAATTAGCTGCAAGTTCTGAACAACTTGTAGGAGTAACGACTTTTAAATCTACCATAACTGCACCTTCTGGTTTAACCATTGGAAACAGTACACTTGTAAGAGTGATTGTTACTGAAAACTCAGGAACTGCCAATATTAGTAGCTGTGGAACTTATGCTCAAGGAGTTACGCAAGATTATAAAATTGAATTTGTTCGTCCAAGTATTGATATTGCAGTAGTTGATTTAATCAAACCTGAAATAAATACTTTCTGTGCTTCATCGTCGGGTACAGTTTCTGTTTCTTTGAGAAATACTGGAACAACCGCTCAACAAAATATTCCTGTTACAGTAAATGTTTTAGATGGAACAAGTATTGTAGCAACACTTACAGGTACATACAAAAATCAACTAAGTACCTTTAGCGAAGGAACGCTTGTATTAGATGGAAGTTTCACGGCAAAAGTAGGTGCTAGTTATACTTTTGAGGTAAAAGTAAATTTGTCAACCGACCAAGATATTACTAATAATAGCAAAAGTTTTGTACGACAAGTAACCGCTTCAAACGCACCAACAACTGCCCAAGCAACTGTTTGTGAAGGAGCAACTGCTTTAAATGTAAAAGGTACTGAAACATCTACTTTGCTTTGGTATGATGCCCAAACGGGTGGAAATTTATTGTTCACAGGAAATACTGGCACATTTAATAAGCCAACCACAGCCTCTAAAATTTATGTTGGAGTAAATGATATTTCAGGTTCGGTAGGAGCTAAAGATAAATATGTTTTTGGCGGAGGTACTTATTATGAAACATTTGGACCTGAACCAATTATTGTTACTCAAACTCCTTTGGTAATTGAAAGTGCAAGAGTGTATATTGGAACGGCTGGAAAAATTACTTTTACAATTTACCGTCAGTCGGACTCTACGCCAATTTCATCAGTAACGTTGGATGTAACTCCTACTCGTACCACAGCCAATTCAACACGTTCGAGCAATCAATTAATAGATGATTTAACTGACCAAGGAATTGTTTTACCTTTGAATTTGTCAATCCCAGCTGCTGGAACATATATTTTATCACAAGAATGTACAGATGGGGCTTCAATTTATAGAACAAATCTAAATGCCAATTCAACCGTTTCTGGTGCTGATATTACGGGTTATCCATTCACGATTCCTAACGTAATCAGTATTACTGGTGCAGTATTTAATGGCTCGACGATTAAAACGGGTTATTATTATTTGTACGATATGAAAGTGAAATCCTATGGTTGTCCAAGTAATAGAGTAGAAGTACCAATTACCACACAGGCAGCTCCGAAAGTAACGATCTCGCCATCATCATCATTCAGTATTTGTCAGGATGATTCAAAATTATTAACTGCTAGCACGGGTACTAACTATACGTATCAATGGTTATTGAATGGACAAACAATTACCGGAGCGACATCAGCTACTTATTCGGTAGAAAAAACAGGTAATTATAGTGTAAAAGTTACAGAAAATGGCTTCTGTTCTGCTACTTCTACAGCCATTACTGGTACGGTGATTACACCAGTAATTCCAGCAGTAAAATTAGATGGCACAACATTAAGTCTATCATCTGGTTCAAATCCTGTTTGGTACTTGAGCGGGAATATTATTACTGATGCAACAACTAATACTATTGTTCCACTTCAAACAGGCGTTTATATGGCGAAAGTAACGGATGTAAATGGTTGTTCTGTTTTCTCGGAAGGTTATACATTCACAGTAACAGCCACAGACGAAGAAATAAATTCGGTAGAAACGGCAAGGATTTATCCTAATCCAGCATCAGAATCGTTTAAAGTAGAATTTAGCACACCCAATAATCCAAAATATGTTTATGCAGAAATGATAAACATTATGGGTATAACGGTTTCATCTAAAGAATTAATAAAAAATGATGGTAAGTATAGGGCAGAATTTGATGTATCAAAACAAAATTCGGGTACATTTTTCTTGAGAATTATTGCTGATAATTCTTTGAAAGTAATTCCAATAGTAGTTAATAGAAATTAGTTATTTTAAGAGTACTCATATAAAAACGAGTAACCAGTATTTCTTTATACTAACCAAGAAGTATGATAAAATTGAGGCTTTAGCATAAGGAAATCTTGTTTTATGAAAATTTTAAGTACTAAGCCATACAACCTCAGCGTTCTTTTTTGCATCTAAGTGATAGTTTTCAACAAATCATTCACAATAAGCAAATTAAGGATATGAGAAAAATAAGAAGTGTATTCGTATTATTACTGACAACAGTTTCGACAATCGTTTCAGCACAACAAAGTCAGGATGTTACTTTGCAATCGTTCAGTAAAATTGATATGCAAGGAATTATGCAAGTAGAATTGGTAAAAGGAAAAGTAAATAAAATAACAACAGAAGCCTTGAATGGAGCAAATCTTGAAGATTTAACAGTAGCTGTTTCGGGAGATGAGCTTTCTGTGAAGACAAAAATCTTCAAACAATTGACTGATAAGGATAATAATAAAAGAAAGTCCAGTGCTCAAAAATTATTTAAAGTAAGAGTAGAATATATCAGTGAATTATCGAGTATTAAAGTAGGGCGTGGTGCAGAATTGGAAGCACAACAGACATTATCGGGCAATCGGTTATTGATAGATGCTACATCTGGAGCAACTGTAAAATTGAACGTAAATGTTAATAACTTAGAATTGTCAAGTGTACAAGGTGCTATTGTAAACCTAGAAGGTAAAGCACAATTTCAGCAAACAAGAGTAAATACAGGGGGCGAATTGTATGCTTATAATTTAGTAAGTGAAGACATAGAAATAAAAGCCAATACAGGAGGCGTTGCTCAAGTAAGTGCAAGCAAAACATTAGATGCTTCAGCATGGACGGGTGGAACGATTAATTATAAAGGGAATCCTGCCCAGAGAAACGTTAAATCGAATTTAGGGGGAGAAGTTCGCTCTAATTGATTTAATAAGCTTGAACATTAACAACAAAGGTTACAGAAAATGGTATTGTATCCATTTTCTGTAACCTTTGTTTATTTACTCCAGATTTATTGCTGAAAAGGAAGTTTTTTACTTAAAAACTTCTTGATAACTATCAGCATTAAAGCCCATCATGACGATATTGTTGCCTTCAATAATTGGTCGTTTAATCATGGAAGGTTTTGCCAACATTAATTCCGTTGCCGTTTCTGCATTGGTTGCTTTTTCTTCGTCACTGAGTTTTTTCCAAGTAGTGCCTGCACGGTTAATTAATACATCCCAAGGCTTTTGAGTAAGCCATTCTTGTACTTTCTCCTTTGTAAGACCTTCTTTTTTATAATTGTGAAACTCGAAAGGAATATCATTTTCTTTTAGCCAAGTCATGGCTTTTTTCATCGTGTCGCAATTGGCAATGCCGTAAACTTTGTACATGGTTTATTAATTGTGAATGTGTGAATGGTGATGCTACGAAAGAGAGTAAATCTTTGTCAAATATGTTTCAAACCAATTAGGCAATATTATATTTTTAAATAATTGCTCTTGATTTGAACTATGGAATAATAAACTTGGAGAATTAAGTTGTGAATTATCAGCTATAATCAGCTCATCTAATAAGTTAAAATGAGTATTTAGTTGTATAAGGTTTCCATAATAGTTTTTCTCAATTTCTTTAGAAGTAACATAATGTCCACCTGTTTTAACCCGTTCTGATACTCTTTTTTGAGATAATTCTACATTATTAACCATCAGAAAGAACATTGTAATTCTATACCCTGCTACTTTGAATTGTTCAATAGTTGCCCATGGAGCAGGTGTGCTGAAATGTCCTTCATAAGCAAAATCTTTTTTGTTTTTTATAGCATTTTCTACTAAGTTTTCAAAAGCCTCAACTGTTGCTTGAAAGGCTGAATCTCTTGCATATTTGGGTGATTTTATTTGAGAAGGGAATATTGTTTTTAACTTTTCAACAAAGAATTTATCCCCATCGAAAACCTCTAATAAGGAAAACTCAAGAGGAAGTAAGTCTTTTGAAAGTGTTGATTTACCTGCTCCATTTGCACCAGTTATAACAAATAAATTAAGCATTTTCAAGGTGATATTTTGAGCGAATAATAGACATTTCTAATTTATCTAATTGTCGTATTGTTGAATAGTCTCGAAAATCCTCACTAAATTCCACAATTTCAATATGTCCATCAGGGTATTCCATGTAGGCTTGATTTAAAGATAATTCCCCCTTCCCTTCAATCATAAAAGGAAAACCTGCAAGGTGTTTTTGTTGACGAAGCATCATAATAGACTGCTCTATACGCTTATCAAAATTATATGTGAGTGTTTGCATATCCTTGAATTATTTTAATAGCAAATTACAAAAAATATCCCTTTTTTAATCAAAGATTATTGTTTCTCTCTGTGTTCTATTGTAGATAAAAACACAGAGAGTTGTTTAAATTCAATTATTTCCTATAATCCAAAGGTGGTTTTCGGTCTCCTGCTAAGGATTTGTATTCAAAAACTTTGGTGCCACGTCTTTGGTATAATTCTTCTTTCGATTGTTCGATTAATTTAGTGTCTTTGAAGAGATTTTGAGCCGTTAAAGCTATCGTCTGAGCGGCGTTTATCATCCCTTTATGACCGATACTCATGCCATTACAAGCAACAGCTTGCCAACTGTGTGCAGGAACACCCGTCACCCAAGTAGCGGTTGATAAACCTGCGGTTGGTGTAACCCAACTAACATCGCCTACATCTGTTGAAGCTGGAAATGCTAGTCCAGAAGTATATGGTTTTACTTCTTGTGCAGCAGTAAGTGGAGCAAGACTTTGTGAATTGACGGTCAAACGAATTTTTTCTGCAAATTCTGTTTCTTCTGGAGTGTATTTTACGCCGCCAATTTTCTCTAAACTCTTTTGCATTTCTTTGGCTAAGACATCGTTGGGCAATAAATTGTAAAGACCAGCCAAAATCTCGTAGCTCATTTTTGTTTCTGTTCCCAAAGCGGCGGCTTCTGCGGTTTTCATTAATCTTTTCCAAATTTCTTCTAAACCTTGAGCCGTTGGATTTCTGATAGTGTATTCCACCATCGCATAATCAGGAACGATGTTCGAGGTAAGTCCACCGTTTTTTATCACATAATGAATTCTTGTTTCAGGAGAAATATGTTCACGCATCAAATTCACCATATAATTCATGGCTTCAACGGCATCTAAAGCCGAACGTCCTTTTTCGGGACTTGCCGAAGCGTGTGCCGCCAATCCAGAAAAACTAAAATTGGCTACTCTGTACGCTAATGAAGAATTTGGACTTGCATTGTTATTATCGCCCGGATGCCAATGCAAAACCGCATCAATGTCTTTGAATACGCCTTCTTTTACCAAATAAGTTTTGCCTCCGCCAGCACCTTCTTCGGCAGGCGTACCGATTAAGCGAATTATTCCTTTGATTTTGGCTTTCTCCATCCAGTTTTTGGTAGCAATCGCTGCCGCTACCGAACCTACGCCAAAAAGATTATGTCCGCAACCGTGTCCATAGGCATTTACGTATTTGGCTTTTCTGTAAGGAACAGCTTCTTGCGACAAACCGGGCAAAGCGTCCATTTCTGCCAAAATACCTATCGTCGGATAGCCCGAACCATAAGTGGCGACAAAAGCGGTTTTCATTTCGCCAACGCCTCTTTGTACTTCAAAACCAGCGTTGCTTAGTTCTGCAATCAATAATTCTGAGGTTTTTTCTTCTAAGTAACCCGGTTCTGCCAATTGCCAAATTTTATCAGAAATAGCCGTGTATTTTGCATACTTCTGGTTGAGTTCATTCACAATTTCTTGTTGGGCAAAACCCAAGCGACCCATAAACACACAAAAAGCGAGGAGGAGTAAGGATTTTTTCATTATTTAGTTTTGGTTGATGATGAAAGGTAATAATAATCTTATTAATGATTTACTTTAAATGCGTTCCATAATTCTATTAATTTATGGATGTTTTCATTAACTGTAAGAGGTAGAAAACTCACATCAATAACATCTTTTACATCTTTCAAGAATGTGAATGAAGTATCAATAATACCCTTTTGTGTAGATTTATCTTCCACTTCATCTAATTTGCTAAACTCATCCAAGCACTTTATTAAAGTAATTTTCCAAAGCTCATTATGTACATTGGCTTCTTTCAACTCCAGTAGAATCTCTTTAATCTCATTAAATTCATTAAGGTCACTCAATTGAGTATTAAAATTATTTTTTTGTCTATTCCTCCTTCCTCCCAATTGTGAGCTTTCAAAATTCCCATTAATAATAAATGTATCTCCTTTATTTGCCATAGTTCTTTCTTTTTCAATTTTTCTTTCAGTGGCTTTAGCATCTTCAAATAAATCTAAGACTGCCAAAACATTAATGTTTTTTAGTTGATATGTTGGATGATATGAAATGATTGAAACTTTGTTTAGTAAACTATCCAACATTTCTTGATAGGGCAAAAATACTTCTCGGTTATCTTGTTTGTACAATACTTCTTCTCTATAACTAAATTTTTTATAAATACTAAAAATCTCTTGAAAGTCTCTACGCATAGCCTCCCAAAATCCTCTGATGTTATCACCTTTAATCCAGAAATCAATTCTTGAAGAGTGAAGGTTTGTTTCAACTAAAGCAAAAGTGTTACTGCTATTATCTTTAATAAAAATACCCGACTGCCAATAATCTTTGCCTTGTACTTTTGATAGGTTTTTAGCGATAAAGCGATGCATAATCAACATTTCAAAAGGGGAGTCAAATTGTATGCGATAATTCCTTGCATCTTGTTTATGAGCATCATAATTATTATTTGGTTTAGCACCAAATGCAGCAGGAATCAAATACTCGTGTTTTTTAAATGGGTTTTCTTGACACAAATCATAAGATAGCATCAATTGAATAATAAACTGAAATTGATGTTCATTATATTTTATCTTAATTTCTTTATTTGAAAATATTTCTTTTTCTTCTTTAAATATTTTCGTCAAATCAGTTATTGTCAAATGACCATTTTTTTCTTTTGTTAGTTTTGAGGTTAGAATCGCATAAGCCCCCGTTGTAATCCATTCAGGATTGAGTACTTGAAGACTATTTAAAATGGGTTTATTAAAAAATACAATTGATCCTATTTTATCTAAAGTCACTAGCAGTGCTTTTTGGTCTGATTCATCTTTATAATCAAAATTATTACACCAATTTTCATAGGTTTCATAATTGATAAAGTTTTCACCGATAGATACATTTTCTTCTAACTTCTGCTTGATATTAAACCATTTTTCAGGATACTCTTGTACAAGACCCTCGTTTTGAAGAATGGCTTTTTTTACTTTTTCTCTAAAATCATCAACTCCTTCACCTGTTTTTACAGACAATACAAATGGTTCTGGTAGCTTACTATATTTTTTACGGAGTTCATAAAAATTACTCATGTAGGGTGCTTGCAAATCTGTTAGGTCTTTCCAGTTATATACCACTAAAACCTCTGAGTTTGCTCCTAATTTATCAATTTGTTCCAACCAATAAGCAGCTTTTTCATCATTCCGTGGATTAAGTACTAGTACATATATAACACGCTCAGTAAAGAAGAATTGGTGTAACGAATGTTGAATATCTTGTCCTCCAAAATCCCAAAGGTTAACCTTTACATTTTCTCCATTCTTGTTTTTAATCTCTTCCCAAGCAATTTTGTTAATTCCATGTGTTTGCTTTTCATTATCATCAAAGGTATTCTCTACAATACGCTTCATCAAACAAGTTTTCCCCACACCCCCTTCACCTACAAATATTAATTTACATTCATTTAATGGTTTAAAGTTACCGGCATTAAAATATCTCAATATCGCCTCATTTCCAAGCTCAATTATGTGCAAAGGAGGGGTTGAAATTGGATTGTTATAGAGTTGAATACTATTATAATAACTATCTTCTTTAAGTGAAATAGACATACCATTTTGTATTAATAATAGAAATGTAGTAATATCATTAATTTGATTATGATTAAGATTTAAGTCATATAATTCGATTAGGTTTTCTAAAGATTGAGTATCTGTAATTTGATTACTACTAAGGTTTAATGAATTTAGAGAAGTTAATTTTTCTAAAAAACGGATATCGATAATTTGATTATTACTAAGGTCTAATCTTTTTAGGGTGAATAATTTTTCTAAAACTTGAAAATCTGTAATTTGATTACGACTAAGGTCTAATGACTTTAGAGAAGTTAATTTTTCTAAAATTTGAATATTTGTAATTTGATTATCACTAAGGTCTAATGAATTCAGATTAGTTAATTTTTCTAAAACTTGAAAATCCGTAATTTGATTACGACTAAGATTTAATGAATTCAGATTAGTTAATTTTTCTAAAACTTGAAAATCCGTAATTTGATTACGACTAAGATTTAATGAATTCAGATTAGTTAATTTTTCTAAACTTCGAATATCTGTAATTTGATTACGACTAAGTATTAATGTATTTAGAGAAGTTAATTTTTCTAAAGATTGAGTATCTGTAATTTGATTATTACTAAGGTCTAATGAATTTAGAGAAGTTAATTTTTCTAAAGATTGAGTATCTGTAATTTGATTATTACTAAGGTCTAATGAATTTAGAGAAGTTAATTTTTCTAAAGATTGAGTATCTGTAATTTGATTACGACTAAGGTCTAATGACTTTAAATTAGTCAGATTTTCTAAAGATTGAATATCAGTAATTTGATTTCCACTAAGATCTAAAGAATTTAGATTAATTAATTTTTGTAAAAATCCGATATTTATAATTTGATTATTAAAGAGGTTTAAAGAATTTAAATTAGTTAATTTTTCTAAAAAACTAATATCTGTAATTAGGTTATCACTAAGGTCTAGTGACTTTAGATTAGTTAGCTTTTCTAAAGATTGAATATCAGTAATTTGATTCTCTCTAAGGTCTAAAAAATTTAGATTAGTTAATTTTTCTAAAATCCTGATATCTGTAATTTGATTATTAATGAGGGTTAATGAATTTAGATTAGTTAATTTTTCTAAAAACCGAATGCTCTTGATTTTATTACTACTAAGGTCTAAAGAATTTAAATTCGTTAATTTCTCAAAAAATCTGTTATCTGTAATTTGATTATCACTAAGGTCTAATGACTTTAGACTAGTTAACTTTTCTAAAAATCTGATATCTGTAATTTTATTATCACTAAGATCTAATGAATTTAAATTAGTTAATTTTTCTAAAATTATTAATTCACTTCCAGAGAATCTATTTCCCTGTTGTCTATTAGATGTCTCTTCCCATTTCTGTTTAGAAATATTATAATATAAACTACCTAGATTTAGTTGTTTCAACCAAACACAATCCAATAGCTCATTAGGTAGATAATATTCAAGACCGCAGTTTCCCAAATCTAAAAAGGGGCTTTTAGTCTTTTTGTTTTCAGCAATCAATTGTAGGGCAAGTTCGCTCATTGTATTTAGTTTTAGGAGTATTTAATTATTTCTTTATTCAAGCTTAAAGCCTACTGCTTACTACTTCTCCGCTATCATCTTTTTCAAACTCAACATTTCATCACGTAATTTAGCGGCTATTACGAAGTCTAATTCTTTGGCAGCTTTTTCCATGTCTGCTGTTACTTTTTTCAATTGTTTTTGTAGTTCATCTTTACTCATATAAGCCATTACTGGGTCGGCTGCCATGGCTACTTCTTGGCTTTCGTTGTAGTAATTGGTTTTCTTCGTTGGTTTACCCATTACATCCGCAATAGAAGTTTGCTCCATAATTTTCTCTTTCGATTTCAAAATGGTTTTTGGTGTAATGCCATGTAGCGTATTGTACTCCATCTGAATTGCCCTTCTGCGGTTGGTTTCATCAATGGCTTTTTCCATCGAACCCGTAATTCTATCGGCATACATCAATACTTTGCCTTGGTCGTTTCGAGCCGCACGCCCTATTGTTTGAATCAAGGAACGAATATCACGCAAGAAACCTTCTTTGTCTGCATCCATGATGGCTACCAAAGATACTTCTGGTAAGTCCAAGCCTTCACGCAATAAGTTTACGCCCACAAGCACATCAAAAACGCCCATTCTGAGTTCTCGTAGGATTTCTACACGCTCCAAGGTTTTTACTTCCGAGTGAATGTAACGGCATTTTACGCCTACTTTATCCAAATATTTCGATAATTCCTCCGCCATTCTTTTGGTCAGAGTGGTTACTAATACTCTTTCTTTGCGTTCGATTCTGAGATAAATTTCTTCTAATAAATCATCAATCTGATTCAAGCTTGGTCGTACTTCTATTTCTGGGTCGAGTAATCCTGTCGGGCGAATGATTTGTTCTACCACCACACCTTCCGAACGTCTTAATTCATAATCGGCTGGCGTGGCTGAAACGAACACCGTTTGACCAGTAATATTTTCAAACTCTTGAAAAGTAAGCGGACGGTTGTCCATCGCAGAAGGCAAACGGAAACCATAATCCACCAAAGCTTCTTTTCTGGAACGGTCGCCTCCCCACATCGCACGAATTTGTGGCATTGTTGCGTGGCTTTCGTCAACGACCAAAAGGAAATCTTCTGGAAAGAAATCTAATAAACAGAAAGGTCTTTGCCCAGCCTTGCGTTGGTCGAAGTAACGAGAATAGTTTTCAATGCCTGAGCAGTAGCCCAATTCTCGCATCATTTCTAAATCAAACTCTGTTCTTTGTTTAATGCGTTCGGCTTCTAATAATCGGTTTTCACTTTCAAAAAACTTGATTTGTGCTACCAAATCATCTTGGATATAATTGATGGCATTCATCAACACATCTCGACCCGTTACAAAAAGATTGGCAGGGAAAATCGCAATCATTTTTTCTTCCGAAAGTTTCTTGCCCGTTTGTGGATTGATGCGTTGGATAGCTTCAATTTCGTCGCCAAAGAAAATCACACGATAGCCAAAATCAGCATAAGGCAAGCAAATATCCACGGTATCGCCTTTTACTCTGAAAGTACCACGAGTAAATTCTACTTCGGTACGAGCATACAGAATTTCGACCAAACGATAAAGAAATTGATTACGAGAAATGATTTCGCCCACACCAAAACGAAGAATACTTTTACGATACTCCTCCGGATTTCCCATACCATAAATACACGAAACCGAAGCAATAACGATAACGTCTCTACGTCCCGACATCAAAGCCGAAGTAGTTGCCAAACGAAGTTTGTCAATTTCTTCATTGATGGCAAGGTCTTTTTCGATATAAGTATTGGTAGAAGCGATAAAAGCTTCGGGCTGGTAATAATCGTAGTAAGAAACAAAGTACTCTACGGCATTTTCGGGGAAAAACTGTTTAAATTCTCCATAAAGTTGTGCCGCTAATGTTTTGTTATGGCTTAAAATCAAAGTCGGGCGGTTGAGTTGCGTAATCATATTGGCAACCGTAAAAGTTTTCCCAGAACCCGTTACTCCAAGAAGCGTTTGTGATTGTTCGCCATTCTGAACGCCTTCAACCAGCTTTACAATTGCTTGTGGTTGGTCACCCGTTGGCTTATATTCTGAAACAAGTTTAAAGTCCATGAATTATTCTTCTATAAATTTTTTGGATAATATGATTTTTGATGAAGTTCCAAACTAAAGTTTATTTAAAAGCATTCTTAAAATTACACAAAAGCACCTAAAAAAGATAGCTTTACAAAACAAACACAGATAGTCAATTGATAGTTTATTGGTAAATTAAAGCTCAATCTCAAAACATTTAATTATGAACAAACAAAAATACTGCATACTTTCTAGCATTTCAATTATGCTTTCTTTCAGCAACTCAAATCGTGTGATGGCACAATCAGTCAAACATTCAACGCCAAAAGAAATGCTGCCAATTGTTTATCATTTCGAAAGTAAACCCATTTGGTCGGACGAATTTGATTACAAGGGCTTGCCCGACCCTACAAAATGGAGTTATGATGTTGGCGGAAAAGGTTGGGGAAACAATGAATTACAATATTATACTAAAGAAAACCTGAAAAATGCCAGAGTAGAAAATGGCAAACTTATCATCGAAGCCATCAAAGAGAATTTCGATAAAAATACTTATACTTCTGCTCGTTTGGTGACAAAAGGAAAAGGTGATTTTCTGTACGGACGTTTTGAAATAAAAGCAAAACTTCCCTTCGGAAGAGGTACTTGGCCAGCTATTTGGATGTTGGCAAGTGAACAAACTTACAGCGATAAGTATTGGCCTGATAATGGAGAAATAGACATTATGGAACATGTTGGCTACGACCCAGGCAATGTACATGCTACCGTACATACAAAAGCATTCAACCATGTAATCGGAACACAAAAAGGTACAGAAATGATGGTGAATGACTTTGATACAGCTTTCCACGAGTATCGTTTAGATTGGACTCCACAAAAAATAGAAATGTTCATTGACTCAAAACTGTACTTTACTTTTGAAAATAGTGGGAAAGGTTTTGCAGAATATCCTTTCGATAAAAAATTTCATTTATTACTCAATCTTGCTGTTGGCGGGAATTGGGGTGGCTCAAAAGGAGTGGATGAAAGTATTTTTCCACAAAAAATGGAAGTTGATTACGTGAGAATTTATGCTTTAAAGAAGTAGAGTATTTTTAAGAATATTAAACTTTAGAAAGAGTAAAACTCTAAAACAAATATTTAATCAACTATGAAAAAACTATTCGTTATGTTCTTAATCTCGCTAATTTTTAGCGATTTACAAGCACAAAAAAAGTACGAAGCCAATTGGGAATCCATAGATTCCAGACCAGTACCAACTTGGTTTGAAGATGCCAAGTTTGGTATTTTTATTCACTGGGGATTATTCTCTGTTCCTGCTTGGGGACCAACTGCCAAAGATGGCGTAGGTATTTATGACCGTTATTCTGAATGGTATTGGAAAGGAATTTCTGACCCGAATCGCAAAAGTTATGCAGCCTTTACAAAGTTTCATAATAATACTTTTGGAAAAGATTTTAAATATCAAGATTTTACAAAAGACTTCAAATGTGAACTTTTTGACCCGAATGAATGGGCAAAAGTATTTGAAGATGCTGGTGCAAAATATGTAGTGTTAACATCAAAACATCACGAAGGCTACACCCTTTGGCCAAGTAAAGAAGCTTGGAATTGGAATTCAGTTGATTTGAATCCGCATCGTGATTTAGCGGGCGATTTAATGAAATCGGTACGTGATAAAGGTTTACGCATGGGTTATTATTACTCTTTGTACGAATGGTTTAATCCACTTTACAAAGAAGATGTTGACAAGTATGTTGACGAACACATGATTCCGCAAATGAAAGATTTGGTAAATCGTTATAAACCAGATGTACTTTGGACGGACGGCGAATGGGATCATCCTTCGGAAACTTGGAAGAGTACAGCTTTTCTTTCGTGGCTTTATAATGAATCTCCTGCGAAAAATGACATCGTTGTAAACGACCGTTGGGGCAAAGAAACAAGAGCAAAACACGGTGGAATTTATACAACGGAGTACGATTTAGTACATGACCAAAATTCTACAGGCATGGAAATTAACCATCCTTGGGAAGAATGTAGAGGCATTGGTTCTTCTTTTGGTTTTAGTAGAAATGAAATGCTAGATGATTACTCTACTTCAGAACAATTGATTCATATTTTGGTGGATAAAGTGGCTCGAGGAGGGAACTTGTTGTTGAACATTGGTCCTGCCGCCGATGGAACAATTCCTGTAATAATGCAACAACGTTTGCGTGATATTGGCAAGTGGTTGAAAATAAACGGCGATGCTATTTATGGAACAAGAAAATGGACTAATGCTCCTAAAATTGAAAAGGAGAATACAATTTACTTCACAGCCAAAGGAAAAGATTTATATGTAATTACGACCAAATGGCAAGATTCACCAATAACAGTTTCAGGCATAAAATCAGGAAAAGTACAATTATTAGGTTTTGATAGAACGGTAAAAAGTAGTGTAAAAGCTGGAAAATTAATCATTATTCCGCCAGCATTATCGCCAGCTAAAAATCCTTGTGATTATGCTTGGGTTTATAAAATTGAGAATGTACTTTAAAGGGAAGTAGTGATTTGAAATTAAAATAAAAACCCGTCGGTCAAAGACTGACGGGTTTATTTGTTTCACTCTCAAAATTAAATTTTGACTTTTTGTCCTTCACTAATTAGAGGCGTTTGGCTTCTTCCCAATACACATCCATTTCAGCTAAGGTCATATCTTGTAAGGCTTTGCCTTGTTCTTTTGCTCTTAATTCTAAATGCTGAAAACGCTTGATAAATTTTTTATTGGTTCTTTCAAGCGCTGTTTCAACATTGATATTGATAAACCTTGCGTAATTTACCAAAGAAAACAGTAAATCTCCAAATTCTGCTTCGGCTTTCTCAATGTTAATTGCTTGGTTGTCAACAACGTTAAACTCATTCTTGAATTCATCCATTTCCTCTTCAACCTTTTCCCATACCTGATGTTTCTCTTCCCAATCAAAACCAGCACCTCTTGCTTTCTCCTGAATTCGCATCGCTTTTACCAACGCAGGAAGTGATTTTGGTACTCCTTCTAAAACCGATTTATTTCCTTCTTTGAGTTTTAAGGCTTCCCAATTTTGTTTTACTTGCTCTTCGTTCTCAACTTTCACATCGCCATAAATATGTGGGTGACGATGAATTAACTTTTCACAAAGACTATTTATTACATCAGCAATGTCAAAAGTATTTGTTTCAGAGGCAATTTTTGAATAAAAAACCAAGTGTAACATAACGTCACCAATTTCTTTCTTAATTTCCTTCATATCGCCATTAATGATAGCGTCTGAAAGCTCATAAGTTTCCTCAATCGTTAAATGTCTGAGCGATTCAATTGTTTGTTTCTTATCCCAAGGACATTGCTCTCTGAGTTCGTCCATCACCGTAAGCAGACGGTCGAAAGCAATTAATTGTGATTGTCGTGTTGCTGATAAAGTATCAAAATCCATAAGTTGTATTTTATAAGTACAAAAGTAATGGATTCAAATGGTTAAATGGAAACCTTGTAGGTTTTAAACAAAAAAACTCTCAATAGACAAATGGTCAATTGAGAGATTCTTAAAATAATTTTATTAGAAATTACTGATTATCCCCAACATTTTTAGATAAAGTGGATAATTCAGAAAGATTAGCATATTTCACTACTTCTCCCAGAATAATCACAGCTGGATTTGATAATTGATTATTTTCAGCTATTTCCTTTAAATCTTTTGCCACACCGACACCTACTTTTTGCTGACTCGTAGTGCCGTTTTGGATAATGGCTACAGGTAAATTTTCTTTGCCAATCGCTTTACAAATTTCAGCCATTTGGCTTAATTTGTTCATTCCCATCAAGACTACAATTGTAGCACTTGTTTGCAATGCCATTTCTAAATCTTTTGAAAGCGAACCATCTGTTTTTGTTCCTGTAATTACCCAAAAACTTTCGCTTACTCCTCTGGTTGTTAAAGGAATATTAACATAACCAGCAGCAGCAACAGAAGAAGAAATACCGGGAACATACGCTGTTTCTAAACCAAAACCTTTTGCGTATTCTATTTCTTCCATACCACGACCAAAGATAAAAGGGTCACCGCCTTTTAAGCGTACCACGTGTCCGTACATATAAGCTTTTTCAACAATCAAAAAGTTAATGGCATCTTGTGAATGACTTTCGCCTGGGCGTTTACCCACATATATTTTTTCTGTATCAGGCTTACAATAATCTAATAATTCATTCGAAATTAAGGCATCATACAGCACCACATCTGCATCTTTCAAAGCTTTAATGGCTTTGACAGTTATCAAATCTGGGTCGCCCGGACCAGCACCAACTACTGTTAGTTTTGGTTTAGGGTCTAAAGTATTAAAATGTTCTAAACCAGTCATAATTATTGATAAATACAAATGGTGAATAAATAGGTTCAGAATAAAGCCTATTCACTCACCATTGATGATTGATTTCTATTGTAAAAGGAAAATTATGCCAACGTTAATTGGTCACGATATGTCTTTGCCAATGCCAAGAAAGCCTCAGCATCTTCTACATATTTTGTAGCAAATTCTTGTGAAGGCTCATTTTGATTGATTTGTAAAACCAATTCTTTAAATGTTTTGCCACTCAAAGAAATTTCGCCCGTTGCCACAAATTGCTCGTCAAATTTATCAATTACGCCACTTTGTGTCGAAGCACTTACTGATTTATCTAACAACAAAGCTTTGGCTGCACTTACGAATACGCTATAAGCATGATAGATTGAATCTGACCAACGATTTTCGTCATAAGCAGCTTTTGTCCAATCCATTTTCTCTACAGATTCTAATAACAAAGTAGCTACTAAATCTATAATTACACTAGCACATTCCCCAACACCAATTTCTGTTTGGAATTGTTCAGACGCACCCCAGTCGATAAAATCATCTTCTTTCAAAGTAGTTAAATCAGCTACTGGTTTTAATAAATTATAGAAGTATTTTTCACCCTGACGGTCATAATAATCATTAAAGTATTCGCCTTCGTTAGCGTTTTCTTCATAATTATTCAATACAACTCTTAATACTTGTGGTCCACGTTTTGATGGTACTTTAATCACTTTATCCGCCACACGACCAACGCCATTTCCAACTGTTCCACCACCTAATAATACTTGAAGAGCAGGTAAAACACGCTTATCTGCTGCTTTCAGAGACGAACCATGGAAACCGATATTTGCCATACCGTGTTGCCCGCAAGAGTTCATACAACCAGAAATCTTGATTTTAATATCGCTATTATGAATCAATTCAGGGAAGTCTTCTGTAATAACAGCTTCTAATTTAGAAGTAATATTTGTACTATCTGAAATCGCTAAATTACAAGTATCCGTTCCCGGACAAGCAGTAATATTTGCCATTGAATTAGCTCCTGCCGCTGCAAAACCGTGGGCTTCTAATACTGAATAGATATATGGTAAATTAGCTTCTGGAACGAATTTCAACATCAAACCTTGGTTGATAGTTACTCTAACGTCATCGCCAATATAACCTTCTAATTGTTCGATTAATGAACGAGAAGTTGTTGAATGAATATTTCCGTTTAATATTCTAACATAAACACCATAGAAACCAGCTTGCTTTTGTTCAAAAGTATTCGTTGCTTTCCACAAATCGTATGCTTCTTGGTTAGCAATTTCAACTGAAGCTGTTTTAGAAGGCATCGCATCAGCTTCTACGTTCCATTTCCCAGTTGTTGTATCTACTTCAAAAGACTTACTTTTTAAAGCTTTCCATTCTGCTTGAATCAATTCTGTTAGTTTTTCAAAACCAATTTTTTGAATCAAGAATTTAATACGTGCTTTGTGACGAGAATTTCTTTCGCCGTGACGGTCGAATACTCTTAAAGTTGCTTCTAAGAAAGGAATGATTTGGTCAGCTGCTAAAAATTCGAAAGACGTTTTAGCCAACATTGGTTGTGCGCCCAATCCTCCGCCTAATACTACTTTAAAACCACGTTTGCCATCTTGGATTTTAGGAATAAAACCCATGTCGTGCATATAAGTTAAGGCAGTATCTTCATCAGTATTTGAAAATGCAATTTTGAACTTTCTACCCATTTCCTGACAAATAGGATTTCTCAAGAAATAACGGAAAGTTGCATCTGCATAAGGAGTAACATCAAAAGGTTCGTTAGGGTCGATACCCGCTGAAGGCGAAGCCGTTACGTTTCTTACAGTATTTCCACAAGCTTCACGAAGGGTGATATCGTCTTCTTCTAATTTCGACCATAATTCTGGCGTTCTATCTAAAGAAACAAAGTGAATTTGTATATCCTGACGAGTAGTTAAATGAAGATTTCCAGTAGAATATTCATCTGAAATATCAGCAATACGTTTCCACTGTTTGAAAGTCATTTTTCCATAAGGCAATTTAATACGAATCATTTGTACACCTTGTTGGCGTTGACCATATACACCTCTTGCCAAACGAAGACTACGGAATTTTTCCTCGTGAATTTTTCCTTCACGGAATAATTCTATTTTGCGAGCCAAATCAATAATATCTTTCTCTACAAGTGGATTTTCGAGTTCAGTTCTGAAACTTTGCATGATTTTCTTGATATTTTTAGCTTTTTACTTTTCCAGGAGAGGATAAAAAGCTTTCCTATTACTCTATTAATTATATAGATTTAAGGCAAAATTAATCAAGAAAGTTCGGCAAGCAAGATTTTTTTAGAAAAAAATGTTTACTTTTTTTGCTAAAGCCTTCATAATTATTGGCTTTAAAAAAATATGACAGAAAGGGATTTAGCTAAAATAGCCTTTCTACAGGGACTAAAATACAGTAAGAATTATACTATATTTGTAAGTGTATTTGACTTAAAACAACCCTGAAAAACATGAAACAAAGCTTCTTTGCCTTGATGGCTCTTTTAACAATTAGTCTATCTGCTTGTACTGAAACCAAAAAAATTGCCGAACTACAAGACCAAATTCGTCGTCAAGAAAGTCAAATAGCGAAAGAACGACAAGAAAACTCAGAATTAAGTAGTTTTCGTTTTAGTTTAGAAAGTCAGTTTAAGAAGAAAAACGAAGAGTACCTAAAATGTCAAGAAGATAGCAAAGAAACTTTTGAAGCATTGTCATTGAAGTATAATCGTTTATTAGATGATTATACCAAATTACAAACGTCATACAAATCATTAAACGAAGCCTATGAAACCAGTAAAGAAAATGCGGCTTCTGTGATTATGGAATTAGAAGAAAAAACTAGACAAAAAACAGTGAGAGTTGCAAAAAGTACCAAGAAAACAAGGACTGTGAGTAGAAGCAAAAAGCGTCGTCGTAGATAAGAATAACATAATAAAAAGGGATTTCAACGCTATTTGAAATCCCTTTTTATATGTGTAAATAAATTATTTTTCGCTCAAAATCTTTAAATGTTTTGGGTCGGCTAATCTTACTACTTCTTTTTTAGAAAACTTAATTAACCATAAGCCCAGAAAAGCTCCGTCTTTTTTAAACGCTAAACTATCCATCTTCGCTTTTTCGCCGATTGCATTAAGCTGTTTTTTATCCAGTTTCAACAAACTTTTATTTGCTGTAATCGGAGAAGTATAGTAAAAAAAGGCTTCATCTTCCGACTTCTGAATATTATCAATTTGAGGAATATTATGTTCAACATTGTATTGATAAGCATCTAGTGTTTCGTTAATTTTTTTATCCCAAGCAGGATTTTTCAATTGTAGTGGACTTCCCGAAACAATTTCTACTCTATAAGCTTTAGCTAAAGAATCTTTCAAAGAAGAATCTTGAAGGTTTTTAGATAAATCTGCATTCAGCTTTTTGACAATCATACTTCCCCACTCATCTACTTGTGCTGTAAATTGTGCTGGCGTAATCCGTTTTACTTCTCGTTCGTGTAATTCCTTTACAGCGGCTGTTGTATCAATACGTTTGCTAAAATCGCAACTTATGAACATTACATTTGCTAAAAATAGTAAAGAAAAATATTGGGTAATTGATGAGAAAAATGAAGGTTTCTGTTTCATGTTTTGACCTAATCTGATAATTTGTGTAAAGATAGGGCTGAAACATGAGAAAAGTCGTGATACTTACCACGACTTCCTTGATTATTTTATGAAGGAATCTTAATATCTTCCTCTTCTTCCATTGTGTCTTCCATTATCGTGACGATACCTTGGCGGAGCATTTCTTGGTACAACGATTACTCTTCTTGGCGGAGGCACTACATAACGGTATCTAGGATAAGAATAGCCATATCTATATGGATAAGGGCGGCGGCTATCAACTCTCACATAAGAAGGTCCACAAGACGCTACCAATAGAATAATTGCTAATGATAAAAAAAGCAATTGAAATGTTCTATGAATTTTTAGCTTTTTCATGACGTATGGAGTTTAAAATATGGTACTTAGAGATTAAATAACGAAGAAGGTTTAAAATAAGTGTAGTGCTATTTACTTGGGTATCTAAGCAAAAGACAATCCGATAAACATTTACCCCCATTGAATATAAAGAATTTTGTATCTTTGCACCCTGATTTTTACTTTGCCAAAATATTCGGCTATACTCGCTAATATCAAGCTGTTGAACTTTCCGAAATAAGAAAAAATATGTTAGAACAATTAGAATCCATCCGTGAACGATTTGAAGAAGTTGCTCAGCAAATGACGCAACCCGAAGTAGTATCGGATATGAAAAAATATAAAACAATCAGTAAGGAGTATAAAGACCTTGAAAAGATTGTTTTAAAATATAATGAATACAAGAATATCCTTTCCAATATCGAAGGTGCAAAAGAAGTAATTGCTACAGAAAAAGACGAGGAATTCCGTGCTTTAGCAAAAGGTGAATTAGAAGAATTGTTGCCTCAGAAAGAAGAGTATGAGAAGACAATTAAAGAAATGTTGATTCCAAAAGACCCTAATGATTCTAAAAATATCATCATGGAAATTCGTGCTGGAACGGGTGGAGATGAAGCGGGAATTTTTGCAGGAGACCTTTTCAGAATGTACCAACGTTTTTGTGCTAACCAAGGGTGGCAATTTCAGTTGATGGACTATACGCAAGCGTCATCTGGTGGCTATAAAGAAATCATTGCCAACATTCAAGGAGAAGATGTATATGGCAAAATGAAGTTTGAATCGGGTGTTCACCGTGTACAACGTGTGCCTGCTACAGAATCTCAAGGACGTATCCATACTTCGGCGGCTACAGTGGCTGTTTTACCTGAAGTGGATGAAGTGGATGTTCAAATCAATATGAGTGATATTCGTAAAGATACGTTCTGTTCTTCTGGTGCTGGTGGACAGTCTGTAAACACAACTTATTCTGCTGTTAGGGTTACTCACTTACCATCGGGTTTAGTAGTACAGTGTCAGGATGAGCGTTCGCAGATTAAAAACTTTGAAAAGGCTATGACCGTTTTACGTTCAAGACTTTACGATATTGAATTAGCAAAACAACAAGAATCTATCGCTGGCGACCGTCGTTCAATGGTTGGTTCGGGCGACCGTTCAGATAAAATCCGTACTTATAATTATCCACAAGGTAGAGTAACCGACCACCGTATTGGTTATACTGTATATAATTTACCAGTAGTAATGGATGGTGAAATTGGTGATTTTATCGAACAATTAAGAATTGCAGAAAATGCTGAGAAATTGAAAGAAGGAGCTGGAGCGTTGTAGAAGTGATGAGTAGTCCTTTGGCATTGCCTAAAATTCGTTTCTGACCAGTTTGTTTCCTAACCCTCAAATTCTTTTTAAAAATGAATTTGGGGGTTAATTATTTTGTATCATATTTTTCTAAGTTGAAAGTTAAAAGTATTTGTTTCTCCATAAATTATTGGTCCAACTGGATTCCCCACTTGCTCATATTGATTATTTTTCCAAACGTAAATATTATATTGACTATTTAAATCATAGTTTGAGTCACTAAATGGTTTGAATGTAGTTTGTCCATAGGTAACCATATATGCAATAGTATAAATTCCATCTTTATTGGTTTCTCCAATTACATCAAATATAGGAATACGAGAAAGACCCTTTGCATAATCTGCTTCAAATTGAAATTTCAAACCTACGACAGGCATATCGTTTTCATCAATTACTTTTCCAGTAATGATAGTATCACGGTCAGGAAATTCATCTTTCCCACAAGAAAAAAGGATAGGGGGCAATATGCCCAAGACACCAAGAAGTTTTCGTCTTTTCATGTTATGATAGAACAGAGTTGTTAAAAATTAAAATAAGTAATAAATCTAAACCGCCACTTCAGCTTTCTCCAATTTAAACGAAAAAGTCGTGCCTTTTTCTGGCTTTGAGGCTACTGAAATTTTGGTTCTGTGGGCATTTAAAATGTGTTTTACAATGGCTAAACCTAAGCCTGATGAACCATCTGAGCGACTGCGGGCTTTATCTACTCTATAAAACCTTTCAAAAATTCTGTTCAAATGTTCTGGTGCAATGCCTGGACCATTATCTTTGATAGCAACTTTCCAATCTTTTTTATCTTCTTCAAAATTTACAATCACCGTTCCGTTTTCGTTGCCGTATTTAATGGCGTTTTCTACGAGATTCGTCATTACTTGTCCGATTCTTTGGGCATCCGCTTTTACCCAAACTTGTAATTGTGGCGACTTAATTTGAAGTGTTGCATTTTTCTCTTTCGCTTTTCCTTCCAATTGCTCAAATACTTCTTTGGTAATTTGCTTAATATCAACCTTCGCACGATTCATCTTAATATCGCCGGTTTCCATTTGCGATAGCGTCAATAAATCTTTCACTAAAATATCTAAACCGTCTAAACTTTTAGCAGCCTTTATCAAGAAACGTTCACGAACATTTTCATCATCCATCGCTCCATCCAATAAAGTATGCACAAAACCTTGTGCTGCAAAAATCGGTGTTTTCAATTCATGCGAAACATTGGCTAAAAATTCACGACGATACTTTTCTAAACGTTTCAATTCTGTTACTTCTTGTTCCTTTTTAGAAACATAGACAAACAATTCATCATTCAGTTTCTTGAGTGGATTATTGTTCTTGTATAATTTCTTTCTGGTTACACCGAAATCTTTGATTTTTAGTCGGTTGATAGAATCGTACATTTTGTTGATTTCTTGAAATACCAAGTAATCCAACACAAAATAAATGAGAATTCCCGCCACAATCAGCGTCGCAATAAAACTGACGAATAGTACATTGGCATTCGATTCGGGCAGAAAAGAAAGAAAAGAAGTAATAAAAGCAGCGATGACAATAGCCAACAAAGTGGCTAACAATTTGGGATTCAGAAGCATGAGAAAACCTAATTCGTTTTTGATAAAAGGATTTTTACTTTTCTAAAAGTGTAAAGCATGGTAATCCTTATGCAAGTTTCACGTTTTTTGGCGATAATTTGTATTAAATTTAGGAAAATGAATATGAAAATGATTTCCGAAATCGTAGCTCAATAATTCTTTTGTACCTTTGTTCTTTCCTTAAACATATTGAAGGCATTGAATTTTGAGTAAGAATCGTCACTCAATCGTTCAATCACTCAATCACTCATTAAAAATGCAACTCAATCAATTAACCGCAATCTCTCCCATCGATGGGCGTTACCGCAAGCAAGTAGAAAGTCTTGCTCCTTTTTTCTCTGAATTTGGGCTTATCAAATATCGTGTTCGTATTGAAATAGAGTACTTTATCGCCCTTTGCGAAATACCTTTACCTCAATTAGAATCGATTAATAAAGATTTGTTTACGGCTTTAAGAGATATTTATCTTAATTTCTCTGAAGAAGATGCCCTTTGGATTAAGGAGACTGAAAAAGTAACCAATCATGATGTGAAAGCGGTTGAGTATTTTATCAAACACAAATTAGATAAGTTTGGTATTAATGATTCTTTAGAGTTCATTCACTTTGGTCTTACTTCTCAAGATGTGAATAATACAGCCATTCCATTGTCTTTATTAGAAGCGATGAGCGAAGTATTAGTACCAAAATTAGAAGAAGTAATTGCCAAAATTGAAGCTTTGGCTGAAGAATGGAAAGATATTCCATTATTGGCACATACACATGGGCAGCCAGCTTCGCCAACTCGTTTGGGTAAAGAATTCATGGTGTTCGTTGAAAGAATGGAACGCCAAATGGATTTATTGAAAACCATTCCATATTCTGCAAAATTCGGTGGAGCAACTGGTAATTTCAATGCTCATAATGTAGCTTATCCAGAAAATAATTGGGTTGAGTTTGGAAACGCCTTTGTAAAATCTTTAGGATTAACTCGTAGCAAATACACTACTCAGATTGAACATTACGATAACTTAGCGGCTTTGATGGATAATTTAAAACGTTTGAACAACATCGTTTTAGACCTTGACCGTGACGTTTGGACTTACGTTTCAATGGGTTATTTCAAACAAAAAATCAAAGCTGGTGAAGTAGGTTCTTCGGCAATGCCACATAAAGTAAATCCAATTGATTTTGAAAATTCAGAAGGAAACGTAGGTATTGCTAACGCTTTGTATGAATTTTTGGCTGCAAAATTACCAGTATCTCGTTTACAAAGAGATTTAACGGATTCAACAGTACTTAGAAATTTGGGCGTGCCGATTGGGCATCAATTAATTGCTTTAACGGCTTTGTTGCGTGGTTTGAATAAATTAGAATTAAACCAAGAAGCTATCAATGCAGATTTAGAAGATAATTGGGCAGTTGTAGCAGAAGCGATTCAAACGATTTTGAGAAGAGAAGGTTATCCACAACCTTACGAAGCTTTAAAAGCCTTGACTCGTAAAAACGATAAAATCACCGAAAAAACCATTGCTGAGTTTATCGACGGTTTAGAAATCAGTGATAAAGTAAAATATGAATTAAAGAGAATTACTCCATTCAATTATGTGGGTGTATTGGAGTAATTTATAAAATATTTATTTGAAAAAGGCTTTAGACTTCTGTTTGTCTAAAGCCTTTTTTGTTTGTCATTCAACCTCTTATTCTTTCAGAAAAAGCTTGAACAATGTTACTTTATTTTGATGAACAGATAATGAAGATTGGTGAAAATTATTTAAGTCAAAATTGCTTCCATTTACATACATGAAATGCTCTTCAAACCGTGGCATTGTATTCGTCGCTTTGAAAACTTCTTTATTTTTTATAAAAACTGCAAGCGTATCTACTGTCTCAATATCAATAAAGGCTGTTCTAAGCGAGCTTACAGCCTCAATGCCAATTTTGTTATTGAATGGTTTGATTGTTTCCTTTTCCTTACAAGCAATAAAGAAATAGAAAAAGAGTAAAGTACTTAGCATCTGTTTCATTTTGTGGGAAGAATTTAAAGGTTAACTAAAAAAGAAAATGTAGAAAAGTACCAATGGTAAAAGACAGTATAATATATGTAATACCATTATTGTTTTGGCATATTTGGGAAACAGTTTTTTAAAATACAAGTAGGATATAAAGCTGAGACTTGTAACTATTAATTCTAATGATACCAGTGAGAAAATTATCAATGCCATGATATAAGAATTTTCATTTTAGAAAATATTGCTTTGCATAAATATAGTGGAAAAGTCCTAAAAACACAAAGAGCGAAAACCTTTCGATTTTCGCTCTTTGTGCTGTGTGTATCTCGTTGTTGTTAATAATTGAATTAGAATCTGAAGTGAGAGAATGCTTTGTTAGCTTCTGCCATACGGTGCGTATCATCTTTCTTCTTCACTGCTGCACCTTCACCTTTAGCTGCTGCCATGATTTCGTTAGCAAGACGGTCAACCATAGTTTTATCTCCACGCTTACGAGCATAAAGAATTAACCATTTCATACCTACTGATAACTTACGGTCTGCACGTACTTCCGTTGGAACTTGGAAAGTAGCACCACCTACACGACGGCTTTTTACTTCTACCGTTGGCATAACGTTGTTTAATGCTTTTTTGAAAAGCTCTAAACCGTTTTTCTCTTTGGTTCTATCTTCAACTTTGTCTAATGCACCGTAAAAAATCGTGAATGCTGTTGATTTTTTACCATCGTACATCAAGTTATTAACAAACTTGGTTACCATTACATCCCTAAATTTAGGATCAGGTAATACGTATCTCTTTTTTGGTTTTGACTTTCTCATTGGATTGTTAAGATTTTAAGTTTAGCCCATCTTCTGCCCTTAACTAAAGCATACTGGACTGTTTTTGTAATTTGATGATTTGAAAATTTGATGATTTGAAAATGTTACACTTTCAAATTCTTCAATTAACGAATGTCAAATTATTTTTTCTTACCGCCTTTTCCGCCTTTTACTGGAGCTGCCACTTGACCTGGTTTAGGACGTTTAGCACCATATTTAGAACGACGTTGACGACGACCATTTACACCTGCAGTATCTAAAGCACCACGGATGATATGGTAACGTACCCCTGGTAAATCTTTCACACGACCACCACGAATCAATACGATTGAGTGTTCTTGCAAGTTGTGACCTTCACCTGGAATGTAAGCATTTACTTCTTTGCCGTTTGTTAAACGTACACGGGCTACTTTACGCATTGCCGAGTTTGGCTTCTTAGGCGTAGTAGTATAAACCCTTGTACACACGCCACGACGTTGCGGACAAGAATCAAGAGCAGGAGATTTTGACTTCCAAGTCATTTGCTCCCTGCCATTTCTTACTAACTGTTGTATAGTTGGCATTTTGTGTTGTTTTAATAGAGATACACATTGCTGATTTTTAAACACTTAGCTAATCTCACAAAGAAGAATAAATTCAAACGATGAAAGATTTCGTATAATTACCTCAAAATCAGGGGTGCAAAATTACGCAAAGTATCTGAGATACAAAAGGTTTAATTAAATTTATTTCTCATCTAAACCTCGCTCAATGGCTAATTCTAAGCCTCTTAGCTCGGCTAAGCCTCTTAAACGACCGATGGCAGTGTAACCTGGATTGGTTCTTTTCTCTGGATTGAGGTCATCCAACATTCTATGTCCGTGGTCTGGACGGAATGGCAAGCGGTAATCTTCTCTTCCAGTTTCTATTCTTTTGCGTTGTTCAATTACCAAAGCTTTCATCACTCCGTACATATCCACATCGCCAGCAAGGTGGTCTGCTTCATGGAAATTACCTTCAGCATCACGTTTGGTGGCTCTTAAATGCACAAAATTGATTCTATCGCCTATTCTTTCTACCATGCCAACCAAATCGTTGTCTTCACGAACGCCATAACTTCCTGTGCAGAAACACAGTCCATTATTAGGACTTTCGTAGGCTTCCAAAATTTGTTTTGCATCGGCTTCTGTACTTACTACTCTCGGCAAACCCAAAATTGGATACGGTGGGTCGTCGGGATGAATGGCTAAATTAATGCCTGCTTCTTCGGCTACAGGCGTAATCTCTCTTAAAAACTCATAAAGATTCGCTCTTAACTCTTTATCGCCTACTTCTTTATAACCTTCTAAAACTACTAAAAACTCTTCAACGGTAAAGCTTTCTTCACTTCCCGGCAAACCTGCGATGATATTACGAGTAAGTTTTGCACGCTGAGCTTCGGTAGAATTTTCAAACCAAGCTTTGGCTTTTTCTAATTGAATGGCTGTATAACTCGCTTCAGCATTTGGTCTTTTTAAGATATAAATTTCAAAAGCGGCAAACTCGGTTGCATCAAAACGCAAGGCTGTTGAGCCATCTGGCATCGGAGCGTCTAAATCTGTACGTGTCCAGTCTAGCACGGGCATAAAATTATAGCAAACGGTATCAATACCACACTTACCAAGATTGATTAATGATTGCTTATAATTTTCAATATACTCACGATAATTTCCTGTTCGTTTTTTGATGTCTTCATGAACAGGTACACTTTCTATTACTGATAAGGTTAATCCCGCAGCTTCAATTTCAGCTTTACGTTTCTGAATTTCTTCAACCGTCCAGATTACTCCATTAGGTAAATGGTGCAAGGCAGTAACGATACCCGTTGCTCCTGCTTGACGAATATGTGCTAATGGAACTGGGTCTTTTGTTCCAAACCAGCGAAATGTTTGTTCTAAAGGCATTTTATTCAGTTAAATATTATATTGATAGATTTTTACTTATAAAGCTATTGGGGTCTTTTTTTTACCCATTATTAATAGCGATAGCTTATGATAAGTTAAATTTATTTTTGTGACTAATAAGGAAATCTTCTCATTTTAAGTCCTTACTTTTCTTGTCTTGATACAAGAAAAGTAACCGCAACGGCGGACCGTAAAAGAAAATCAAGAAATTCTAAACTCGCTAACGCTCAAACAGTAGAATTTCGGCAAATGCTTACGCCAGTATATTTACAAACTGCAATTGCAGATGAAATTTAAATCTTATCTGCAATTGCTCTGTCGTTTGATAATCTTGGTACTTTATTTTGTCCACCTAATTTTCCTTGCGATTTCATGTAATCTATAAAAGCATTTCTTGGTAACATTCTTATTTTTAAAGGCTGAAGGATATTACCTGTCATCAAATCATCGTAATAAACATTTAATTCTGCCAATTTTTGGTTGATGTCTTGTGCGAAAGTATTCAAATCTTGTGGTGCTTTGGCAAATTCTACAAGCCATTCGTGGTAAGGTAAACCGCCTTCTGGTGGTGTTACTTGTGGTGCAACCGTAAATTCTACCAATTCTACTTCTGGGTGACGTTGCATGGCAAATTGCATGGCTTTTTCTACTTCTTCGCCAATTACGTGTTCGCCAAAAGCTGAAATAAAATGCTTGATTCTTCCAGAAACAATAATCCTGTATGGATTCAACGAAACAAATTTTACGGTATCGCCAATTGAATAGCCCCAAAGTCCAGCATTGGTATTCATCACTACGGCATAATTTATGCCTAATTGTACTTCACCAATATGCAAACGTCTTGGATTTTCTTTGAAGTAATCTTCTACAGGAATAAATTCATAAAATACACCCGAGTTCAATAACAATAAAAGTCCTTCTGCTTCTTGCGAATCTTGATAAGCAATAAAGCCTTCGGAAGCTGGATAAGTTTCGATAGAATCTATTCTTTTGCCAATAGATTCAAAAAGTTTAGCCCGATAAGGTTCAAAGTTTACTCCACCGTAAACGAAGAGTGAAAAATCTGGAAAAACATCTTTGATTTTTTTTCCTGTTCTGGCTTGAATACGGTCAAAATACATTTGTACCCAAGGTGGAATACCTGAAATCAAAGACATAGGCTTGTCGATGGTTTCATCAATAATTTTCTCCAATTTTGTCTCCCAATCTTCAATACAATTGGTTTCATAACTTGGCAATTGATTACTTCTTAAATAACCCGGCACATGGTGATTCACAATGCCCGAAAGTCGCCCTGTGAATACGCCATTCTTTTTTATCATTTCTGGCGAACCCGACAAAAAAATTAAATTCTTATCTAAAAATTGAGAATTCCCCGTTTCATGTACATAACTCAACAAAGCGTCTCTAGCACCGTTGATATGAAAACCTATTGATTCTTTTGAAATAGGAATATACTTTACGCCCGAAGTTGTGCCTGAAGTTTTCGCAAAATAAAGCGGTTTATCTTTCCACAAAATATCACTTTCGCCAGCTACTACTTTTTCTATATAAGGTTTCAGGTTTTCATAGTCTTGTACAGGAATGGCATCTTTGAAACTTTGATAATCTGAAATTTCTGAAAAGCGATGGTCTTTCCCAAAAAGCGTGTGCGAAGCATCAGCAACTAAACTTTTCATTAAATTTAGTTGTGTTTCAACGGCCTGTTTTTCCCACTTTTGGCGGTTTTGTACTACGAAAGAAGCAAATGGTTTTGCCAGAATTGAACGAAAGCCCATGAAGTACTAAGGTTTATAATTTAATTTTTGACGTGTTACTCCAAACACAAGTAAAGTTAAAAACAAATTTTTGATGATTTACATCCTGAATGTTAAACGATGATGAATCGTTACGCCAAACTCTTTGATGGCTTTTCGGTGTTTGGGCGTTGGATAACCCGCATTGTGTTCCCAGCCATATTCAGGGAATGTTAGGGCTAATTCTTCCATTAAATCATCACGATACGTTTTGGCCAAAATAGAAGCTGCTGCAATGGATAAAAATTTTGAATCGCCTTTTACAATACAAGTATGCGGAATTAATGGATAATTAGGGAAACGATTGCCATCAATCAATAAATGTTCTGGTCGAATACTTAGTTTATCCGTAGCCAAGTGCATCGCTTTCATGCTGGCTTTTAGAATATTAATTTCATCTATTTCTTGATTAGAAACCTCAGCTATCTCCCAAGCGAGTGCATCTTGTAAAATATCTTTTCTAAGAATTTCTCTTTGATTTTTACTCAATTGCTTTGAATCATTCAACAAGGAATGCGTATAATACTTTGGTAAAATCACCGCTGAAGCAACAACTGGACCGGCCAAACACCCACGTCCAGCTTCGTCTAAACCTGCTTCAATAAGGTTTTCATTATAAAAACTTTTTAACATTTTTTGATTTAATATACTGCCAAAACCTATAATTCTTAATTCTGAATGTTCATTCTAGTCCAAATCAGTCAAAACACTATTGTTTTCTTCTGAAAAACAAGTATTTTTATCAATTAACAAATGTTAACATCAAGTAATATATTTCTAATTTTTAATTAGTTTTTGGCATGATTTATGTGACATTTCGAACGTTGAAACAACTATTAAACATACTTATAAAACCCAAATTCGGAAGTTATATAAGCTGAAATTTTGAATTATTTTTACAATGCCATTCTTAAATAACAACATGCTCAAACTCAAAAGAAATGTACTTTTATTCTTTTTGATTGTTATGTCAAATTGTTATTTGGCAGCCCAGAATGTTGATACTCCTCTCAATAATGCTGTCCGTTTTTATGAATTACAACAATATCCCAAAGCGATTCAGGCTTTTAATCAGCTTATAAAAAATGGCTATGCTACGCTTTCTGCCAAAAATAAGCTTTCAGTTTTGCTAAAACTCGCTTATAGTTATAAACAAAACAAAGATGAAGTAAACGCTGAACGCCTTTACAGACAAGCATTTAGCACTTTCCCGAAACTTATTAGTGACGATGCCAAGGCTTATGTAAATTTTGCTCAGGTTTTAGCCAACAATGGAAAATTCCAAGAAGCACAAGAATATTTGTCTTTATCGGAAAACATCCAAAGTACTAAAAGTCAATCTGGAAATACTCCACAAAATATGAGTAGCCCAACTTCGCAAAAATCGACTGCTACTTTTAATAATACCATTAATTATAAAATTGAATATCTGGATATTAATACTTCTGGACCAGAATTTAGCCCAATGTATTACAAAGATGGTATTGTTTTTTGTTCAGAGAAAGAATCTTCTACCAAATTAATAAATGATAAAGGTAGCTTACTTGATTTGTATTACCTTGACGATTTGAAGAAAGTACAACAAAGCCAAGAGCCGAATGCTGACAAAAGAAAACGTAAAAATACTACGAAGAACTCAAAAGCATTGGGAGACGATTATTATTCCAGACAGACTTCTAACGATACAAAAACACTCAATTACTTTAGTGGAGAAGAGGAAAAACAGAGTAATCAACCTGCCAATTCTGAAAGTTTCAGCAAAGCCCTCAATTCTAAATTCCATGAAGGACCAGCTACTTTCAACCATGATTTTTCTAAAATTATCTTTACTCGTAATAATTCTACAGGCAATAGAAAAGGACTCAGTGAAGATAATATCAGCAAATTGAAACTATATATTTCTGAAAACATTAATGGTAATTGGGAAGAAGCCATAGAATTGCCTTTCAATGATAACGAATATTCAACAGCACACCCTGCTTGGTCTAAAGATGAAAAAATACTTTACTTTGCTTCTGACCGACCAGGTGGTTTTGGAGGAATGGATATTTGGGCGGTGAGCTATAATAATGGGCAGTGGGCTGTACCGAAAAATCTAGGAAAAAATATTAATTCAAAAGGCTCTGAAGTATTTCCATTTGTGGATGAAAATGGGAATTTATACTTCTCATCAAACGGGCAAGGTGGCGAAGGCGATTTGGATATTTTCTTTGCTGAAATGAATGCAGGACAAAGTATTTCAAAGGCTTCGAATATAGGAAAACCTTTCAATTCTCCTTTTGATGATTTTGGAATTATAAGCGATGGTAATAGGCAAATAGGTTATTTTAGTTCTAACCGAAAATTGGGCGAAGATGATGATATTTATCGCTTTTCAGTTGAAAAGACAATCAGCGATTGTCGAGAAATGACAATTATTGTATTTGATACAAAAACTAAAAAAGCAATCAGCAATGCTGTCGTAGTGATTACTTCTGCTGATAACCATTTAGAAAGCAAGAAGACAGATGTCAATGGCAATATCACTTTTTGTACCACACAAGACACCGATTATTCTTTCAAAATTGAAAAGGAAGGCTTTGTCGTTAAAACAATTGGCTATTCTACCAAAGGAGAAATAGATAAAGAATCATCAACGTTAGAAATAAATTTAGTTAAACAAGAACCTGTTGAATTACAAATTTCTACGTCGAAAAATAGTACTTCAACCCCAAAAAACCTAAATCCTGCTAATCTCAAAAATAAATCCATGCTTACGGGTTTTGTGAAAAGTGAAATTGACCAGAAACCCATGGAAGGCGTTTTGGTTTCTTTCATCAATGTTTGTGATAATAGCATTCAGCAAATCACTACGGGTGCCGACGGTAGTTATACTTTTTACATGAATGAAGATTGCGATTATACCATCGAAGTTTCAAAAAGTGGTTATGGCAAAAATGTTAATAAAATCAAGAAAGTAAAAAAAGGCAATGCCAAAGTAATTTCACAGGATTTGAGTTTGTTTAAAGAAGGCGATTTAATCACGATGAATAAAATTTACTACGATTCGGGTAGTGCTACTTTACGGAAAGATGCCATGCGTGAATTAAATAAATTGACGATTACACTTCAAAAAACACCAACAATGGTGATAGAATTGGGTTCGCATACTGATAGTCGTGGCGATGCACAAGACAATTTGAATTTATCAACAAAAAGAGCCCAAGCTGCAGTTGACTATATAGTTAGTAAAGGAATCAGTCGCAATAGAATTTTAGCGAAAGGTTACGGCGAAAGCGAATTAGTGAATAGTTGTGCCGACGGCGTAAGTTGTACAGAAATTGAACACCAGCAAAACCGCAGAACAACGGTAAAAATCATTAAGATTAAGTAGTATAAACGCTTTCAACGCAATGTTAATTACCACTTTGTTTATTTATTTGTAAAGGCTCAGTTAAAACATGAGCCTTTTTAATTTTCTAATAAATTCTGAAAATTACTTGCTGAATAGCATTTATTCCCACTTTACTTCCACATAAATATCCGAATTACGTCCTTTGTCGTCGCTGCATGAAATTTTGATTTTGCCAGCTTCTGGTCTGAAAAATACCTCTGTATTCGGTGAAGCCTTTTGCAGTAATTTATCATTAATGTACCAATAAACCGTTTTTACTTCATTGCCAACCTGACAATTCAGCATCAGTTTTTGGTCTTCATTTTTAGCTAAAAAATACTCCGAACCATCTACAGGATACACAATTTGCGGAGCGTTGGTATTGAATACTCTTTCACATTTCGGATTATGCGGAGGTACTTTTTCGTAAAGAATATGTTTGCTTTCGAACCAACTCAATAATTCTGGAGCATAATTAGGGTAAAGTTTCTGCACCGTTCCACTTTCGGGCAAACAATGCGAACAGTAACTTATTTTTTCATCCGTACTTACATAAATATACTTGGCGTGTTGGCATTTCGTCATTTTAGACACACTTGGAATATAATAATCTACAATCTGATGCGTACAAAAATCATTCGGCACATCGCCACTTTCGGCACATACTTTTCGGTAAGCGATATTTTCGGGAGCTTTAAACCATTTGGAAGAAGAATTATAATCGACAGTATTGAAAATATCAAAAAGTAAAGGCGTAGCAATATTTGCTCCCGAAAGTTCGGGAACGCCTTCGCCAGAAAAATTCCCAACCCAAACGCCAATCGTGTAATTTGCATTATAACCTATACTCCAAGCGTCTTTTTTGCCAAACGAGGTACCCGTTTTCCAAGCAATTTTGGGCATTCTGTAAGTATAATCGTAATTATTGGGTAAATCTGGACGAGTAATTTGTGCCAAAATTTGGGTAATCAAATAACTGGATTCTTTAGAAATGATTTCATTTTTGATTCGTGATTTTGTATCAGTATTTAAAGTATAAGTAGCTTTCTGGAAATTTCCTTCTTGTGCAAAAGCCGAAAATAAATTTGTCAATTCTTCTAAAGTAACGCCACAACCGCCTAAAACCAATGAAAGTCCAAGCTTTGATGAATTCTTTTTGACCGTCTGGAAATCTGCTTTTTTGAGTTTATCCACTAAAACAGGCGTAGAAATTTCTTTTAAAATCTTTACGGCAGGAATATTCAGCGAATTCGCCAAAGCGTATTCTATCGTGATTTTCCCATGAAAAAGTTTATCAAAATTTTCAGGTTCAAAACCGCCAAAATTAGTCGGTACGTCGTTAATAGCGGTTTTGGGCGTAATAATTCCTTTGTCGAAAGCCGTTGCATAGAGTAATGGTTTCAGCGTACTTCCCGGCGAACGAATGGCACGAATACCATCTACTTGTCCGCCATCAATCGGATTATTAAAGTCTGCCGAACCTATATAAGCTTCTACTTGATGCGTTTTATTATTAATCACCATCACGGCAGCATTATGAATGTTCATGGAGTACAAACGACTGACATAGTTCTGCACAATGTTTTCAATCGTCAATTGTTTATGACGAACCAAAGCCGTTTTGATGATAGATTTTGTCGGATTTTCTTGTTTCAAACGCAAAGAAAGATGCGGAGCTAAATGCGGTGCTTCGTGGCGAACTACATTGAGCGGTTCGTGCATGGCATCTTCGATGTCTTGTGCATTGAATACTTTTTCTTCCTTGAAATTCTGTAACCAACGATTTCTTTCTTGTAAAATATAAGGATTATTCACGCCCAAACGTAAGCTTGAAGGTCGGTTGGGAATAATGGTCAAAGCTGTTACTTCTGCTAAACTCAACACATTAGGCGACTTCTGGAAGTACAGAATTGAAGCCGATTTTAAGCCTTCGATATTTGAACCATAAGGCACAAGATTGATATAAAACTGTAAGATTTCGTCTTTTGAATAATGTAATTCTAATTGTATCGCCCGAAAAATTTCGATGAATTTATTGAAGTAAGTTCTTTTCTGAGGATTCAGCAAACGGACTACTTGCATCGTAATCGTACTTGCTCCAGATGTTCTTCTACCTGTAAAAATATTTCTTACTCCTGCCCGCATCATGGCAAAAGGATTTACGCCAAAATGCCAACGAAACCAGCGGTCTTCTTTGAAAACGATAGCTTTTTCGAGGGTTGGCGTAATTTCATTTAGCTCGGTTTCCATCCGCCATTTGTCGGTTTTGTTCAAAAAAGCGTGTAGCAATTTTCCTTCTGAATCGGTAATGAGTGTAGAATAATTGGGGTTGATTCTGAACGGGAAAATCAAATCTAACAAAACAAAAAGAATAAAAAGGCTGGCTATTCCTTTAAAGTATTTGTTTTTGATGATTGCTTGAAAGGCTTTGATGAGTTTTTGCTTGAACATTGTAGCGAAAAGAGATTTTTGTAAAGATATGAATTCGGTTTTTACTTCGGCAACAATTTTAGGCTTTTCAATTTCATCCTCAATTTTTACAAAATGAATGCCTACTTTTACCACATAACCAAATAAAAATAGCGAGGTTTGGGGCTTTGAATATCTTTGTTGGGACTTTAGATTTTAGAGACAAGAAGCAAGAGACAAGATTTTAGACCTGGAGACTTTAGGACTGGAGGACTTTAGGAATTTTAGATTTTAGAGACAAGATGCAGGATGCAAGACACAAGAATTTAACTTTTTGAGTTTATAATTAAAATTATAAATATAAGAAATAAAAAAAGCTCAAAGCTCACGGCTCATAGCTTACAGCCTAAAGCATACAGCTTACAGCAATTCAAACTAAACCCTCAAAAACAATGCAAAGATTAACCGTAGCGGGACGATTATTGATTACCGCCATTATCGTAGGAGCAATTTACTATGGTTTTACTAAATTCGGAGGACAAGAAGCACTCCAAAAATTAGCTCCAGCAACAACAGCTTCTGTAAGTAATACTTCTGATTCTAATGAATCCTCTTCTTCGGAAGAAAGTTCTTCAGCAACTGTTGAAGGAGAAAAAAAGAGTTTTGATTATACTCCTCCTGGTCCAATCGCAGGGAAACTGAAAGGAGTAGTTGAATTAGGTGCAAGTGGTTTCAATTCATTTATTATCAGAATTGATGCTGACAAACGTTGGAAGCTTGAAAAAGCAGAATTCGGAAACAGCTTGGTGATTGAAAACATGGCAAGTGATGACGACATCAGAGCGGGCTTGAAAAAATACATCGGTGGAATGTTGGATTATGGTGTAAGTGGAAAAGATATTCACTTTGTAGTGAGTTCTGGAGCTGTAAAAGCTGAAGGCACACAGAAAATTATTAAAGTATTGAAATCTTTAAAATACTTTGTGAATACCGTAACACCAGAACAAGAAGGAATTTTAGGTTTGAAATGTGTACAACCTGCCGAATATGCTGATAATTCATTTGTAGCAGATATTGGTTCTGGAAATACTAAAATCTCTTGGAAAGAAAATGGCAAATTAACTTCCGTAGAATCGTATGGTGCGAAGTATTTTCAGAATGGTGTAAGTGATGAAACTGTAAGCAAAGAAGTTAGCGAAAAGTCTAAAAAAATTCCGGAAGCCAATCGCAAAACTTGTTTTATCATCGGTGGTGTACCTTTTGAATTAGCCAAGAAAGTAAGAAAAGACAAAGAACGTTATACTGTTTTGGATGCACCTTCTGCTTATCAATTAGATAATGCTAAATCGAAAGCAGGCTTGAATATTTACAAAGCCATTGCAGAATCAACAAGTTGCGAACAATTTGTGTTTGACTGGGACGCAAACTTTACCATTGGTTTTCTACTTGATTTACCTTAAAAAAAATTTTTTTAATTGCTAAAAAGGATTGGTTCTTTAGAATCAGTCCTTTTTTTGTGCTAGATATTGCTATTTTTACATTGAATAGCATAAAAAAAATGCTAATAAAGTTGATAGTATTTATAAATTCATGATATTTATGATTCTTGATTAGCATAATTTATCATTCAATGCTAGTTAGGCTTGGTTTTTGAAAGAAGCTTTGTACAAAACAATAATTATTATTAAACATCGTTATAAGATTCGTATTGTTACCACCATTATGAAGCAGTTAATATATATATTTATTTTATCGTCTAGCTTTCAGTCATTATTAGCTCAGGTTCAACCAATTCCTTTGGCTAGTACTAAAGAAGCTCCCAAAAAAGAACTTGCAGTTGATAGTCAAGATGTGAAGTATATCCCACTTTTTGGTAGCAAAAAGACCGTGGATGAACAGATTTTGAAATCTAAAGAATTCTTTGCTCAATGTGAACAAAACTTCAAAGATCGTGCTGAAGCAAGTAAGTTTTTTGCTGAAAGAGGTTGGGAGTATTTAAGTGAGGGTCTATTGGATACGGCTACTTACCGATTCAACCTTAGTTTTTTACTCGACCAGAATAATGTTGAAGCTTATTGGGGATTAGGTTCGATAAGTTATCAAAGAAAAAATTACGAAGAGTCAGCTAAATTATTGAGAAAAGGATTGGCTTTAGCACCTGAAAATCCAACCTTAATGATTGACGTTGCTACAGTGCAATTGGCTTGTTTTAAAGAACAAAAAAAATGTGATGATATCGACGACGCTTTAATGTTGTTGGAGAAATCATTAAAAATTGATTCAACCAATGCAAATGGTTGGTTAAAATATGCCATCGCCGAGTTTCAATTAGAACATTTTGACAAAGCTTGGGAATATTTTCATAAGTGTAGAATACTAGATATTACTTTTCTAGATATGAATTTCCTTCAAGAATTAATCGCTAAAAAAGAAGATCCATTAGGAGTTTTCAAATAAACAAAGACATTTTAAACGCCTGTTTCTAGCATTAGAGACAGGCGTTTTTGTTTTATATTTTCTATCGAAATTTGTTCTTTCATCAAGATATTTTTAAATTATGGTTAATATCTCCAAACTCCTAAATAACCATGACAGAACAAGAATATATCGAACAAAGACTAGATGAGCAAATGAATTTCTTTGCTCAGAAAAGTAAGATTAATAAAACTAACTATGTTAGAACCAAGGTGTTAATAATAGTTCTTTCAGCGTCTTTACCTTTGGCAACAAAGTATAGTGACGTGCCTTCATTTCCTGCAATAATAAGTTTTATAGGTGTATTAATCGCTATTTTAAGTGGCTTAGACGCACTTTTTAATTATCATGAAAGTTGGGTAAATTACCGAAAAGTACGAGAGGTACTCAAAAGAGAAAAATTCTTGTATTTAACAAAATCAGGCCCATATCAAGGAAATCCTCCTTTTCAGCAATTCGTAACGAATATTGAAGCCATTATGTCAACAGAAAATGCGGAATGGTTTAATTTGAATAATCATCAACAGCAAAATTCACATCAAGTTAATCCTGATGTTAAAGAAGGAGAAGAGAAGTAAAAAGTTATGGTAAGATTTTTTTCTCAATCAATTTACTAGGTCTGAGTACAGGTTTGATTTTACTAGAATCAAATTCCTTTGGCGAATATTTTGAACTGATAGGTGCTAAACTTTTTGTATCATATTCATCATATTTCTTTGAAGTATTCGCTTTTTGAAGTTCCTTCTTTACTTGTGTTCTTAGGGTTGTATTTTTTATTTTAGCTAAAATTGCGATGGCAGAATCATAGCTAGATTTTTGGGAGGTGGGCTTTTTATTATCGCTATCTACTTCTGTCTTTTTGATACTTTTATCAATCACATCATGAGCAATGGTAGTTAGAGCGGTATCTAGCTGACTTTGTACTTTCGTTTTAGCTTGTTCTGTTATTAAATAAGCCGATTTGAGTTTTAAACTTAAATCGTCAGCTTCTCTTTTTAGATAATAAGCATAAAAGGCAACGATAAAAGCAATGATAAAACCAACAAAAGCAATGATTGAGCGTACTTCTGCTCGGCGTTTCAACACTAAAAACTGTGCTGCTTGTTCGTTGGCTCTATCTTTTTCATCTTGAGCTTTCTGGGCTAATTCTTTTGCATTTTCGGCTTCTTCCCATACTCGTATTTGTTCATCTCTTTCTTCACGGAGTTTTGCTGCTTTACTAATTGGGTCAACCAAAGTATCGTGTCCTAATTCATACATCAAGCGTCTTTGAGAATCTTGTTCTACTTTCAATAAAGATGCTTCTCGTAAAATATCTAAAATTTGTTGGGCAATTTTTCTGTCAGGAATATGTAATTGTTCTACTAAAACCACAAACATCAAATAATGGTGTTCAAAAGGGATTCTTTGTCCATTCTGAACCAATACTTCTTCAACCAAACGATAAGCAGCTTCACGGAAGGGTGCATCAATTTTGGTTTCAATAGTATCTTTATAATAATTATCAAAAACGGTTTCGATGTCTCCTTTTATTTGTCCGTCTTGGTCAATATCAATTTGTTCGAAAGTCAGTACAAATTTTTCATCGCCTTGTATCCAAGCAGGAACAAATTTATCTTCTACTTGCCAACAGATGATTTGTAGCGTAGAAGTTTCAATACGTCCATTTCTATCTTGTAATTCACTGACTAGCTGTTCGGCGAGTTCTTGTTTTATTTCAAAAGTTGGGGTTTTAAATGTTCCTGCTGGTTCATCTGGCAAAGTAGCAGGTTTTACAACGGCAGCTAAAGCACCTTCTTTATCCAAACCTTTTAATTCGTAACAGTCTTTTAGAATGGCTGGATGAAAATCTTTAAGTTCTTCTAATTGGGCTAACCTATCCGAACGAATGGCAAACACTACTTTGATTTCTGGTTTTTGATAGAAATTAAGCCTGAATTCTTCTGATATTCCTTCTTGGTCTAATAAATCTTCTTGATTTCTAAAAAAGGCTGGTACGGTTGTGTACAAAACATCTGCCAATTGTTGCTTAAACTCAAAAATAAGTTCTTGAGGATAAGTAAATAGTTCTTCGAATTGGTCAAAAAAGAAAATTATCTCGTTGGCTTCGTGGCTAATCTGATAATTTTTGAGTGTATGCCAAAAGGAATTATCTGTTTCAAAGTATTTTTCTAAAATCAATGAAGACTCTTCTGTTGATTTTTCTTTGATGATGGCATTAATTCTTTCGATGGGTGTTGACCTATCCGAACCAGAAACATAAGGACCAAATTTTACTTCGAAGAAATGTACTTGTTTATTTTTTTCTGCCAATAAAGGAATAATCCCAGCATTGATTAATGAGCTTTTACCATAGCCACTTTTACCAAAGAGTACTACGCTTTGGTGTAAAAAAATGTACTTATAGAATTCGGCAATGTCGGTATCTCTTCCAAAGAAAATATCTTTTTCGTCTGTTCTAAATGGTTTAGGACCAGGATAACGATTTTTACTGACTGTCATGCTCTTTCAGATTTAATCAATGTAACTAAACGTTTTACTTCTTCATAAATACTTTGATAAGCCTCATCTTGGTCTTTAAAGCTTATAATTGAATTATTATCTCTGGGAATTACTTGTCGAGATGCCAGAAAAGGGAAGTCTTTCCAAGCACAAGATTTAAGCAAAACTGGTAAAACGTGTTTTTGTTGATTGATAGCGTTTGCTACTTCTTGTTCGATACAGTATTTAGAATTCAGGAAATTTCTACTTACCAAACAAATCATTAATTCAGCATCTTTCAATTCGGTCGTAATAGCTTTTCCCCATTCTTGTCCAGCCACAATTTGTCGGTCTTCCCAAATTTCTATTTCTTTCGATTGGTTAATCAAAGGCGATAAAGTAATGAGTAACTCTTTCTTGAATTCTTCATCTACATGGGCATAAGAAAGAAAAATCCTTACAGGAGTATTTTTAGGTTTATTAACCGAAATAGGAGTGCTAATCGGTTGAACAACTATTTTGGGCGAAGTATCTTCTTTAGGTTTTGTCGCATCATGACAATTACAAGTCAATTTATCCAAGAAAGCTGAAGGTGTATAATCCATCATTTCTAAAGATAAACGATTCATAATAAAGGTGCGTGAAGCTTCGGGAATGTGGGCATCTATCGCCAAAACATTTTTATCAGAAGCCAAGAGTTTCAATAATAAGTGCATATACCATTTATTAAAATTGACTCCTAGAAAAATAAAACGTTCGGCACTTTTTAAGGCAATTTGTAATTCTTGAGGCAAACGATTGTCTCCTAGAATACTAAAAATATATTCGAACAAGTCATCATAAGTAAAAACTAATGATTCTGATTGACTCAATGAACCTAAGATATTATAAACCGTTGGCGAATCGGGACTGAGCGGAGGGAGTGCTTCTTTTTCAGAGGTTTTATTTTTATGATAATATCGAACGGGCGTCTGTAAAATGCGAGAGAAAGTAGCTTCTTCGGGAATTAGAGAAAGTATTAATTGCGAAGGCAATTTTTTTAATAACGTTGCAATCGCATCAAGTTTAGTTTGATTCTGTTCAATTACCCTTTGCATCGCCTTGGCAATGTGGCGAATACCGTCATTTTTTTCGGCTTTAGCTCTAACAGGATTGCTGATTTTTATTTGGAATAATTGCTCTTCTACAAAAGATTGACTGATATATTTATTATCAATTAATTCATTGGAAACTGCTTCAAAGAAACTAGCATAGCCATCATACTCGATAATGTCTGGCCCAACAATGACAATACATTTCTGATTTTGAATGTCTTCAATAATTAAGTCCCAATCTTCAAAAACGAGCGAATCATCCATAAAATTTATGAGTTAAGCATCTGATAATAAATTTGATAGAAATATACCAAAACTCGAAACGACATCAAAAGAAATCATCTTATTCTTATTAAGCGGTATTTAGTGGAGTGTATTGAGATAGATTAATTAGTTTATCTCCGTAACTGGTTTCTTAACCATTCCACAAAAAAGAAGTATCGGTCGGGAGATAAGCCTTGGTACGAAGATAAATTAGGCTTGATTGTTTTGCGGTTTTCTTCGTTTTTGTATAGAGAATTGCGTGAAAAAGATAGGAAATTCCATCTCAGAGATAGGATTTCCTATCTTTTTCACGCAAAAAACCGCAAAAAATACTCATCAACCTATCTCGGTGATAGCTCGTCTTATGAAAAAGATGGGTTTCTTTATCTTGGAGATGAGTTGTTGGTTCTTTTAGATGGGATTGCGTGTAAAAAAGATGGATTGCTTTTTTGCTCTTGCAATTTTGGTCGAGTTGGAAACTCGACCTACTGTTGATTTCCCTCAAAAGTTGTCAAAACCAAAACTTAGCAATTCAACAACCACCCCGTAATACTCAATCTCTCTCTAAAAGTTTCGCTTACTTCATGGTCGAGTTTATCGCTTTCAAAACAGACTAATCTTCCTGCTAAAGGAGCGATACTAATTGTTTTTTCAATATTATTTTCTTGGGTATAAATCAATAAGTTACCACCGTTTTCGGCTTGCCAATGATTGTTTAAATAATAAATTACGGAAAGTATTCTACCTTTTTGAGCTTGGAAAGTATCTCGGTGACGACGGTAAAATTTACCAATGTCATATTTGGCAAAGTGTATTTCTGCATCAACGATACCCAAATAACAGGTTTGATTGAGATAATTAATAAATGCTTGATTTTTATCCAAAAGTATTCTTTCGGCAATGTTTGTTGTGTTAGTTTCCAACCAAAGTATTTTATCGCCTCTGATTTCTTTGGCTTGATGTACTTCACTTTGCTTGCCGATGCCCGCTTCTTTAAAATTACCATCATCAAACCTTTCGGTAAATCTTGCATTTAGCATTGCTACTTCTTCCGTACTCAAAAAATCATCACAAACGCCGTAGCCATTGGCAACAATGCCTGCAATGAGGCCTTCAAACTTTTCTTCCTGACTTTGCATCACCACAAAAAAACCCTTGTAAATCTTGCGGATTTACAAGGGTTTTTGGGGTTTTCGTAAAGGTAATGAAAGTTGAACGAATAAGTTCTGGCGTGAAACTATAATTTCTTATCCCAAGTCATTTTTAAGGGGCGTACTGTATAACCTTCATCTTTTAATGAATTAATTATGCCATTATTACCACCTAGATGAGCAACATCTACAACAAAAAAACTTGGTTTTTCTTCCATAATCGAAGGCATAATACCTAACCATATTTTGATTCTTTCGCTTACAATAGAATCTTCAAAATTGTTCATACTAGGGTATTTATTTGAAATCTCTTTAATTTCATCAATATCCATTTTATAATATGAATCAATCAGTTGGTTATCATCTGTATTAGGAAAAGTTTTGTTGAGTTTATCTTTTCTAATCATTTGAAGTAGAACATCAGCATATTTTTGATAGTGTCTTTTTATCATAAAAAAGTCTCGCTCAGGAATACTATCCAGTTTAGGTACTTGATTGACATTTAATGGCAAATAATATGACTCTTTATATAGTTTAGTAATCTTATAGTGGTAGAATGTTTTCTTTTTACAGTTTCCTTTTTTCCCTTTTTGAATGGCTTTAAACATCAAATCCATTGGAGAAAATCTTTTTTCCTTCTCAATATTAATTTTATATTCTCCCTCAAAATATTCAGATACCTCTTTGTAGTCTTCTTCAGAATACAAGTCATTTAAAGAATAACCATAAAGCATTTTCTTAGACCCTTTGTGTTTGAATGTCTGCATAATAAGGCTAAGGTTTAGGTCAAAGAATACCCTGTTAGTAACTTTGGTTATATTTTCTATTTCTATGTCCCACTTGAGATTTTGTTTACACATTTCATGAACACTACCAAAAATATAGGAAGGTTTTTCTAAACCATTACCTTCTACTATCCATAAAACAGACTGAGCGGAGGAGTTTGTTGAGTAAAAAAGTAGCAAAATAAAAGCCAGGTGTTTGTAAATTAATTTCATCGTTTAATTATTGGGATTATGGTATAAATAATGCAAGTCAGTGACGACTTGCATTCAAAAATACTGAATCAAATTAAAAAATCATTACTCATAAAAACCCTTGCCAGCTTCTGCCATAGCTCTGAGTTTTTCGGTTGGTCTGAATCTTTCGCCATAAGTATCAGCTAAACGATCGGCTTCGGTTACAAAGGTTTTGATTCCCACAGTATCCACAAAAGAAAGTGTTCCACCCAAATATGCAGGAAATCCCCAAGCGAAGATAGAACCCAAATCGGCATCCAAATACTTACGAATTACGCCTTCTTCCACACATTTTACGGTTTCTAATGCTTGTCGGTACAGTAATCTTTTCTTGATTTCTTCTACGGCTAACTGTTCTTCTTTCAAAGGAAAAATTTCAGCTAAGCCTTCCCACAAATACTTTTTGCCGTTTTCTGGATAAGTATAAAAGCCAGCTTTGGCTTTTTTGCCCAAACGTCCCATTTCAGTAAACTGTTTGCTGACTTGATAAGTAGTATCTGTTTCAGACAAAAGACCTTCATCTACTCCCGCTTGAGCGATTTTATAAGCCAAGTCTAAGGCTACTTCGTCGGAAACAGCCAAAGGACCAACGGGCATTCCCATTTGTTTAGCGATGTTTTCGATAACCACAGGATTTACACCATCTTTTAATAATTCTATGCCTTCGGAAGTATAAGTAAAGAATACTCTGGAAGTATAAAAACCTTGAGAATCGTTTACGACAATTGGTGTTTTACGAATCTTCTTGACAAAATCCATTGCCACAGCAAGCGTATAATCAGAAGTCTCTTTTCCCATGATGATTTCTACCAATTGCATTCTATCAACCGGCGAAAAGAAATGAATACCAATAAATTTATCGGGCTGAATGGTCGCTTTGGCTAAATTTGAAATAGGCAAAGTAGAAGTATTTGAAGCAAAAACACCCGAATCTTTTTGCAAGAAAAGTTCTGCTGCTTTAGTTACTTCTGCTTTTAATTGAGGATTTTCAAATACTGCTTCGATGATTAAATCAGCTCCTTCAAACTCGGCATAATTATCAGTAGTTTTGATAAGACTTAAAATACCATTTGCTTTTTCAGGACTCATCTTGCCTTTACTGATGGCTTTTTCGAGTAAAGTCCGTGAATACTGTTTTCCTTTTTCGGCAGCTTCGAGCGAGACATCTTTTAATACAACTTCAATTCCTGCCATTGCCGAAACGTAAGCAATACCCGAACCCATCATGCCAGCACCCAAAATGCCCAGTTTCTTTACTTCGGTTTTTTCAATGTTTTTGGGTCTGTTTACACCTTTATTTACTTCATTTAGCCCAAAAAACATCGTCCGAATCAGGTTTTTAGCCACTGAAGAATTGGCAACTTTTACAAAATGACGAGCTTCGATGATAAGTCCACGGTCGATATTCACTAATAGTCCTTCATACACGCAAGACATAATAGCGATTGGGGAAGGATAATTTCCATTGGTTTTAGTCATCGTCATGGCAGTTCCGCCCATCATTAATTGTACTCCTTTGGGGCTTAGGATATTCCCGTTGGGTACTTTATAATTTTCTTTTGCCTGAATTTTCCCAGTTTTTCGATTGATTTCGTCCCAAGGTTGTAAAGCAACAGGATTGGCGTTGATCCATGCAAAAGCTTTTTCCATCATCGCCTCGTGCGAATCTACTAATTCGTCTATCATGCCAAGTGCAAGAGCATCTTTTGGCGATACTTTTTTGCCTTCTAATAAAAGTGGAGCGGCCATTTCTAAGCCTATCATACGTGGCAAACGCTGCGTACCACCACCGCCGGGCAGTAAACCAATCGTTACTTCTGGCAAACCAATTAAGGCTTTAGGGTTATTAATGGCTACTCGATGATGACAAGCCAAGCATACTTCATAGCCACCGCCCAAAGCTGTGCCGTTGATGGCGGCTACAATGGGTTTTCCGTTGGTTTCCATTTTTCGGAAAATGGTATTCAATGACCTTGAAAGCTGATAGAGTTCTTCGGGTGCTTTGCCATTATTATTGAGAATCATGCGTAAATCTGCACCAGCGATAAACTCTGGTCGCTCGGAAGTAATGATAATTCCTTTGGCTTCTGGGTCGGAATATGCCTGCTCCAATGCCTTAGCAAGTGCAGGAATTGATTCGTCATTCAAGACATTCATTGCCTGATTCGCAACATTGATACTTAAAATGGCGACGTTATGTAAAAGATTGTATGAGAGCATTTTTTTAAGGGGACTTTAGGATTATGGACTAAAGGACTTTATGATGATGGATTTGCGGATTAAAGGAATTTAGGAGGTCGGACTTTAAGACTAAGTGACTTTAGGATATTGGACTTTTAAATTTGATGATTAAAAAATTAGGATTTTGAGACTTATGATATTGTTGGACTCTGTGACTTTATTGAGGAGTTAGTAATAAAACTGGTTTGAATTAATATTTTAATCTTTAAATCCAAAGTCTCCCAGTCTTAAAGTCTTAAAGTCTTTTAGTCCTAAAGTCCAACATCCTCAATTCCCAAGCTAAACTCTTTCAATAACCGTAGCAATTCCCATTCCGCCACCGATACATAAACTTGCTAAACCAGTGCTTTTGTCAGTTCTTTCTAATTCATCCAAAAGCGTCATTAAAATAATGGCACCCGTCGCACCAAGTGGATGACCAAGGGCAATTGCTCCGCCATTGGCATTTACTTTTGAAGCATCAACATTTAGCACGTCCATAAACAACAAAGGAATGGCAGCAAAAGCCTCGTTGATTTCAAATAAATCAATGTCATTAATATTCATGCCATTGCGTTTGAGTACTTTTTGAGTGGCAGGAATTGGCCCAGTCAGCATAATGGTTGGCTCAGAACCAGAAACACCGAAGGCAGTAATTTTAGCTCTTGGTTTCAATCCCAGTTTTTCGCCAATGGCTTTATTTCCAATTATAATACCAGCCGCACCATCTACAATTTGAGAAGAATTCCCTGCATGATGCAAATGTTTGATTTCATTCAGTTCTGGATATTTCATCAGAGCCAGATGGTCTAAGCCCATTTGTCCGATGGTTTCAAAAGCAGGTTTTAATTTCGCTAAAGAATCAAATGAAGTATCGGGTCGCATACCTTCGTCGAAAGTCAATACTTCTTGTCCGATGTCGTCTTTTACAGCAAACATAGATTTTGAAAAACGTTGATTTTGCTGTGCTGAGGCAGCTTTTTGCTGAGAAGCTACGGCATAGCTATCTAATAATTCACGAGAGTAGCCATATTTTGTGGCAATTAAATCAGCAGAGATTCCTTGAGGTACAAATTTGTGTTCGGCAATTAATTGCGGATTTATCATCATCGCTCCTCCGTCACTACCCATAGCAACTCTCGACATCGACTCGATTCCCCCTGCAATAATCAGTTCCTGTTGCCCCGACATGATGTAAGCAGATGCCATATTTACGGCTTCGAGTCCCGATGAACAAAAGCGATTAATTTGTACACCTGCTACTCTTTGGTCGTAACCAGACGCCAAAACTGCCGTGCGAGCAATGTCTGCCCCTTGTTCACCGATGGGCGTAACACAACCAAGAATTACATCATCAATCAGCGAAGTATCTAATTGATTTCGCTCTCGGAGTTGTTGTAATACTTGTTGTGCTAGTTGAACAGGTTGAATATCATGCAATGAACCGTCTGATTTTCCTCGCCCACGAGGAGTACGAACGGCATCATAAATATAGGCTACATTCATGTTGAAGATGATTTATAAATGTTCATAATAATATTACGAATTTAATAAAATCATTATGCTAGCATAATATTATTATAATATTTTTAGGTAAAATTTGAAAAATCAAACATTAATCTATTTTCTAGGTTAATTATTTTGATGTATAACTTTACTAAATAAACATGAAAAAGAGTTTACTATTCGGCATTTTATTGTCGGCATTATGTTTAGCCACTCAGGCAAAAACTTCAGAAAAGGTTAATTTAAGTGTGGGAGTGCAGATTAGACTCCTAGATTCCCTTGACTTCAAAGATTACTATGGAAGCTACAAAATGGTAGAAAATCCCTATGTACAAAAAATGAAAGTTTACTTCAAGGCAGGGGAGTTATTCGGACAAGCTTCAGACTATCCTGAAACCAAATTAATTCGCAAAAAAGATGATGAGTTTGAAGAAGGTAATTTTGGTGCTCAAATAATTTTTGTACGTACAGAGGGCTTAGTGACAGGCATTAAAGTGCTAGTTCAAGGACAAGAATTACTAGGAACAAAGGAATAAAAAAACTCCTGTGTTAATCTTGGTTTCAAAAAACCAAAGCCGCCACCATGATTTTTCAGACCAAAAAGATTAAAATTCAGGAGTTTTGTACTGTCGTTTATACTTTATTGTTTCTGTAAACAATAAAGAAATTTAGTGGGTAAATTGTGATTAGTTATTTATTTGAAACAAATATATGTGTCTATACACGCATTATCAAAAGATAATGAAGTAAATAAGTCCAATATTAGATTAAAGAGATATTTCGTATTTGTTCGAGATAAATTAGAGATGAATTTTGGGAATTGAGAATTTTAAATCAGAAAAAAGAATGTGAATTTGCCTGAATTTCTCTGTAGAATTGTGTGTAAAATACTTTTATACTTATCTATCCACTTTATTGTTTACTTTAATCAAATGGATAGATAAGTTATAGACTATTGGGTCATCGCAATTCTGAGCGTTTCTACTCCACGATGAATATTATTGTTAACCGATTGATAATTGATTGACATCTTCGAAGCTATTTCCTGATTACCCATCTTATCAAAATAGCGCATTTTCAATGCTTGCGAAACTCTGCTAGGCAATGACAATAATGCTTTTTCAAGTTTTACAAACATCTCTTCACGTTCTTCATTTTCATGAATATACGAAAAATGATATTTTTCAAGCTGATGAGCAAGTTCAGAAATGTTATCGAATGGAACACCATTTCTTGATTCAGTAATTTTTCTAACTAAATCATGGCGTAATGAAGTTTTTAAATAAGGTTCAATATTGTCGGTATCGGCAAGATTGTGTTTTCTAAGCCATAAATTCACGAATAAATCTTGTACGGTATCTCTCACAAGTTCTATGTCTTGTGTTATTTTACTACCATAATTGACTAAAACTTTATGATTTAATTTATAAATCAAGTGAAAAGCCTGCTGATCTCCTTTCTTAAATCTTTGCCAAAGCTCAAAATTATCGTAATGTTGACGCTTAATCATCTTTAAATCTATTTTTATTACAATAAATTATTAAAAAACTTCATTACAAAGAGAGCGTATTTTTCTTACATAAACTTTTCCGTTATTAGTACATTTTAATACTATATTAGCATTAATTTTATTGAATACTTTATTTCGGTAATAATTTACATACAATGAAGCCATTATTCAGAAAAGTTCAGATAATGCCTGAGCAATCGTTCAGTGTTAATAAAGATTTTGTCCCATTTTTCTATAATCACTGGCATTATCATCCTGAGATTGAAATTGTATATATTTTTGAAGGAACAGGAACGCTTTTGGTAGGAAATGGTGTAAGGAGTTTCAAAGAAAATGATTTAATCATGATTGGACCCAATGTGCCACACTTTTTTAGAAGCGACCCACATTATTTTGAACAAAATTCTACTTTAATGTCACGTTCGGTTGTAATTCACTTCAACCCGAACTTTTGGGGGGATGGTTTTATGAAAATACCCGAATCTGTTTCATTGAATGAATTATTTCAAAAAGCGAAGAAAGGTTTATTGGTTGGCGGTGCTGTTCGTGAAAAGGTTGGTATTTTGATGGAGGAAATGCTTCATACAACAGGAATTGATAAAGTAATTCAATTATTGAATATTTTGAGTTACATAGCCAGTTCAGATGATGTTTCGGATTTATCAAAAACAGAATTTAATGTTTCTTTAGATGAGTATAATACTAGAAGAATTGACATGATTTACTCTTTTTCACTGAATAATTTTGCCCGAGAAATTACTTTAGAAGAAGTAGCCGAAGTCGCCAATATCAGCGTGAATTCTTTTTGTCGTTACTTTAAAACCCATACTCGGAAAACGTATTTTCAGTTTTTGCAAGAACTCAGAATCGGACATGCTTGTAAATTATTGGCAGGCGAGAAACTCAGTATTTCGCAAGTAGCCTTTGAAAGTGGCTTTAATAATCTTTCACATTTCAATCGTTCCTTCAAATCTTTAATGCAAATGAAGCCACAGGCTTACCAAAGGTTATATCGACAAAAGTAAATTTTGTACAGCATTTTGCCGTTTATCATAAAAATAAGTACATCCAGAACCCAAGTCATTGAATTAGGGTTTAATCAAATAGTTAAAACAAACTATTGAATACTCTTTTCTGATAAAAATATCCTTATACTTCAATGAATAAATTAATTATTATTCCAATTGTATCAATTGTTCTTTTATTGATTGATTGGTACGTTTGGCAAGCCGTAAAAGTATCTATTCAAAATACTTCTGCTAATACTCAGAATATTACAAAATACATTTTTTGGGGGCTTACTTCAATCACGATGCTTGGCATGTGGCTTTATAATTTTACTCCTCCAGAATGGCTTGGTAAAAACCTAAGAACCATTATTATGGTTGGTGTTTTTATTAATTACTTCTCTAAAATATTTGTGGTACTCTTTTTATTGATAGACGATATCGTTAGATTGTTCCGTTTGATTGTTTCTAAATTTTCAAGTACTTCTACCACATCCATTTCAACGCCCGACCAGCCTTCTGCACTGAATACTCCGATTACAAGAAGTGAGTTTTTGATGAAAACCGCTGTGATTGCAGGTGCTGTGCCAGCTTTAGGTTTGACATGGGGAATTATTTCTGGAGCGCATGATTATAGAGTACGCAAAGTAAAATTAGCGTTGAAAAATTTACCAAAGCAATTTGATGGAATGACGATTGCTCAGATTTCTGATATTCACTCTGGTTCTTTTTTCAATCGTGTTGCTGTAAAAGGTGGTGTAGAAATGTTGATGAAAGAAAAACCAGATGTGGTTTTCTTCACAGGAGATTTAGTGAATAATTTAGCTTCAGAAGTACAGGAATATATTGATATTTTCAATAAAGTAAAAGCTCCTTTGGGGGTTTACAGTACTTTGGGGAATCACGATTATGCCGATTATGTACGTTGGGATAATGACTTAATTGGAAAACAAAAAAATCTAAATGATTTAATGCGTGCACACAAAGTAATGGGCTACGATTTATTGATGGATGAAAACCGATTCATTGAACAAGGCGGCGAAAAATTAGCCATTATTGGTGTTCAAAATATTAGTGGACAAAATCGTTTTCATACTTATGGCGATTTATCAAAAGCAGTGAAAGGAACAGAGGAAGCACCTGTAAAATTATTGCTTTCACACGACCCAACCCATTGGGACAAGGAAGTAAATACCAAATTCAAAGATATTGATGTAATGTTTTCAGGACATACACACGGAACACAATTTGGTATTACGATTGGCAACGAAACGTGGTCGCCAGCACAATATGTTTATAAACAATGGGGAGGTTTATATGAAGAAGGAGACCAAAAATTATATGTAAACCGTGGTTATGGTTACATCGGCTATCCAGGCAGAATTGGAATGCCACCAGAAATCACCGTTTTTGAATTAAAACGAGCGTAAATAAAAAGAGTTGTCAATTCGAAACTGACAACTCTTTTTGTGTCTAAAAATTGAACTGTGCTTGAAGTCGCAATAAATTACCTTTTTGATGATTATCAGGCAAGGCTACATCTTCAAAAGTTCTATCAGAAATTGTATAGATTGCTGTAAGTTCAAAATAATCTTTTAGTTGCCATTCTGCACCAATTTCTAAGTCTTTTACAATGTATCTACGAGCATCAATTTCATGTTTTTTTCCACCATTATAATATTGATACTTGATAAATGGTGTAATATGATTTTCATTAATTTTTTTTCGATACATTACTTGAGCATAACCACCATTTAGACTTTTTACTTCAGTAGTGGTTGTATTTGGGTTAAACTCTGGTCCTTCTCCGACATTATACTCTGCTTGAAAACCAAAAGGTTGTGGATAAACCACCAATGTAGCGGCTACACGACGGTCGATAAAAGAAGATTCAGTCGCTTTGTTTTTAGTGTTTTTTTCAATGACAAATTTCCCTGTATAAGCTTGAATACCTGTTTCAATGATTTGTCCAGATTTTAGTTTAAATGGATACGTAATTCTTGAAACTACATGGGGTTGATTGTTTTGTTCAGTCTTATTGGCATTTTGTCCGTTATAAAGCCCAAAAGCAAAAACGCCATAATCTCCACTTCCTTTTAATCCTGAGCTAACTAAGTAAGCAAAACGCTTACGAATTTCGGCTTTAGCCCAATAAAAGAAAATTCCTAAATCTCGTTCGTTTGAAACTGGGCTGTTAGTTGGGTCAGCACGGTCTAACGCCAAACGGTTTTGTGAAGACTGCATGTTTTCAAAACCGTAAGGAACTTTACTTTGCCCAATACGAAGGCGAGATTCTTTTTTAGCATCTAGGGCTAAATCAAAATAAGCATCACGAATTTGGAAAGAGTGCTGAAAAGAATTACTTACACTAGAAGCAAAATCTGGTTGAATATAAATATATAATCTATCTGAAATATCTCCAGAGAAAATTAATCGTCCACGACGGATGAAAAATCCACCATTTTCGCCCCAAGATCTATCACATTGTTCACACTTTACTTTTTCGTTAGTTTCTAATAAACGGTTATAACGAACCTGTGCATAACCTCTTAATGAGATTTTCTCAAACCATTTTTTAGGAGATAGAGTTTCTTTTTTAGGCTCATTTACCGAGCTTTGTGCAATAGTTAAATTGCTGATGACAAACAAAGTCACCAGAACAAATAGTCCCTTGAAAGTTTTCATTAATTTAGATTTTCTATATTGGTAGTTGGGCTAATGAAAAAAATATTAGAGACAATGAAGCCGCCTCAAATAAAATTATACAAAATTTACTTCTTAAATAACTGTTCGAAATTACTGACAGCTAAGTTTAGCTGAATAATATTATTGATGTCAACATTGCTTTGGGTAGCATTGTTAAACTTAAAGATTGTCTGTTGCATATAACCTGCTTCAACGGCTAAATACTTATTGAATTTATAGCCAAGCCCAATCAATACCCTGTTTTGGTCTAATAGATTTGTGTTGGCAACTTGCTCGCCTGTATTCACAAATAGTTCATTGTAAGTTTGGGCGTACAGCGTATTATCGTCCATTTTAGCATGATTGATTGGCACAGTTACTTTTAGCTGATAACGAAAACGTTCTTTGAAAGTAGTCGTAGAAAAATCGCCACCATACAAAAAGCTTTTGTTGTTTACATCTTGATTTTGTCCGAACCAGCGGAATTCATAACGCAATCTATTATCTATACGTACTCTTCCGAAGTTTTGAGTGAACATTACTTGTGGAGAAACACGGATTTCTGAAAAGAAAGCATACGGTTCACCCTCTTTAAAACGATTTGAACCTATCCAACCTAAAGGCATTAAAGAAAAACGAATGTTTGGATTGAATTGGTAATGTAACCAAGGACGAAAAACGTGTTGATTTAGGTTATTATAAGGGTCTCCAGTTGTTGTTTGGGGATTATAATCTCCTTGCATATCTTCACGACGATGCTGATTTTCTAATTGCCAAGTAAATTGTCCAGCAATTTTTCCTGAAATATTGATGTCAGTCCAACCATTAGAAATATGATAATACTGCCGTGGACTTTGAGAAAAGGACGAGTTTGGCAAGGTCAGCAATAAAATTGCAGACAGGATAACGTTTTTCATTTGGATTTTCTATATTGGTAGTTGGGGCAATTGCAATGTAAGCGGGTACTTAAAAAGCGTATGAAATTGTTTCCATACGCTCTTTTGAAATTTTAATACTAACCGATAATTGTACGAAGTAAATAGAATATTGTGGCAGATACTAAAATCGTAACAGGCAAAGTAAGTACCCAAGCCATTACGATACTTTTTACAGTACCACCTTGTAAGTTTTTAATACCTTTTGAAGCTACCATCGAACCTGCAATACCCGAAGAAAGTACGTGAGTAGTTGATACAGGCCATTTGTAAATAGTAGATAATGCAATGGTAAATGAAGCAACTAATTCAGCAGAAGCACCTTGTGCATATGATAAATGTTGCTTTCCGATTTTTTCACCTACTGTTACTACAATACGTTTCCAGCCAATCATTGTTCCTAAACCCAAAGAAAGTGCAATCATCCACATTACCCAAGTTGGTGCAAAGTCTGTTAATGATGATAATCCACTTGTTGAGTTTCCAAAAGTAAAGAAAGGGGGAGAAGAACCAGCAGTTGCTTTTTTCAAAGCACTTTTATCATCTTTACTTAAAGTAACAGCATCACTTTCAGATAATTTTTTAGCGAATTTGTTGATTGATAAAACATCTTTACGAATTTCTAATTTTTTCTCAACTGTTAAATTATCATTAGTAAGTGTTTTGTCTTCTAAAATGGCAGTTAAACCAGTAGTTGCTTTAATGATTTTATGATAACCTTCTTTCTCTGTCGCTGATAATTTTGTAGTATCAATTTTCGTAATTACTTGTTGAACAGTATTTACTTCTGCTTGCAATTTAAAAGGGTCAACATCAGTATTGATAGCAAAATAACCTGGTAAAAAAGCAATTAGAATCATCATTACTAAACCGATTCCTTTTTGCCCGTCATTACGACCGTGGAAGAAACTTACTAAAGTACAAGTAGTGAATAATATGGCACGAATCCACATTGGTGGAGGAGTATCTTTTTTAGGTTCTTTGAAAATATCTTTGTTAGAGATTCCTTTTTTCATGATATACATCAATACGATTGCCACTGCGAAACCGAATAATGGAGATAACAAAAGTGCTCTACCAATCTCGATGGCTTTGTCCCAGTTTACTGTTTCTAAACCTGCTTTATTTTCAGGTAAAAGTGCATAGCCTACACCAATACCAATAATAGAACCAATTAAAGTATGAGAAGACGAAGCAGGAATACCAAAATACCAAGTACCCAAGTTCCAAAGAATAGCAGTAATCAACATTGCTAATGCTGTTGCCATGGAATGATAAACGTTGGGGTCTATGAGTAGCTCTGTAGGCAGTAAACCAATAATCGACATCGTTACACCAACACCACCAGTAAGTAAGCCTAAGAAATTCATCAATCCAGACCAAACTACTGCTTGCGTAGGTTTTAATGAATTTGTATAAATTACTGTAGCTACGGCATTTGCTGTATCATGAAAGCCATTGACGAACTCAAAGGCACAAGCCAAAAACAAACACAGGAAAAGTAAAATGAATAGAGAAGTTTCTAATCCGAACATTATTTTATTGATTTGAAGAGCGATAAATCACTCTAATGTTAATATGAAAATTTACAAAACCTTTACAGTAATAAGTAAATCTTCAATTATCGTGGTTTTTCATATTGGTAATTTCGCCACAAAGGTATAAATACTTAGTTATCGCAATGTTAAGGAATTATTAAATCTATTTTTTACAAAAAATATACATTGATATTTATACTTATCTTAGTTTTTATAGCATTTTGGTGTTGTGTATAGTAATGATTATGAATCGATTAGCTTAATCTTCTAAAATGTTTCCCATAAAAGTATTCTTAAAAGCAAAGGATAAAAGTAAAAAAGCGATTGACCACCTTAAATAAGGATGATAAAAATCACGTACATTTCTAGATTTATTTTGCTTGATTTCAACTTTTTCTAAAAGGTTAATTTCTTCAAAAATCGTTTCTAAAGATTTTGCATCTTTTGCTCTAAAGAATTTCCCTTCGCTTATTTTCGCAATTTCACGTAGTGTTCCTTCATCTACTTTTTCGGTTACGTTTTTATTACTTCCTACTGCAATCGTGTAAACCCGAATGCCAAAAGCTTTGGCAAGTTGTGCTGATGTTACGGGGTCGAGGTTTCCAGCAGTATTGTCTCCATCCGAAATCAGAATGGCTACTTTACTTTTAGAATTGATTTCTCTTAGACGATTGATACACATTCCTAAAGCGTTACCAATGGCAGTTCCAGAGGTTTTAATTAAGTCAGACGAAATTTCATCTACATACTCTTGTAGCATTTCATAGTCTGTCGTAAGTGGACATAAAGAATAAGGTTCTCCAGAAAAAATAACCATACCGATTCTATCGTACAATCTACCACTGATAAACTTCTTGGCTACACTTTGTGCAACAGCCAGCCTTGTTGGTGGAATATCTTTGCTATCCATTGATTTTGAAATATCCAATGCCAACATAATGTCAATTCCATCAGAAAACTCTTCTGTTTCAGAAACTACTCTTTGCGGACGAGCCAAGGCTAAAAACATTGAGGTAATTGATAATAACAAAAAGATAGCAGGGACAAATCGCAAGTAACTTATCCAGTTGGACTGAATATCGTTGGCAGGAAAAGCAATATTTAGTTTTTGAATCGCATTGCCACGCAACCAACTTCTGATGATAAACAATAAAGGAATGATGGGTAAACTATATAGAAAGAAAGGATTTGCCCAGTCAAAACTTGAAAGGGTAGAAGGTAAAAACCAGTATTTTGAAAACCAATCTTCCATAAAAAAATCATTTAACAGCCATCAAGTACTTTGTACTAATATTTGTCTGTGTTTTTTGTAAAGGCTTTCAGCGAGTTCTTGAAGAATATTCAAAGAAGAAGCTGTTGTTTTAGAATAAATACCTCCATAAACAGTAGCATCAATTTCTCTGAGGGCATCCGACAAACGGTTATCTTGTAAATTATCTAAAATTTCTTTTGTAGTAAAAGTAGTAAATGGTTTATTTTCAAGGCGTTCAACATATTTTTTCCAGAGAATTACTGCTTTTTCTACATTTTCCAAACCCTTTTTCTTATCGTCGGTTGCTCTGCTTAATCTTTGGAAAAGTCTTAGATACTCATCGTAACGACGTTTAAACCTGAATAATTTAATTTGTCTTTTGATAGGAGTACCAAAAAACCAAAAAGTTAATACGCCTAAAAAGCTTAAACCAATAATGAATAAAAATATTAAAGGATAATTGGGCTGTTGCGGTAACGGAATTACTTGAGTATCTTTTTTCAAAGACATCGTATCCATTTCTCCACTTGCTGAAATCGTACCTTGCAAACGAACATAATCTATCGGAGCAAAAACACGAGTACAATCAAGATTATCTCTGACAAAAACAGGCAAACTAAGTTCTTGTACAGGCAATACCTCAAATGAAATTAAGGTATAAATAGCACTATCAAGACTTCCTTTGGGATTGGTAACTGTCGGAAAGTATTCTCTCGAAACGAGTTCGAAAGGTGCAAAATTATAGGTTGAATCTGGAAAGAAAATGTCGGCAGTGGGTTTATGTCGATAACTCAAAGCATACTTTATCGGTAAGCCTACTTTTAAACTATCACTCAAAAATTGTCCTTTGGGTGGTTGCCAATTCTGATTCTGTGCATTGATATTTGATGAAAAGAAAAGGAAAGAAACAAGAGAAAAGACAAAAGAAATAAGACTAAAGGAGGTGTGACTTGAGATACTAGATTTAAAGTTTAGTTGATGAAAGATATGAGCTAGAATTTGTCTAAAACTAGTTTTTAAGCCACAGATTATTGCCTGGAAAATTATTGAAACTTTGCAGGAACGAAACTGTACAGATATTTCTTTTAATGAATCAGAAAATTTGATGATTGTGTACTTCATTAAAAAAGGGTTTCATGAAATTTAATGAGCGAAAGATTGTTACTTTCTTACTTTAAATAATTTTATCAATTTAGGAACATAATCTTCCGAAGCATCAATGGCTAAATAGTTTGCTCGGTGTTGTTTACAGACTTGTTCTACTTGTTGTGAATTTTTATCGAACAAAATTTTCATGCGATTTCTAAACCAACTTGATGAAGCATTTACCCAAATTGTTTTTCGAGTTTCGGTATCATAAACAGGAATGATTCCCAAGCGTGGAAGATTCGTTTCTCGTTGGTCGAATAAGTGAATCACGATTAAATCATGTTTTCGAGCCAAGGCTTTTAGGTTTTCTTCATAACCAGTATCAATAAAATCAGAAACCAAAATTACCAAACTTCTTCTTTTCAAAACATCCAAAGTAAAAAGAATCATTTTCTTCAAATTAGTCCCTGTAGATTCTGTTTTGAGTTTAAATAATTCTAAAATAGTCTGATAGCCATGTTTTAAAGTATTGGCAGGTTTGATGTATTTTTCTTTTTGATCAGAAAAACAAAGTAAACCAACATGACTAGCTTCCTTGATTGCCGATAAAGCCAAAACTCCACAGATTTCTTTGGTAGTATCTAATTTAGAACGGTCAGACCGCCCCACATCTTGCGAAGCACTTACATCTACCACAAAAAATACAGATTGTTCTTTTTCTTCTTTGAAGATTTTAACATAAGTTCCGTGTCCTTTAGCTGAAGTATTCCAATCAATTAAACGGACATCATCACCATATTGATATTGGCGTAAATCGCTAAATTCTAGTCCAGAACCTTTGAAAATAGAATGGAAATTTCCCCGCATCTGTGAAGTAACAGCCTTGCGGATTTTAATTTCATATTTGTAAAGTTTGGCTAAAAATTCGTTGGGAGTCATCTATTGGTTCATTCGTCGAAGCTTCCTTCAAACAAAAATCATTTCATAATTTTACTTAAAAAACTTTCACAAGTTTAAAACTACCCAAATTCCCTGTAAATTTGAAATATGAGATTAATAATTCTGTTGTTAGCAACTTTGTTGATAGCTTGCGGTTCGGAAGATAAGCCCGCAAATTTGATAGAGCAAGATAAAATGTCAAAAATCTTGGCAGATGTTCATGAGGCGGAAGCTCATGTAAATAATATGCACTTGGGTGGGCAAGATTCTTCCTTGTTGGCGTACCAACGTTTGCGATGGAAAATCATGAAGCAACATCAAACCGATACCGCTACTTTTAGAGTAAGTTTGAAGTATTATATTATGCATCCACCTGCTTTTAAAGCAATGTACGAGGATGTGAAAATAATATTAGAAAACCGTCGAAAAGCAGCACAGACAATTAAACCTAAAAAAGTAAAAAGGGATACACTAAAAGCTAAAAGTGATACAATAAAAAAAGTAGCTGTTAGCCAACCTGTTAAACAACCATGATACATCTTTTCAAATCCTTATATTTTTCAAAAGTGGTGTTCCACTTCGTCATTGGGATTGTCATTTTGTTTGTCTTTGCTTTTGTGTTCCCTTGGTTGTTGGGAATAGCACAATTGTGTTTTATGATTTTAATATTGCTCTTGTTGGCAGACGGCATTATTCTTTTCATGGCTAAAAAGGGTATTTTTTGCAGAAGAGATGTTCCCGAAAGGCTTTCGAATGGTGATGAAAACCCGATTTCAATTTTTATTGAAAATCATTACAGTTTCTCAATCTTACTTGAAATTATTGATGAAATTCCTTTTCAGTTTCAGAAACGAGATTTACTCTTTCATACTTCCCTAAAATCTGCGGAACAACAAATTGTTGAATATCAACTTCGCCCTACCAAAAGAGGCGAGTACAGTTTTGGTGCAGTAAATGTTTATGTAAAAAGTCCTATTCGTTTATTGCAGCGTCGTTTTCAGTTTTCTCAAGATAAAATGGTGGCAGTGTATCCATCATTTCTACAAATGCGAGCTTACGAATTGATGGCAATTTCAAACCGATTGACGGAATTGGGCATCAAGAAAATTCGTAGAATTGGACAAAGCCAAGAGTTTGAACAAATTCGCCAGTATGTTCAAGGAGATGATGTGCGGAGTATTAACTGGAAAGCTACCGCTCGTAGAAATGATGTGATGGTAAATGCTTATCAAGAAGAAAAATCACAAAATGTTTATTGTTTGATTGATAAAGGAAGAGTGATGCAAATGCCTTTCGATGGACTTTCTTTGCTAGATTATGCCATCAATGCTACGCTTATTCTATCGAACATTGCGATTAATAAACAAGATAAAGCAGGCGTAATTACTTTTTCGGATAGAATCGGACAGGTTTTATCAGCCGATAAAAAGGCTGGACAAATGACCAAAATTTTGGATTTATTGTATAAACAGAAAACACGCTACATGGAAACTGACTATGAAGCTTTGTATATACATACCAAAACACATATTCGTCAGCGAAGTCTTTTGTTATTGTACACAAATTTTGAAACGGTAGCTTCTATGCGGAGGCAATTGCCTTATTTTAGAAAACTAGCAAAAGACCATTTGCTAATGATTGTTTTCTTTGAAAATACAGCCTTGAAAACATTGTTAGAAAAACCAGCTGAAACCACAGAAGAAATATATCATAAAACGATTGCCGAAAAGTACTTTTATGAAAAACAGCAAATTGTACGAGAACTGGCTCAATATGGTATCCAAGCATTATTAACCGCTCCGCAAAATTTAACCGTAAATACCGTTAATAAGTATTTAGAACTAAAATCAAGAGGAATGATTTAAGTAAGAGTGGTGAATTAAGAGTGATGAATTGTCTGTCTGTTGACGTAGTTTAAATGTCAAAATTGAGTACTTGATAAATGAATAACTATAAGAAATAATAAAACCCGAAAAGTATCAATTTTGACACTTTTCGGGTTTTATATTTCATGAATTTTGAAGTAATAATTACTAATTAAGTAAAAAGAAAGAATTAAATAGACATTACTTTATAAGCTATTTGATAAGTAAATACTTGATTTTGAGAATTTACAGATAACAGAATACTATTAACTGATAACTTCTTTTTACTTAATAACTCAAAATTCATAATTATCAAACCGCTCCCATCACATAAATTGCTCCTTTTGGTCCAGCTTCTGTAGTACTTCCGCCAGTATTTTCTAAAGAAATAGCAAAGGCAACAGCATTTGAGAAAGATTTCATTTTCAAAATACTTGAATTGCCTTCAATCATACCAGCATCTACAGGTTTGCCATCAACAATTGCCCAAAGTTGATATTGTTTACCAGAAGGAACACTTGGTAAATTGAGTCCAGATAAGTAAACGGCTTCACTGGTTTTATCGAAATAAACCAAAGCCTTCGCATTTGGGAAATCAGGTTGTCCCGCCAAAGGAATTACTTTCACATTTGGGTTTTGAAGAATGGCTACTTCTTCTCGATAATTAGCTTTTAAGGTTTGTCCTTCTTGGGCTAAAATTTGATTTTGAGATTCTAAGGCAAGTAATTTATCCTCAGATTTTTGCCAATTGCTAAAGAACCAAACATTTCCTGCAATACTCAAAGCCAAAAGTACCCATGAAGCTGCCATTCGCCAAGTGTTAGTTGTTTTCAGCGGCTTAATATTATTTTCTGGATTGATAGCTGTTGGTATTTCTAGCGTTTGCCATCCTGTATTTTCAGTATTTGTATATTCTTTTTTAAGGGCTTCCATCACTCTATCCTTGAGAGCAACTGGAGGTTCCTGTTGAAATTGAAGTGCATAATTTTCAAGCGTACCCTGTAAAGCCATCAGTTCCATCTGAATGGCAGGATACTCTTCTGCAAGGCGTTCTACCTCTGCGGATTCCGCAGGATTGGTAGCTCCTAGCAAGTAGCTCTCCAAAATACCAGATTCTATGTATTCTTGAATGTTCATTTTTTTAAACGTTAATCATGGTTGATGTTTGTGAAAGAGTGATTTCTGATTTGCTTAAATTGAGCAATCATCAATCGTTCAATTACAAATCAAAAAATCCAGAGAGGAAAATCAATCCGAGTTCAATAAAATACTGCCTTAATTGTACAATAGCAGATTTTACTCTTGTTTTGACCGTTCCTAATGGAATACCAAATTCTTCAGAAACCTCCGCTTGTGTGTAACCTTTGAAATAAAGTAAATCAATAATTTGCTGATGTTCGGGACGAAGGTTTTCAATAACCTTTTTTACACCGATGGCATCAATATCAAACTGACTTCCTCCTTGGCTATCGATGAAATTTACATGGTCATCGAGGTCGTGATTTTTCTGCGAATTCTGGAATTCTTGTGAACGAATTCTATCAATGGCTGTATTTCTAGCCACGTTTAGAATCCAAGTAAATAATGTACCTTTTGTGCGATTATAGCCTTCTATATTTCGCCAAATCTTCACAAAAGAGTCTTGCATGACATCAGCAGCGACTTCTTCTGAACGAACAATTTTCAGAATAACCCCATAAAGTGCCGAGGAATAATTGTCATACAAGATGGAGAACCCTCGCTCATCTTTACTTTGCAGTAAAGACACGAGTGCTTCTTCAGCTATAATGGTTTTGCGTTTAGACATGAGTGTTTTCTTCTCAATGAATGTAAGATGATGAATGAATAACTTTTTAATACAACGTCCAAAGCAACGTTATGTTTAAAATAAGTTTTTTCATATTTTACCTTCTTGGTAAAGGGCTTAATAAAGATAATGGGATAATTCCAATAATTTATAATTGAAATGCTATGTGTTTATAAAATTAAGGAGAAGGAGGTTTAATAATATGTTATTTATAAAATAAGAAGTATTAAAGAGATTTTACAATTGAACTGTACCTCAAATTTATGCTAAAGGTAGTTGTTGCAGAAGGCGGAGTAAAATAAGTGTTAAAAACAAAGGACTTTCCAACAAAGAGAAAGCCCTTTGTACATTACCCATTATTAAACCACACCTGTCTATTAGGCGTGAAGGAAGTTCAGATAACTAACTTCATACCCTTTTGGGTGAATTACATTTTAGGTAATACTACGGCATCCAATACATGAATTACACCGTTTGATTGATAAACATCATAAGTACTGATGTTTGACGTTCCGCCATTTTCATCTTTCAGCATGATGTTATGTGAACCATTCATCATTGCATATAATTTGCCTCCACTTACTGTATTTAATGTAGCAGTTCCGTTACCAGCTTTGATGGCTTTTGCAATAGCATCGAAATCTAATTTGCCAGCTACAACATGATACGTTAAAACTTTGGCTAAGGTTGCCTTGTTTTCTGGTTTTAATAAAGTTTCTACCGTTCCAGCTGGAAGGTTTTCAAAAGCATCATTTACAGGTGCAAAAACTGTGAATGGTCCTTTTGTTTGCAAAGTACTTACTAAATCAGCGGCTTTTACTGCGGCAACTAAAGTAGTGTGAGCCTTAGAGTTAACGGCGTTTTCAACAATGTTTTTTGCAGGAAACATCGCTTCATTTCTTACTGTTACTGTTTGTGCATTACCTGTAAATGCCATTGCACAAAATGCTAAACCCAATCCTAATATTACCTTTTTCATTTTATTTGATTGTTTAAATATCGTTTCAAACAGATTTACGGAAGTAATAAAGTTTTGGATTGCTGATATTGATAAAAAACGAAAAAAGGCGTAAACATTACTGCCTACGCCTTTCTTTGAATTAATAAAGAAATATTACTTCGTTGATTTTTTCTTAACTGGCGCTTTCGCTGGAGCAGGAGTTTCAATCGGAGTACCTTTTGGAACAACTTCACCTTTAAATGATAATACAATTTGCGGTGTTTCAGCATTACTGATTACAGTAACTGTTTTTGAAAAACCACCTGGGCGACCAGCCGAACTAAATGCCGCTGTTACTTTACCAGTTTTTCCTGGCATTACAGGTTCTTTCGTCCAGTCAGGAGTAGTACAACCACATGAAGGCGAAGCATTTGAAATAACAACTGGTGCAGTACCTGTGTTTGTAAATTCAAAAACGTGAGTTGCCACAACGCCTTCTTCTATTTTACCAAAATCATGAGATTCTGATTTGAATTTAATTACTCCTTGCGCATTGGCAAAAGAAGCAACAAATACCAATGCGAAAACGAAAAATAACTTTTTCATATTAGATTTAATTGTTTTGTTTTAATGATGTTTAAGATAATTGTAAAAATATTATAATCAGAACAAAGTTTTAAACGATGCCTTAAAATTAAAATTTCGTTTAATTTAATAAAAAATACCCTTAATTCACAAAACAAAAGTAAAGTCTTACAGATGCTTCGCAAAATGTTTTATATGTTTTAACAAATCATTAACAAGGGCACAATTTCTTTGCTTCGAGAATCTATATTTGTTACCCTAATTAATTTTTGTTATTTTTGGTACTGAAACTTATATTTTATCGTTCATTTATACCCCTCTTACTGTCTTGGAAAACACACTTCTGTCAGAAACTATTGTATTCACAAAAGAATCAGTCTTGACTGATTATCGGGTTGCTCGCATGAGTCGTGAGTGTAGCCTCCTTGTAAGGAAAGAAGTTTTTGCTGGTCGTGCTAAGTTTGGAATCTACGGAGACGGAAAAGAACTTTGCCAGCTTGCTTTGGCAAGAGCCATGAAAGCAGGAGATTTTATTTCAGGATATTATCGTGACCAAACCATTGTTGCGGCCGTCGGCGATATGACTTGGATGCAATACTTTTCACAACTCTACGGACATCCAGACGTTAATTTCGACCCACACACTGGCGGAAGAGCAATGAATAATCATCATGCTACCAGATGGTTAGACGAAGAGGGAGAATGGGTTGACCAAACCAAATTATTTAATTCTGCAGCTGGAGTATCTTCAACGGCTGGACAAATGCCAAGAGCAGTAGGTCTAGCATATTCTTCTAAATTATACAGACAATTACCCAATCTTCAAGAAATTTCAGAAAAGTTTACTCGTAATGGCAGTGAAGTATGTTTCTCGACCATTGGTGATGCTTCTACTTCAGAAGGAATGTTTCTGGAATGTGTAAATGCTTCTGGAGTCTTACAAATTCCTTTGGTGATGTCTGTTTGGGATGATGGTTATGGCATTTCAGTTCCTTCTGAATATCAAACGACAAAATCATCTATTTCAAAAGCTTTGGCAGGCTATCAAAGAAATGAAGATGAGGCTGGCATAGAAATTTTTACAGTAAAAGGGTGGGACTATGTAGCTTTGATGGAAACCTATCAAAAAGCAGCTACTTTGGCTCGTGAGTATCATATTCCATCTTTAATTCACGTAGAAGAAGTAACGCAACAGCAAGGACATTCAGCGTCAGGTTCACACGAAAGATATAAATCTGCGAAAAGATTACAATTTGAATTAGATTATGATTGTAATATAAAATTCAGAGAATGGATTCTTGCAGAAGATTTGGCTACCGAAGAAGAGCTAAAAAGTATTGACGAAGAAGCTATCAAAGAAGCAAAGGCTTGTCAAAAAGCAGCTTGGAATGCTTACATGAGTTCAATCAAGCCTGAAAGAGAAGATTTACTCTCATTATTATATCAGGCAGCTGCTGAAACAGAGAATGGAGCAGAAGTAAAAAAAATAGCGGAAGAATTACGCAAAGCCATTAATCCGATTCATCATGAAAATGTGGTAGCGGCAAGAAAAGTACTAAGAGTTTTACGTTCTGAAGACTCATCAGCCAAACAAGGATTAAAAAAATGGTTAAAACAAACTGATGCCGCTAATGATAAAAGATTTAACTCGCATCAGTTTAGTACCTCAAAATATTCACCCTTGAAAGTACAGGCTGTTCAGCCAGAATATGATGCAAATTCCCCAGTAATAGATGGACGAGAGATATTAAATAGAAATTTTGACTATTTATTCAGTACAAATCCCAGAATTTTTATTTTAGGTGAAGATGTGGGGAAAATTGGGGATGTAAACCAAACATTAGTAGGTTTACAAGAAAAATTTGGGGAGTTAAGAGTAACTGATACTGGAATCCGAGAAATGACAATTGTTGGTCAAGGAATCGGAGCGGCGATGAGAGGCTTAAGACCAATTATTGAAATTCAATATTTAGATTATATATTTTATCCATTCGCTACTTTGTCGGATGATTTGGCTTGTTTACAATATAGAACAGTAGGCGGACAAAAAGCACCATTGATTGTTAGAACCAGAGGACATCGTTTAGAAGGAATTTGGCATTCTGGCTCGCCAATGTCTGTTTTATTGGGCGGTTTAAAAGGCATTCATTTATGCGTACCAAGAAATATGACACAAGCCGCCGGAATGTACAATACTTTGTTGAATTCAGACGACCCAGCTATTGTTATCGAATGTTTGAATGGTTATCGCTTGAAAGAAAAATTGCCTACCAATTTACATGAAACAAGAGTAGCATTGGGAATGCCAGAAGTAATCAGAGAAGGACGAGACATTACCATTGTTACTTATGGTTCGATGTGTAGAATTGTGATGGAAGCGGCTCGCCAATTAGAAAATATGGATATTTCGGTAGAAGTGATTGATGTACAAACGCTAATGCCATTTGATATTTCACACTGTATAGTAGAATCAATAAAGAAAACGAATAGAGTAATTTTTGCAGATGAAGATATGCCAGGAGGAGCTTCTGCATATATGATGCAACAAGTATTGGATGAACAAAATGCTTATCGGTATTTAGATGCCAAACCAGTTTGTATGGCAGCAGTACCACATCGACCAGCATATAGTTCAGATGGCGATTATTTTTCGAAACCAAATGCGGAGAATGTTGTAGATACGGCATATCAACTGATGTCTGAATGCTTTCCAATAAAGTTTCCACCAATTTATTTAAAAGAGTGAGTTAATATTAAGTTTATATTTTTTCAGCCTTAAATGTGTTGAGAATTGAAACTTTTTTTATTTTTTTATGTACTTAATTGCCTTTTAGTAAATAATGCTAAGGTTTTAAGTTATTTTTTTTAATTTCGTATGGTTTTTTCAAACTTTTAGAAAGTTCATCAGTATAATGAGTAGTTTCATAGGTATGGGAATAAGCTTTTTTTCTAATTGCTTGAAAACAATATCTTTAATTAAATTACATTGAACCCCTTACGAAAAATTAAGAAATGGATTTGGCCGACGGTACTAACTATGGTTTTACTGTCGATTGTAATTTATGCTGAAAGTGTTCATCATCATCAGAAATGTAAGAATATCAATGTAAACATTGAAGGAACTAACGAAAGTGAGTTAGTTACTGCCGATGAGATTTTAGCCATTGTTAGTCCAAACGCTGTTGATAGCCCAGAAGGAAAGCCATTTGATAAGATTGACTTTAAAAAGATTGAAAAAAGAGTTTGTTTAAATAAATTAGTAAAGTCATGTCAAGTTCATCGTGATTTAAGCGGAGAAATGACAATTGATATTGTAGAACACACACCACTCGCCCGAGTATTATATAATAAAAGTTCAGATAGTTACGTCACAGAGAAAGGCGATTTTATCGGTATTTCTCAGCACTTTACTCCTAGAGTTTTATTACTCTCAGGAAAGTATTTTGATAAAATACAGGATTTAAAAGAAGTGAAAAGTAAACCAATCTTGGACTTAATCAATGCTATCAATGCTGATCCTTTTTGGAAAGCACAAATAACCCAATTAATCGTTGAGAAAGATGGAGGTATTACCATGGTGCCTGAGGTAGGAAATCATGTGATTGAGTTTGGGATGGGAATTGACATTGAATCTAAATTTAAGAAAATTAAAATTTTTTATAAAGATATTCTACCTGCAAAAGGCTGGGATACTTATCATAAAGTAAGTGTAAAATACAGAAATCAGATTATTTGTGAGTAAAGATGATGTTTCAATATAGACTTTATTAAACGGTAAACGATTATCCAATAAGAGTACTTATATTGGTGGTTTATTTTAATAAAACTGTATGTTTCACATTCTTAATCCCAAGTTTCCTAAATTCTACCTTCCATGAATGAAATAATCGTTGGACTTGACATAGGCAGTAAGCAAGTAAGTGTAGTTGCTGGCAGACTTGACAGTTTAGGCAAGTTGGAGATTCTTGGTTTGGGTAAAGCCGATACCACTGGAAGAGTCTCTAAGGGTGTCGTTTTGAATGTCAATAAAACGATAGAAGCCGTTCAGTCTGCTATCGAACAAGTTGAAAACCAAGCCAATATTCATATTAGAGGTGTTGTGGCTAGTATTGCTGGTCCGAACATTCATAGTTCGAAACATAAGGCTGGTATTACCAGACAAACTCGTGGAGAAGAAGTAACGGTTACGGATGTAGATCAAGTTGCTAATGATGCCCAGCGAACTTTTATTTCGCAGGGTAACGCTATTGTGCACAATTTACCTCAGGAGTACTCTGTAGATTCTGCCAATGGAATTCAAGAGCCAGTAGGAATCAGTGGTTTGAAATTACAAGGGGAGTTTTTAATGATTATTTCTCCTCAAGCAGAATTGGATAAAACCAAACGCTGTATCGAACGTTCTAAAGATAAAATGGAGATTGAGGGTGGATTAGTGTACTCACCTTTGGCTGCTTCTTTAGCGGTATTAACCGAACAAGAAAAGAAAACAGGCGTAGCTTTAGTTGATATTGGAAGTGGAATTACTGAAATTGTAATTTATTATAAGAATATTGTAAGACACGTTGCCGTATTACCATTTGCTGGAGATTCAATCACAACAGATATTGAACAAGGTTGTGGTGTATCTATTGAACAAGCCGAGCAATTAAAAGTAAAATTTGGCTCTGCCATTGCCGATGAAGTAGCCATTGAAGAGGTTGTTTCAATTCCAAGTGCCAATGGACGTAAACCTAAAATTGTCTCTGTCAAAAATGTTGCGATTATTATTGAAGAAAGATTAAAAGAAATCATGGCATTGGTCGTTGCAGAAATTACTCGTTCAGGTTATTTAAATAGAATTAACTGTGGAATTGTAATTACTGGTGGAACTGCTCAGATGCCATATATAGATCAACTTTTTGAAAGAGTAGCACAAAGAGATGTAAGAATTGGTTATCCAAACGAAAATTTAGGAAAAACATTTACAGAAGAGATTAAAAATCCTACTTATTCAACAGCTGTTGGTTTGGTTTGGAGAGGAATTAGAGATATTGACGAGCGTGAAGAGGCTTATAAAATCCTTAGAAAGGATGCTCCAGTAATTATTCCAGTTGTTCCAGTTAATACAACAATTAACAAGAGTAGTAGAGAAAATACAAAATCCACAGAAACCAATGGTAAGAAAAGCTCTTTAGGATTCTTTGGAAAATTAAAGCAAGCAGCAAGTAGAATCATTGGGGAAGATTTAGGCGATAACGATAAATATGAGTAGTAGCATGGTGTAATAACATATTACTACTCATATTCCTGCATAGTTTCATTACTAAAACTGCTCTACACCAGCAAAAAAGAAAAACCCTTCAATAGCCGCATTTTCATCTGAGTCAGAACCATGAATTGCGTTTGCCTGCACCGATTTAGCAAAAACTTTACGGATAGTTCCTTCAGCTGCTTGAGCTGGATTTGTTGCTCCGATTAAAGTACGGAAATCTAATACCGCATTTTCTTTCTCCAAAATCATTGGAATGATTGGTCCCGACGACATATAGTCGCACAATTCACCATAAAAAGGTCTTTCAGCGTGAACTGCATAAAATTCGCCCGCTCTTTCCTTAGTAAGTAGCGTTTTCTTAATGGCTACAATACGGAAACCCGCTTCTTCAATCATTTTAATAATTGCGCCAGAATTACCTTCTGCTACTGCATCAGCTTTAATCATTGTAAAAGTTCTGTTAGTTGCCATATTTTGAGTTTATGAAATGTGTGGAATGTGATTTCTATGAGTTATATAGTTTTAAAGCTTATTAAAAAGCAACTAAAACATCGTTTAAATAGATTATTTATGTAAAATTACGACAAAGCTGTAAGGTTTTAGAAACCTTGCAGCTTTTTTTGTGGAGAATTCTCGCTAACTTTGCCATTCAAATTTAGAATAAAACATAATATCCTGATAATCAATCGTATATAATGCAAAATCTTGAAGCCTTTCGTGAGTTGATTAATACGCCCCAAAAAATTGTAATTACAACCCATTTTAAACCCGATGCAGATGCACTTGGGTCTTCATTAGGTTTAGCAGGATATTTAAGAAAAAAGGGACATCATATTACGGTTATCACTCCTTCCGACTATCCTAAATTCTTGTTCTGGATGCCTAATAATGAGGAGGTTGTTAATTATGAAGATTATAAATTAAGAGGGAAATCTAATAAGTTAATTGCTGAGGCAGATATAATTTTTTGCCTAGATTTTTCAGCTTTGTCACGTATTGAGGCAATGGCAGAGCCAGTTAGGCAATCGAATGCAATAAAAGTAATGATTGACCATCATACTTTTCCTGAAGATTTTGCACAGTTTTCGTATCATGATACCAAAGCAGCGGCTACAGCACAATTAATATTTCAATTAATAGTACTTTTAGGGGATGAATCTTTACTAGATGTTCCAATTTGCGAATGTCTATATGCTGGAATCATGACGGATACAGGTTCTTTCCGTCATCCAAGTACTACGCCAGCAGTACACAGAATTGTAGCCGATATTATGGAAATTGGGGTGAATACAAATTTAATTCATCGCCGAATTTACGACAGTACTACTGCTGAAAGATTAAATTTCTTAGGATATGTTCTTTCTGAAAAATTAGTCATTTTACCAGAATATAGAGTCGCTTATTTTACTGTAACTGAAGAAGAACTCAAACGTTTTAATTCACAAACGGGCGATACTGAAGGAATTGTAAATTACGGCTTACAAATTGAAGGAGTTGTAATGTCAGTAATTATTGTTGACCGTCCAGAGGCCGTAAAAATGTCATTCCGTTCGGTTGAAGAATTTGCAGTGAATCAAATTGCTTCAAAGTATTTCAGTGGGGGCGGACACAAAAATGCTTCTGGAGGCAAAACATCGGGCATTGGTTTACAAGCAACGGTAGAAAAATTCATTAGTATTTTACCAGAATATCAGGCTGAATTATTGGCAGTACCCATTTAATAAAAACGCTCATCGAGCAAAAAAACTAAAATAAAATCAATAAAATCAAACAAAAATGTTCAAAAGAATCAGTGTTGTATTGTTTGCTGCCAGCATGATGGTTGCATGTAACAAGAATCGTGTAGAAGTAAAAGACGGTGTGAAAATCCAAATTCATAGTCACGATGACAAAGCAAGAAAATTAAAAGACGGAGATATTATTTCGTTTACAGCTAAAATTCAAAACTCTACAGACTCAGTACTTCAAGAGTCGCCAGCTTCACAACCAGCACGTGCTATGTTACAACCAGCTGGTTTATCAGGTTTCAAAGGTTCTTTTGAAGATGGTTTACGTTTACTTTCTCTTGGTGATAGTGCAACAATTTATGTTCCTGTAGATTCTTTAGCAAAAGGTGGTCAGCAATTACCTCCATTCATTAAAAAAGGAACAGATTTAAAATATACAGTTAAGATTTTAAAAGTACAGTCGAAAGCTGAATTTGAAAAAGATATGGCTGGAGAACAAGCAAAAGCAAAAGCTGATGCAGAAGACCGTAAAACTAAATTGCCACAAATGATGGCTGATTATGTTAAAAAATCAGGTTTAACATTTAAAACTACTGCTTCGGGCTTACAATATGTTATCACGAAAGAAGGAACAGGCGAAACTCCTAAAACTGGCGATGTTTGTAAATGTATGTATGTAGGTAAATTTTTGGATGGAAAAGTATTTGACCAAAGCCCAAGTCCATTAGATATGCCAATCGGAGGGATGATTCCTGGTTTCAATGAAGCATTATTAATGATGAAAAAAGGAGGAAAAGGTACTTTCTTGATTCCGCCAACAATTGGATATGGAGAGGCTGCTCAAGGACCAATTCCTGCAAACTCTGCTTTAGTTTTTGATGTTGAAGTAATAGATTTCAAAAAAGGCGGACAATAGATTTCACAGAAGGTAAGTGAAGAAGACAATAAAATAAATAAGTAAATAATTTAACCTAAACGGGCTTGAATTTATTTATTTCTAAGATTTTGTTGTATTTTTTTACTTACCTTTTTGGATTTCTGCCATTTTAACAGTTTTTAACGAATTCTCAACAATGGTTTTCGTTATTTTGCGTTTCAAATAAGAGTTTAGTTTCGTTATAATTTTAACGAATAACTGATAATCAAATAACAGTCAGTAATGATGAAGTTCAAATTATTAAACCTTTTAGTGTTTGGGGCGGTAGTGAGTTTGCTCAGTTCGTGTCTTTCTTCGGTTGTATTGGAAGAAAATGTAATCGACCAACAAAACGAAACACAAATCCAGCAATATATCAGTAGTAAAGGCCTAACGATGCAAAAAGCTGGAAATGGGGTTTATTATACAATTACTCAGTCGAATGCCAGTGGTCGCCAAATGCTTTTGGGCGATACAATCCGTTTGCATTATGTCATTACTAGACTCGACGGTGTTAAAATTGATAGTTCTTCGGTACTAACTGACAAGCCTTTTACGTTTTATCATAACGGAGTGAATACCAATATCTTTTTGAAATTCCTTTCTTTATTGCATGAAGGAGAAAAAGGTACGTTTATTCTACCTTCAAGATTAGTGGGTGGCGGAGTAGCTTTCCCTAATTTAGCGGCTAATCAACCCGTTCGTTGTGATATATCTTATTTCTACACATTCGGCGAAGAAGCAGATATTGATCATTATATCGCCAAAAACAATATTACAGTTACAGAAAAAACCACAGAAGGAGTTAGATACATCAAAACAAGAGATGGTTCTGCGGATTTAATAGCAGGGAAAGTGGCAAAAATTAAATATACTGGTAAGTTTTTGAACGGTGAAATCTTCGATACTAATCTAAATACAACAGATTCATTAAGTTTGACAGTGGGTTCTACTGCGGCTTCGTTTGTAACGGGTTTTATGATAGGTGCTAACAAAATGAAACTAGGAGAGAAGGCAACAATAATTTTTAGATCAGCACTGGGTTATGGAGCCACTGGAGATTCAAGAGATGGAGGAAGGATTCCACCATACACACCACTAATTTTTGAACTAGAAATCGTAGCAATGAAAGATCAATAAAAATAAATATAAAACAATGAATAAAAGTATATTTTGGGTGATGTTGGTGGGCGTTGTTGGTTTACTTAGTGCCTGTTCGAGTGGTATTGAAGATACGAGTCAAAGATACATTGAGAACGAAAATAAAGTACTTCAATACGGTAAAGCCAATAATCTGACACTTACCAAAGAAGCTAACTCTGGAACTTATTATGCAGTAACTACTCCAAATACTTCAGGTAGAAGTGCTAAGGAAACAGAATTAGTAAAAGTTTTTTATACGTATAGAAAATTAGACGGAACATTACTCGATAGCACAACTTCAGTACCATTAGGTTTTCCTTATTATACTTACAATACTATTTTAAATATTCCAGTTGCTTTATTGAAAGAAGGCGAAAAAGGAGTATTTATTTTTCCAGAAACAAGCCAATATACAGAACCTACTATCCTGAGTATTGAATTGATTTCAACTCGTAATGAAACGGAACAAATTGGAGAGTTCGTTCAAAGTAAATTTGCAGGATTAAATGTGAATTCAACCAGTACAGGCTTACAATATGTAATTACGAAATCAAACTCTACTGGAGAATTGGTTAAAACTGGACAAACTGTTACCGTTACTTATACAGGGAAATTACTTTTCCCAACGAAAAAAAGAGATAGTAACGGTTTTTATGTTTATAATGAACAATTCGATGCTGGAAGTTTCAGCTTTGTGCTAGGTCAAGGCTCAACTGTAGCAGGTTTTGAAGAAAGTGTTTCAAAACTAAAAGTTGGTGATAAAGGAAGTTTTGTTTTTCCATCATCATTAGGTTATAGTAAAACGGGTAGTCTTGATAACTCGACAGGAGCTTATACAATTCCTCCATATTCACCATTAAATTTTGAAATAGAAGTAACTGCGGTTAAATAAATTCATATTTTCATTAAGAGCCTCCTCACGTAGAAATGAGGAGGCTTTTTATTTATTTTATCATGAAAAAACTATGTTTTGCAACGAACAACGCTCATAAAGTAGAAGAAGTCCAAGCCATTTTAGGAGAACAGTTCGAGTTATTGACACTTAGCCAAATTGGTTGCCAAGAAGAATTGCCAGAAACAGGAAATACTTTAGAAGCCAATTCATTACAAAAAGCTCAATATCTTTTTGACCATTATCAGGTAGATTGTTTTGCTGATGATTCGGGTTTGGAAGTAACAGCATTAGGCGGTGAACCAGGAGTGTTTTCGGCACGATATGCTGGAGAGCAAAGAAGTCATGCCGATAATATCGCTTTACTTTTAAAAAACTTATCAGGAGAAAAAGACCGCTCTGCACAATTCAGAACGGTAATTACTTTGATTTTAGATGGAAAAGTAAATCAGTTTGAAGGAATTATTAAAGGTAAAATTATTGAAGAATTAAAAGGAAGCGAAGGCTTTGGATATGACCCAATCTTTATGCCAGAAGGCTATGAAATAACATTTGCTGAAATGAGTATAGAAGAAAAAGGTGAAATTTCGCATCGTGCAAAAGCGGTTGAAAAATTAATTGAGTTTTTAAAGTAAATATTAAAAACTAGATGAATAGCCACAAACCTAAGTAATTGTTACTTAGTCTTGTGGCTATTTTGCTTTATGGGTTGTAACTGATTAGAAAATAGGTGTTTTTTAAAGATTTATACTTTAAATAGGGGTTTTGAATAGATGAAATGTCTGTATTCTGCGAGCAAATTTGATATTGCCTCTAAATCATGTAAATTCGAATAGAAAATGCTAATTTCTTTAACATTCATAAAGAGAATGACTTACCCAAAAATTTTAAAACTGCTAATTGTTATAATCATTGCTTTAGCTTATCAAAATACCAATGCCCAATACACTATCACTGGAGTTGTAACTGATGCAAAAAATGGAGACCCTTTACCTTTTGCAACAGTTGGCTTGAAAGGCTTGAATGTGGGAGCACAAACAAATTTTGAAGGCATTTATGTCATCAAAACAAAAGTACTTTCCGACTCTATCTATGTCAGTACTGTGAATTACAAAAAGAGAATGAAAGTTCTTGATAGAAAGGCATTGTCTCAAACGATAGATTTTCAATTACAAGGAGAAGCAAAATCTTTGGATGAAGTAGTAGTGTATTCGGGTGAAAATCCTGCATTTAAAATTCTTAGAAAACTTAGTGAAAATAAAGTTAAAAATGATAGAAAGCGACTAAATGCTTTTGAGTATAATTCTTATTCTAAAATGGAATTGGATGTGGATAACCTTTCTGAAAAATTTAAAGAAAGGAAAGTTATGAAACAGATTCAAGGAGCTATTGAAAAGTTTGAAAAATTAGCGGGCGAAGATGGTAAAGCAGTTATACCAACTTTTATTTCAGAAACGCTTTCAAAATATTACTTCCGTGAAAGTCCTTCAAGAAAAAAAGAAGTTATCTTAAAAAATAATATCAAGGGTATTGGTGTAAAAGAAGGAGGCTTTGTTTCGCAACTTGTTGGCGGAAATATTTTTGCCAATTACAATTTCTACGATAATTATGTTCCGTTTTTAGGCAAAGATATTATTTCTCCATTTGGCGATAACTGGAAAGGAACATACAAATGGTTTTTGTCTGATACAACAAATGTTGATGGACATATTTGTTATGGAATGGAATTTGACCCTAAAAATGATAAGGATTTAGTTTTTATAGGAAAAGCTTATATCGATACTACTTCGTATGCTTTGGTTCAGATTGATGCTACGGTTGGAAAAGAAGCCAACATCAATTTTATTGATAAAATAAAAATATCTCAAGAATTAGAACAAACTTCTGAAGGTGCTTGGTTACCTGCCAAAACCCGCTTTTTAATTGACATTGCTGAATTAACTAAAAATTCGGCGGGAATGTTGTTGAAAATGTATATTTCAAATAAAGATTTTGTCGTAAATCAACCTAAAGAATTAAGTTTCTATGATTTGCCAATAGAAGTAGCAGAAAATTCTAAAGAACCTGACCCTAAATTTTGGCTAGAAGCTAGACATGAATCACTTTCAGCACAAGATATTCTGGCTTCAAAATTAATTGATACCGTAAGGAATGTTCCAATCGTGAAGACTTATGTTGAAATTGCAGAAATTGTGGCAAGTGGCTATAAAAGATTCAATAAATTTGGAGTAGGTCCATACATTACACTTTTTTCTGCCAACAAAATCGAAGGTTTTAGAACAAGATTAGGTTTTAAGACAAATGCAGACTTTAGTAAAGAATGGATTCTTAAAGGTTGGGTAGGATTTGGTACGAAAGATTTAGTACTCAAATATGGTGGTGAAGTAGATTATATTATTTCTCGCAGACATTGGACTGTTGCGGGTATCAAGCACAGCTATGACTTAGAACGCATCGGATTGACGCCAGAATTAATTGGTGACAATAAAATATTTTATGCTTTTACACGCTGGGGTGCATTTTCTGGTGCTTTCTACAGAAGAGAAAGTGAAGTATTCTATAAAACAGAGCCTACAAAAGGAATAACTTTTACAGGTTCGCTCACAACAAGAGGTTTTGACCCGCTATTTGAATTCCAATATCGTACTCATCCCGATCAAGGTACACATTCACCTACGATAGATAATTATAACGATACTTTTTTTACAGTTGAAGCACGCTTCGCAAAGAATGAAACATTCTTAATGGATGGTAATGAACGCATAACGCTTGGAAGTAAACGTACTCCTACAGTTACACTAACTTATCAACATGGAATGAAAGTTCTCAACGGAGATTTTCGTTATGATAAGTTTATGGCAAAAGTATTTCAATCGTTTCGTATCGGAACAATTGGGCGCTCTGATTATACTTTGCAGGCAGGCTATATTCCAACAGCTTTGCCAGCACCGCTTTTGTTCCCACATTTAGGGAACGAAACTTTTTTCTATAATCGTGCAGCTTTTAATACGATGCACTACTTTGAATTTGTAAGCGATAAATACGTTTCGTTAAATTATAACCACAATTTTGATGGATTACTCTTTAACCGTATTCCAGCCATTCGTCAATTAAAATGGCGTTTGATTGCTTCAGCGAATGTACTTCTAGGAAGCCAGAGAGCTGATAATAAAGAACTGATGCAAGAAGCGATACCAGTAATTAATCCAAGACATAGCAAAGGAGAATTACAGCCAAGGTATAGTTTTTCAGGACTAGACCCCAACAAACCTTATATAGAAGTTGGATATGGTATTGATAACATTTTTAAGATATTTAGGATTCAGGCATTTCATCGCCTTTCTTACCTAGACCATCTTTCACCATCAGGAAGAAATCCAAGACCTTTTGCATTAAAAGCATCTGTACATTTCTCTTTTTAAGACAAACTTACTAGTTTTACAAAAAGCTCCTACTTTACAGAATATATAGCTGTGAGGTGGGATTTTTTTTGGAATTTTAAATTTCTGTTATGATGGTTATAATATCAACAATTGACAACTTCGAATTATTTGTTTTGTTTGCTGTTAGTGTTGCTACATTTTTTTTCGAGATAGTTAATTTACTGTTTTTCATCTGAGTATTTTGTTTTAAATATTTTTGAAAATTATATTCATTTTTGATGATTCAAAATTGCGGAGAAAAAGGTGTTAAAAAGCACAATCGGTCTTAATCATCGTATTGTCAGTCTAAATGGCTATATTGTATATTTGAATTTTAGAGCTTAATGAGTACACAATCTATTTATTTAAAAGATATGAAGTTTCCTGAAAAGGAAAAATATTAAAAAACATCATAAAATGAATCAAAAGAAGAAAGTACATATAATTGTGTGGGCATTATATGTAATTTATTATCAAATAAGTTATGTTATTGGGTACTTAAATAAATCTGATTTATCTACAAGTTTGATAATTTTAATAAATTGTTTGTGCTGGATAATTATTTTTTATAACTGTGTTTTATTTATTTTCCCTAAGTTCCTATTACGTAAACAATATACCATAACAGTTATTTTATGCATTTTAAATGGAGCTATTCTGACAGTTGTAAATATTTTTTTTATAGTTACCCTTTTTCCTGATTATCCAAATGCAGCATTCAATCAGAAAGTATTATTACTACATTTCTGGAATGCTCAGATTTATACTATTTACGCTCTAGGCTACTATTTCGCACAAAAATCAATCAATCAACAAATAGAAATTGCTACTAGAGATAGAGAAATAGCCAGACAAAGAATCGCCATTGCAGAAAAGGAAGCGAAAATTGCTAAACAAGAATTGGAAATAGCTATCTTAGCGAAAGAAAAAGCTTTGGCGGAAATGGCATTTTTAAGAGCCCAAATCAATCCGCACTTTATGTATAATACCCTTAATATGATTTTTGAAAGGGTAAGAAAGGCTTCTCGTGAGGCTGGTGATATTGTTCTAGCTTTTGCTGAAATGTTACGATATGCCACCAGTACAAAGTCACAAGAAGATGAAGTAGATTTAGAGGGTGAATTGGATTTTGTAAAACAATATATTGAATTACATTTACAGAGATTTCATTATAAAGTTTATATCGACTTTGAAGAAGATGGAGATTTCTCTTACCACAGAATCGTTCCAATGGTCTTGATTACCATTGTTGAAAATGGAATTAAACATGGTGTTTTTGATGAACCAGATATTGCTTTTAGAATAAGAGCCACTTTAATGGATGAAGTATTTGTATTTACGGCTACAAATAAGAAAAATCCATATCCTAATGCCATTGCAGATGCTGGACAGACTGGTATTGGGATTAAAAATATTAAAAAACGACTTTTAACAACATATCCAGCCGAAGCGCATAGTATAGAAATAATTGAGAGCGAAGAGGACTATACAGTAGTATTTACAGTAAATTTTAACCTTCTGAAGAAATGATTAATTGTGTTGTAGTAGATGATGAACAATCTGCATTAGATCTTGTGGTTGACTATATTAATGATACCCCGTTCCTTAACTTAGTGGCTGCGACGACCAATCCCATGGAAGCTGTTGGTATTATACAATCTAGGGAGGTTGATTTGGTATTTGCAGATATTCAAATGCCAAGAATGAATGGCTTGAATCTGGTAAGCCTTTTCGAAAATAAAGTAAAATTCGTAATGACGACTGGCTATCAGGAATATGCTCTAAAAAGCTTTGAATATGGAGTACTAGATTATCTGGTTAAACCTTTTTCATATCAAAGATTCTTGAAGGCTGTCAATAAAATGCCGTTTAATATGACATTGGTTGATGACCCAACGAAATCTGTTGAAACAGCTCCTGAACAGCCCGTTAAAAGAGAAGAATTTATTTTTGTAAAAGTAGATGTAAAAGGAAAATTCCATAAAGTACTTTATAAGGATGTAGTATATATGGAAGCACAAAAAAGTTATGCTTCAATCTATACAAAAGAGGAACGTATTACGACCAATCTTACGCTTTCTGATTTAGAAAAGCGTTTGCCACCTGATCGCTTTATGAGAATTCACCGTTCTTATATTATATCTACAGAGAAAATTACAGGTATTGAAGGAGACGAAGTAATTCTTGATAAAGTAGTACGAATTCCTGTAGGAGATACTTATGCAGATGAGTTTACAAAAGCCATTGAAGGAAGTATTTATTATAAAGAAAAAGACAGTGCTACTTTGGTCTATAGAAAAATTGGAGGAGATAAATAGTTAAGATAAGTTTATACAAAAAAGCCTTAGGATTTTAAAAGTCCTAAGGCTTTTTGCTTCTTTAAAAGCTAAAAACTGTGCTATGTATATTCTTCAAAGTCATTAAGTAAAGCGAAGGCTCGTTACAAGTTTTCAAAAATAAAACATTTAAAAGAGCCAATTTGTACAATTTGAAGAACTTTGTGGGGCTTTCTTGTTTTAATAAATTTTGATTTATATTTGTTTTAGAGAAAAAAAATATAGCACTGTTTGCCTAACATTAATTAATTTTCAATCAATGTCAATTTTAGTACTTATAATTTCTTGCACAATTGCAGCATATTTACTCGGTTCAATTCCAACAGCAATCTGGTATGGCGAAGCGTATTTTGGATTTGATATTCGTAAACATGGAAGTGGTAATGCTGGTGCTACTAATACTTTTAGAGTACTTGGGAAAAGAGCAGGAACAATCGTTTTATTAATTGATGCTATCAAAGGTTGGATTGCTACTTCTTTGGCACTAATGATGTACTACGGTCATTTAATTGATTGGTCTGAATGTCAGAATTTAAAATTACTTTTTGGTTTCGCAGCGGTTTTAGGTCATATTTTTCCTGTATTTTCTAATTTTAAAGGAGGAAAAGGTGTAGCAACTTTATTAGGAATGGTAATGTCAGTACATCCAGAAGCCGCTTTGGTTTGTATGGTGATTTTCTTTTTAGTATTTCTTTCATTTCATTATGTTTCATTAGGAGCTATCATCGCTTCGCTGTCGTTTCCTATATTACTTTTATTAAAAACATTCGGTAAAGAAAACGATTTGGTTATCATCTTCGGGTTTATTTTATTTTTACTTATCCTGATTACTCATCGTAAAAATGTAGTGAGGCTATGTAAAGGACAAGAAAATAGAATTTACCTTCGTCCGAAGAAAGAATCCGTTTAAATCGTTAGAAGATATTATATTTGTACCTTCTGTCAGAAAATTGACGGAAGGTATTTTTTTGACTGAATATTTGGGCATCAAATACAAATAATGGCTCATCATTACACAATCACAACAACATGAAAAACTATATTGAAGCAAATAAAGAGCGTTTTTTAGCTGAATTACTTGACTTATTAAGAATTCCATCGATAAGTGCTGATAGCAAATACAAAGATGATGTAAGAAAAGCTGCTGAGTTTATTGCTGATAAAATTCAATCTGCTGGTGCTGATTTCGTAGAAATCTGTGAAACAGCGGGTTATCCAATTGTATTTGGGCAAAAAATAATTGACAAATCTTTACCAACGGTTTTGGTCTATGGACATTACGATGTACAACCTGCTGATCCATTAAATCTTTGGGATTCTCCACCATTTGAGCCAGTTGTAAAAGACGGAAAAATTTATGCTCGTGGTGCTTGTGATGACAAAGGACAAGTATATATGCACATCAAAGCTTTTGAAACAATGATGGCTACAAATGCTTTACCTTGTAATGTGAAGTTCATGATTGAAGGCGAAGAAGAAGTTGGGTCTGATAACTTGGGTACTTTTGTAAAAGCTAATAAAGAAAGACTAACTGCTGATGTTATTTTGATTTCTGATACAGCGATTATTGCCAATGATATTCCATCAATTGATGTTGGTTTAAGGGGTTTGAGTTATTTAGAAGTAGAAGTAACAGGTTCAAATAGAGATTTACACTCTGGTGTGTATGGCGGAGCAGTAGCGAATCCAATCAATGTGTTGAGTAAAATGATTGCTTCATTACACGATGAAAATAACCATATTACCATTCCTACTTTTTATGATGATGTGGTTGAATTAACGCCTGCTCAGCGTGAAGCGATGGCACAAACGCCATTTGATTTAGAAGCATATAAAAAAGATTTAGCCATAGATGATGTAAGAGGCGAAGCTGGTTATTCAACCTTGGAAAGAGCATCTATTCGCCCGACTTTGGATGTGAATGGTATTTGGGGAGGTTATATTGGAGAAGGTGCAAAAACGGTATTGCCTTCAAAAGCTTCTGCAAAAATTTCAATGAGATTAGTACCAAATCAGCAATCAGATAAAATTACAGAATTATTTACGAAACACTTTCAGGCTATTGCACCAGCTGGAGTAACAGTAACAGTTCGTCCACATCATGGTGGCGAGCCTTATGTTACTCCAACAGATTCTAAAGAATACAAAGCGGCTGAAAAAGCAATGGAAGAAAGTTTTGGTAAGAAACCAGTGCCTACTCGTGGTGGTGGAAGTATTCCGATTGTGGCTTTATTCGAAAAAGAATTAGGCTTAAAAACCGTATTAATGGGTTTTGGATTAGATTCAGATGCTATTCATTCACCGAATGAACATTATGGTTTATTTAATTTTTACAAAGGAATAGAAACGATACCTTTATTTTTTAAATATTACGCAGAATCATAAAGGTTCAGTAAAATATTGCAAAGGTCTGGCATATTTTATGGTAAAACCATTACAGACAAGACAAGACTGTGCTTAATTAAAAAGGCAAATTGTTATATTTGCAAAAAGATAGAAGCGTTGCTACGTAATAAAATATCTTAATACAAAGATTAAAGAGAGGTATAAGTGTTGATTTTTGCCTTTTCTGAAAGAATTGAATTATAATCATCATGACCGAAATTAATTTAGAAGCTCTTACAACAGAAGAAACCTCACGGTATGATAACCTTGATGAAATGTCAGTGCGTGAGATTTTAGAAGGTATTAATAATGAGGACAAAACAGTGCCTTATGCTGTAGAAAAAGCCATTCCACAAATTGAAAAACTAGTTTCAGAGATTGTACCTAGAATGAAAAAAGGAGGAAGACTTTTCTATATCGGTGCTGGAACGAGCGGACGTTTAGGAATTGTAGATGCCTCAGAATGTCCACCAACTTTTGGTGTGCCTTTTGATTTGGTCATTGGTTTAATTGCTGGTGGTGATGGTGCTATTCGTAAAGCAGTTGAAAATGCAGAAGATGATATTGAACAAGCTTGGAAAGATTTAGAAGCTTACGATATTCATGAATTAGATACAGTAATTGGCATTGCGGCTTCTGGAAGAACTCCTTATGTTATCGGCGGTTTAAACAAAGCTCGTGAAAATGGATTATTGACGGGTTCTATTTCTTGTAATGAAGATAGTGAAATCTCAAAAGCTGCTGAATTTAAAATTGAAGCGATTCCTGGTCCAGAATTCGTAACGGGAAGTACTCGTATGAAATCAGGAACAGCCCAAAAGCTAATTCTAAACATGATTTCAACTTCTGTGATGATTCAATTGGGAAGAGTAAGAGGAAACAGGATGGTTGATATGCAACTGAGTAATCATAAATTGGTTGTCAGAGCAGAGAATATGGTCATGGAAGAATTAGGGATTACTCGTGATGAAGCCGAAAGTTTATTGCAAAAACATGGAAGCGTTAGAGCTTCGGTAGATGCCTACAAAGCAAACCATTAACATATCGTTAACAGCAAGTATTAAAACAAGCGGCTATGTTTGTCGTTATAAGTGAAATTACTTAAACCATAAACAAGTCTTATTGCTAATTATAAACATCCGAACAAATAAGATTTAATCAATATATCAGTAACCCTTTCTTTTCTTTATTATGAAAAAAACGATATTTAGCGCACTATTGCTTGCAGGTTTAGCAATTAATGCAAAAGCTCAGGACTTCCCAGAGGATATTAAGCCACTTGTAACGAAGTATGCTTGTACTGCATGTCATAAAGTGGATGCTAGACTTGTTGGTCCTGCTTATACAGATGTAGCAAAAAAGAAATATACTAACGAGAAAATCGTAGAATTAATCGGTGCACCGAAGCCTTCTAACTGGCCAGGTTATCCTCCAATGGCTGCTTTGAAAGTACCTAAAGAAGATGCAATGAAAATTGCAGGATGGATTAATTCGTTAGCGGCGAAATCAAAAGCTAAAGGTAAAAAAAGCTAAGAGCGATTAAACATTATAAAAATACCTTGACATCGGTAACGAACTGTCAAGGTATTTTTTTTGTTCGCTCAATATTAGTATTTTAATCGAGCCACAATTTTATTGATATGAACAAATACCAAGTAACAGTTTATTTTAGCGTTGACCAAGAATTTATGACACTTGTTCCTGAGCATCGTAGTATTATTAATGATTTAATTCTGAAAGGAGTAATAGATTCTTACGCTATTTCAGCAGAAGTGGGTCGTGGATGGATAATTGTTAATGCAAAAAGTAAAGAAAGTGTTCATAAATACCTGCAACGTTCGCCTTTATACAAATACTTTGAATTAGAAATAGATCAATTGATGGTTTATGATTCTCAATCGTATCGTTTTCCTAAAATGTTAATGAATTAAAAAGATTATAACAATCTCAAACATAAAAAAGCCTTGAATGTTGGAAAACGTTCAAGGCTTTTTACTTATAAAAAAATATTTTTAAGCTTCTTCTGATTTTGTTTCTTCTGCTGTTTCAACAGCTTCAACCACAAATGCTTCTGGCAAATTTGCTGAAATGATATTATACCAACTAATCATTTTTTTCACGTCAGAACCATGAACACGTTCACGGTCGAAGTTTGGAACAACTGTTGCTAATAAATCAAAAAGATCGGCTTCGGTAGCATTTTTTGTATTTAATTCTACTTTCTCGCCGTGTGTTTCTCTGATTTTTAAGAAAATATTTGCAAGAGGCATTGCTGCATCTTGATGATCTTCAATATAAACTGAAATATCTTTTAAAACTGATACACGAGCATTCGCACCAACAACCGAACGTGTTTTCTTTCCATCCAAACTTTCAACAATTACTCCTGTACGAGTTGGCTTTAAAATTCTGTATAAACCACTTTGGCCAGAAATATTGGCTATTTCTTTTAATAATTCCATGTTTTATTTTAATGATTTGTTTTTGCAAAATTACTCAATAAGTTCTTAGCAAAATAGTACAAGGCTTGAATTCCTGTTAGACAAGTACTTTTTATGCTTTAAATTCAGCATTTAATTCACTGATTGTTCTCAAGATTTCTTCTCTACCAGAGCCATTAACGGAAGAGCTCACGAAAAATTGTGGCATTTCTTCCCATGTTTCAAGGAGTTTTTCTTGATACAATGCTACGTTTCTATCGGCTGCTGTTTTCGATAATTTATCTGCTTTTGTAAATACTAAACAGAAAGGAATCCCTTCTTCACCCAAACGATTGATAAATTCCATATCAATTTTTTGTGGCTCGTGACGAATATCTACCAATACAAAAGTATAAAGTAAGTTTTCACGATTTGAAAGATAATTATGAATCATTGATTCAAATTTATCACGTTCAGTTTTACTGATTTTGGCATAACCATAGCCTGGTAAATCTACCAAATACCATTTTTGGTCAATCAAAAAGTGATTGATTAATTGGGTTTTGCCAGGCGTTTGCGAAGTTTTCGCTAAGCCTTTTTTCTGAACGATGGTATTGATTAAAGACGATTTGCCCACATTCGAACGACCAATAAACGCATATTCTGGTTTATCTGGTTTTGGACATTTTTCGTATTCTGTATTACTCTGTAAAAATATTGCTTCTGAGACTTTCATAAAACTAATGTTAAAACGCTACTCATTTTTTATAAATGAAATATGTCTTTTTAAAACTTTTACAAATTTACAGAAGATTTAGGACTTCTCTTGCTTCTTGGAAATTTACTCGACGTATGGCACTGTTTAGAAGTCAATTACTGTCTGCAAAACTTGATAACGATGAATAATCTGATGATTTCTTTCCGTATGAAAATCCAGTCTGATGAAACAATCGTATCTTTGTGAAAATTACAGCGATTTCACGCATTCGCTTTTATCAATACCACAAACGATTCTTGAAATCGTGTAGTTTATATGGAAATTTTACAAAATGATTTGTTGTTAAGAGCCGCTAGAGGCGAACAAGTAGAACGTGTACCCGTTTGGATGATGCGTCAGGCAGGAAGAATTTTATCGGAATATCGTGCCGTTCGTGAGAAAGCAGGAAGTTTTATTCAGTTAGCGACCAATCCTGAATTAGCAGCCGAAGTAACGATTCAACCCGTTGATATTTTAGGAGTAGATGCTGCTATTATTTTCTCTGATATTTTGGTTATTCCAGAAGCAATGGGCTTGCCTTATTTGATGGAAGAAAAAGTTGGTCCAATCTTTCCAGAAGTAATAAAAACAATGGCTGATGTGGATAAATTAATCGTTTCAGACCCAGAAGTGGAATTGAAATATGTATTAGATGCCATCAGAATTGTAAAAAAAGAATTGAACGGACGTGTACCTTTAATTGGTTTTGCAGGTGCTCCTTTCACTTTACTTTGTTATATGATTGAAGGAAGAGGTTCAAAGACTTTCTCGAAAGCGAAAAAATACTTGTATTCAGAGCCTGAACTTTCGCATGCACTTTTACAGAAAATTACCGATAGTACTATCGCTTATTTAAAAGCACAAGTAGCGGCTGGTGCAAACCTTGTTCAGATTTTTGACTCTTGGGCGGGTATTCTTTCTCCAGAACAATACCGTATTTATTCATTGCCTTATATCGCTCAGATTTGTGATGCTATTACAGAAGTACCTGTGACGGTCTTCGCAAAAGGTGCTTTCTTTGCTCGTGAAGAAATGAGCAAATTAAATTGTGAAACCATTGGTTTAGATTGGAACATGGATATTGCTGAATCTCGTAAATTAATTGGCGACAGTAAAACATTACAAGGAAATCTTGACCCATGTGTTTTGTACGGTTCTTTTGACGAAATCAAGAAACAAACACGCTCAATGATTCAACAATTCGGTGGACAAAAATACATTGCCAATTTAGGACACGGAGTTTATCCAGATACTGATCCTGAAAAGGTAAAATGTTTTATCGATACTGTTAAGGAGTATAGTTTGTAGTTTTTAACAAAGTTATTAAACATCAAAAAAGCACGACTCTATTAAAGTCGTGCTTTTTTGATAAATAGTGTTACTTCAATTTCACTTACTTCAATTTATCTTTCAAGAAAGTAATTGCTAAAGAGTATGCTTCTTCTGATGCTTCTCTGTCAAATTTTGGATTTGATGGATTGGCAAATGCGTGTTCTGCATCAAAAGATTTTATTTTTACAGATTTTCCTGCCGTCGCCATATCTTTCTCGAACTGAGCTACAACTGCTGGAGAAATCCATTGTTCTTTTCCTGCAAATAATCCTAATACATCACATTTCAAAGTTTTCAATTGTTCAACATCTTTTTCTGGCATTCCATAATACATTACGCAACCTACCGCTTGCTTACCTTCTAAAATAGCAGATTTTAGCGAAAGTCCACCGCCAAAACACCAACCAACTGAAGCAATTTTAGCTTTAGTACCTACAAAAGCCAAAGCACCTTTAATGATAGATTGTAAACGAGCAGGGTCAGCACCCGACATCAATGCACCAGCATCTTTAGGGTCTGTCGCTATTTTTCCATCGTACATATCAATGGCTAGTACGTTTACATCTTTCAAATCACCATAAAATACTTCTGATTGTTTTTTGATATAATCATTCAAACCCCACCATTCTTGATATACAAATAAATACTTATTAGAGGGCTTCACAGATTTAATCAAATAGGCATTTGCCATTTTACCATCTGGTGTTTTGAACTCAATCATTGTTCCGCCAACAGTACTTACATGCGTGTAAGGAAGCGGCGAAAGGTGAGCAGCTTGAAACTCTTTAGTAGATGCCATCAATTGCATGTCATCTTTTGTTAATGAACAACAACTCTGTGAAAAACCAAAGTACGAAAGAGTTGTGAAAGCCAAAGTAGTCAATAGTTTTTTCATCGAAATAGATAACTCCAATCCCCGATGGAGTATTTGTTTTTGGTTTAAACGGTTCATCATTGGGGGACAGTCAATAATGAACACGAACACTGTTGATGTACGTTCATGAGATTAACACAAGATAGACTAAGATGGTTTTGAATGGAAAAATATTTCTGGAAGGATAAAGTGTTTTATCTAGCTATTATTGAGGTGGAATAATAGGAGATAAGTGTTATTTGGGCTCAACAAAAGCTAAATGGAATTCCCAATAATTATTCATTTGTCAATTGTTTCGTTCTAATGAATAATGAAATAAATGCCAATTAAAGACCTTCTTTCAATTTTTTTGACACTATCCCGCTACAATTGACCGTTTACTAATTTTACACAAAGATTTATGCCTAAAAAATTGAAAAATCATCAAAATTTCTGAACTTCTCAGCAGATTTTTACAAACCCCTTTAATTCTGTTTTTCGATTTTCTAAATCGGCTCAAAAGCGCTATGAAAACCTCTTTGTTTCGCCCAAAATCGGGCATCTACTTCCTGCTCATTTCTTTCTTTTTACTGTTTTCTTGTTCAAAATTCGGGGATGTTTCTATCCGAAATATGAATTTTGAAGATGAAGTACAGCTTACGCAGAATTTGGTTTTTACTTTTAGTAAAGATTTGGTCAAAGAATCAGATTTGAATACTTGGTCTTCTGAGCCTCTAATTGAATTTTCGCCAAAAGTAGAAGGTAAATTTAAGTGGACTGCCACCAACGAATTGGTGTTTTCGCCTGCTGTTAGTTTTGAACCAGCTACTGATTACTCGGCAACGGTGTTGAAAAGTATTTTGACAAAAGCTGAAAAAGATTTAGGCTTGGATGTCGATAAAATTAAATTCCATACGCCTTATTTGAAAGCAGAAAATGTAGAAGCATTTTGGACGAAATCAAGAGAAGATGGACAGGCTTCGGCGATGTTGAAAGTAAATTTCAATTATCCTGTGAATCCACAAGAGTTAGCAAAAGTATTGGTTTTGACGGACGAAGACGGCAAGCAACAGGATTTTCAAATCACGCAATCTGGTGCTTTAGCGAATGTGTTAGTGAAACTAAAAAATCAAAGTAATGCCAGCGGAAAATCTTTTAAAGTAACCATTGAAAAAGGACTTTCAATGCCTAATTCAAACTTTGAAACACCAGAAGAATTAAGTTTAGAAACGACTTTGCCAGATATTAAAACCTTAGAAATTATTGACGTTCAGCACGGTTTCGAGAATAACCAAGGTTTTATAAAAGTAATTACCAACCAAAGTGTTTCGGCAGAACGCTTGCAAGAAATGTACGCTGTAACAAGCGATGGCGGCGAAAAACAGCAAGAAACGGTTGAAGAAGCCATTGTAGAATACGATTCTACGGGAAATCCAATCGAAACGAAAACCGTTTCTGTAACGCCAGAAAAAAATAATCCAACACTAAGTACGAAAGTAGAAACGATTGACAATGGTTTTATTATTCGTGGAGATTTTAACGAAAGTGATAATTATATTCTGACGATTAATACGAATATCAAAGGCGTAATGGGAGCGAGTTTGTCGGATGAGTATGTGAAGGATTTGTACTTCGGACAAATGCCTGCTTCGATTGGTTTTGTGAATAAAAAAGCTATTTACTTGTCTTCAAAAGGAAGTAAAAATATTGCTGTCAATATCGTGAATACGCCCAAAGTAAATGTCAGAATTGCCAAAGTGTATGAAAATAACATTTTGCATTTTATGAAGAATGGGCGTTATCAAGATTATAACGATTACAACGAAGAAACAGGCGAATACAAAGCAGGTTCATATATGTACGATACGGATGAATCGGGGCAATATTCAGATGTGATTGTGAATAAAACCGTAGAAACATCTAACCTTGCAAAAGTAAAAGGCGTTCGTGCTTTGAATTTATCTTTGCCCGAACAAAATAGCATTAAAGGCATTTATTTAGTCAGTTTGAATTCAAACGATGAGTATTACAACAGTGCTACCAAATTGGTGAGTATTTCAGACATTGGTTTAATCATGAAAACTTCTGAAAATGAAGTAGTGGTTTTTGCTAATTCTATCAAAACAGCCAAACCTATGCGTGATGTAGAAATCCGTTTGGTTTCAAGTAATAATCAAACCATTCAAACTGCTAAAACCGATTCAAAAGGCATTGTTACTTTCAAAGAGTTAAAAGCTTCTGGCTTTAAAGTAGCGATGATTTCGGCACATACGCCCGACGATTTCAATTACTTATTGATGGATGGCTCGCAAGTTGAAACCTCACGTTTTGATGTAGAAGGCAAACGTGATAATACTTCTGGTTTTGAAGCTTTCGTTTATGGCGACCGTGATATTTATCGTCCGGGAGAAACCATCAATACCAATACTATTATTCGTAAACAAAACTGGGAATCAGTCGGAGAAATTCCTGTGAAAATTCGTCTTTTATTACCAAATGGACGAGAATTTAAAAGCTTTAGAAAAGAAACCAATGCACAAGGAGCTGTGGCTTTGTCTATTCCAACCAATGCTTCTGCTATTACTGGTACTTACATTCTTGAAGTTTTAAATGCCAACGATGTTTTGTTGGCTTCCAGAAATATTGCGATTGAAGAATTTATGCCTGACAGAATCAAAGTAGAAGTGAAATCAGGCAAGGAATTTTACCGAAATGGCGAAACTGTACAAATTTCAGCCACAGCTTTAAATTTATTTGGCCCGCCTGCTGCTGATAGAAATTACGAAATGCAGTTTAAACTCAAACGTAAACGCTTTGAAGCAAAAGATTTCAAAAACTATATTTTTGACATTCAAGACAATACCAATTTTGAAGACGTAGCTCGTGAAGGCGTAACCGATGCCAGCGGAATGTTCAAAGAAAACTTCCAGATTCCTGCTACTTACAGCAATATGGGCGTGCTGGAATCTAAAACTTTTGTGACTGTTTTTGATGAAACGGGTCGCCCTGTGAATAGACTCAAGAAGTTGGATATTTTTACACAAAGTGTTTTCTACGGAATCGGAATGCCCGATACTTATATCAGCACAAACGTTCCTGTGCAGATTCCTTTGGTGGCGGTAAATAAAGATGGAAAACTAACGGCGGCGAAAGGCAAAGTAGAAATTGTACGTTTTGAATATCAGACCGTTATTGAGAAAAATCCGAATAATACCTTAAAATATTCTTCAAAAAAACAGACGAAAGTCGTGTACTCAAGAGCTTTATCTTTTGATAATGGAAAAACTACTTTGGCTTATGCTCCGCCAGTTTCGGGAGAATACGAAGTAAGAGTACATAGCGAAGGTGCAAAATCTTGGACGGCACAAAGTTTTTATGCTTACGGTTTTGGTAGTACACAAAACAGTTCTTTTGAAGTAAACAATGAAGGACAAGTAGAAATGGAATTTGATAAAGAAAAGTACAATGTAGGCGACAAAGCCAAAGTACTTTTCAAAACGCCTTTTGCTGGAAAACTGATTGTGACGATTGAGCGAAATCACGTGTTAGAAAATTTTGTGATTGAAACGGATAAAAAATCGGCAGAGTTGAGTTTCCCGATTCATAAAGAACATTTGCCTAATGTGTATGTTTCGGCTACGCTGATTCGTCCATTGGATGATTCAAATTTACCGCTGACGGTGGCACATGGTTATGCTCCTGTGATGGTGGAAGATGTTGATAATCAATTACCAATTGAAATTGTGGCGGTTGAAAAATCTCGTTCAAAAACCAAACAAAAAATAACCATTAAAACCAAAGCCAATACCGAAGTAACCATTGCGGTGGTGGACGAAGGCATTTTGCAATTGAAAAATTTCAAAACGCCCGACCCTTACAATCATTTTTACCAAAAACAGGCTTTAGAAGTAAACAGCTTTGATTTATATCCTTTCCTTTTCCCAGAATTATCTATTTCAGGAAGCTCGTCGGTTGGTGGCGATGGTTATGATTTAGAAAAAAGAGTCAATCCATTAATCAACGGCAGAGTAAAATTAGTAGCGATTTGGTCGGGCATTGTGAAAACTGGTTTTGGCGGAGAAACTACTTTTGAAGTAGATATTCCACAGTTTTCGGGCGATTTACGCATCATGGCAGTTGGTTACAAAGACGAAGCCTTTGGTTCAGCCACCAAAAACATGAAAGTTGCCGACCCATTGGTGGTAAGTACGGCTTTGCCAAGATTTGTTTCACCTAATGATGAAATACAAGTACCCGTAAACATCACCAATACTACCAAACAAAATGCTTCGGTAAGTGCCAATATTACTTTGTCGGGCGGACTGTCGGTTACGAGACAAAGAACGCAAAATTTGGTTATTCCAGCAGAAAAAGAAGGTAGAACCTACTTCTCTGTAAAAGCAGGAGCGATGACGGGCAATGCCGTAGTAAACGTTACAGTAAATGGTTTGAAAGAGAAGTTTACTGAAAAAATAGATTTAACCATTCGTCCAAGTACTTCTTTAATGAAAACGGCTGTTGCTGGACAAGTAAATGGTGGCGGAACGGCTATGGTAAATTTGGTGCATGATTATTTACCAAACAGTATTAGTTCAGAAATTACGCTGAGTAAATCGCCGATGGTGCAGTTTACCAATCAGTTCCAAAGTTTGTTAGACTATCCTTATGGTTGTGTGGAACAAACAACTGCTTCAGCTTTTCCACAGTTGTACTTTGCCGATTTGGTAAAACAAATTCAGTCGGGCAAAAAGCCTTATATGAAAACGGGTGATAATCAGTTGAATCCACGATTTAATGTTGAAACTGCGATTCGTAAATTAGAAACAATGCAATTGCCAAGCGGAGGAATGTCGTACTGGCAAGGTGGCGAGCGTGAATCTTGGTGGGGTTCTGCTTTTGCCACGCACTTTTTGTTGGAAGCTCAGAAAAATGATTTTGAAGTAAATAATACTACTTTGGGCAAATTGATTGAGTACCTCAGCAATCAATCTAACACAAAAAAGACCGAAAACGAATATTATTATGTGGGAAGTAGCTACACGACCAAAGTAATTGCAAGCCGAGAAACCATTTATAGCTTGTACGTTTTGGCTTTGGCTGGCAAACCCAACCGTTCGGTAATGAATTATTATAAAGCCAATCCGAATATTTTAACAACCGACGAAAAGTATTTATTAGCGGCAGCTTACAGTTTGATTGGCGATGTAAGAAGTTACTCAGCCATTTTACCGAAAAACTATGCTTTTGAACAAACTGAAAAACAATCTGGCGGAAGTTTCAGCTCGCCAATTAGAAATCAGGCTTTGGTATTGAATACTTTGATTGATACCGACCCGAATAATATTCAGATTCCTACTTTGGCAAGACAACTTTCCACAGTACTCAAACAAGAACGTTGGCTAACTACGCAAGAACAATCTTTTGCCTTTTTAGCTTTGGGTAAATTGGCGAAAAAAGCCAACGCAAGCAACATTACGGCTTCGTTGATTGCCAATGGAAAAGTGGTTGGAAATTTTACGGTAAAGGATTTATTAGTAAAAAATATCGCTAATCAGTCGCAAATTCGCACGCAAGGAAAAGGTACTTTGTATTACTTCGCTCAAGCAGAAGGTTTGAGTGCTTCGGGCAAATACGAAGAAACGGATAATATTTTGAGAGTGCGTAAGCAATTCTATACTCGTTCGGGGCAACCTTTGGGCGAAGCTAAATTCAAGCAAAATCAATTGATTGTGGTGAAAATTACCTTATCCACATCGAATGGTTTGAATGTGGATAACGTAGTGGTGACGGATATGTTACCAGCAGGCTTGGAAATTGAAAACCCAAGATTGAATGCTGATAGAGATTTAGTGTGGATAAAAGACCAAAGTACGCCAGAGCATTTTGACATTCGAGACGATAGAATTAATTTCTTCACCAATGTTTCGGACAAAGCCCAAACCTTCTATTATTTGGTAAGAGCCGTTTCAAAAGGTAAATTCCAAATGGGACCCGTTTCCGCAGATGCGATGTATCGTGGAGAGTACAGAAGTTATTCAGGCGGAGGTATTGCGGTGGTGGAATAAAATAGTAATTATTTGTGATTTCGGACATACGTCCGAAATCACAAATCCAACATTAAAGTTTGGCTTTTCTTCCAGTCTTGATAACCTTTCATCGCCAAGGCTAATAAAAGTAAATACAATAGACTTGTTCCGTAAAGACCTTTGTATAAGTACATTCCTGTATAAAAAAAGTCTGCACCAATCCACAAAATCCAGTTTTCAAGGTATTTTCTTGCCATCATCCATTGGGCAATTAAACTGATTGCCGTTAGTCCCGAATCTACATAAGGTAAACTAGCATCAGAATATTTGCTGTGCATATAACCTGAAGCAAAGGTGAATGCTAAAAAAATCACAGAACAAGCGAGCCAAAATTTAGTAGGCATTGTAGTTACTGGCAATTCTGTTCTTTCTTTACCTCCAAAAAGCCATTGATACCAACCATAAATACTTAAAATGATAAACACTACTTGCAACTCCATATCCGAATACAATTTGAATTGCCAGTAAATCACTCCATAAATCCCAGAAGAAACAATTGCCCAAAACCAGCCCCAAATATTCTGACGGGTATTCAACCACACACAAATTAATGTTGTGAGTATCCCTAAGCCTTCTAACCAGTTTTGTTGGATGTATTCTTGCATGATTGTTTAATTTGAAAATTTGGGAATTTGAAGATTTGAAAATGTTTTATGATTGATAAAAATAAAAAAGTTCATAACTCAAGGCTTTTCCTTACTCTTTTCTTTCATCACCTTCTTTTCAAGTGCTTCATAATATTTACAAAGATGCTTCAAGGCACATTCTCCACATTTTGGACTTCTTGCTACACAAATATATCGCCCATGAAGTATTAGCCAATGATGTGCCACAGGTACAGATGCTTCTGGAATATATTTAATCAATTCTTTTTCAACAGCTAAAGGAGTCGTTGCCGTTTTAGCTACCAAACCAATCCTATGAGATACTCTAAAAACGTGTGTATCTACCGCCATTGCTGGCTGATTATAGATCACTGAAACAATTACATTTGCCGTTTTACGACCAACACCAGGCAAAGTTTGTAGCTCTTCAATAGTACTTGGTACTTCTGAATGATATACCGAAACCAAACGTTGTGCCATGCCAATCAGATGTTTGGCTTTATTGTTTGGATAAGAAATTGAGCGGATATAGTGAAACACTTCATCAAATTCAGCTTTTGATAGTGATTCGGCATCGGGGAAACGTTCAAATAAAGCTGGAGTTACCATGTTCACACGCTTATCGGTACATTGTGCTGATAAGGACACCGCTACTAATAATTCGTAAGGTGTGCGGTAATGCAATTCCGTTTCTGCAATCGGAAAGTTTTCGGTGAAATAAGCGATTAGCTTTTGATAACGTTCTTTCTTGAGCATGGTATGGGTATAATTTAAAAGAAGCCTTCGATTTAGGCAAAGGCTTCTTTTAAGAAAATTAATTTTATATGTTGAAGAATATTTAAGTTTTAGGCTATCAAAAACCTTATCAACTCATAATCTCATAAAATCATTTACAACATTTCTGCTTCACGTTGGCGGTTTACTCTTGCCGAAACGAGAATACTTACTTCGTATAAACCCAACAATGGAATGGTTACCAATAATTGAGAAATCATATCTGGCGAAGGCGTAATAACAGCAGCGACAATCAAAATCACAACTACTGCATGACGACGATATTCACGCATGAATGATGGTGTAAGTACTCCAACTCTTGAAAGTACATAAGTAATCATTGGTAATTGAAAGGTTAATCCACAAGCCAAAGTCATCATTGAAAGCAATGAGATATAATCACTAATATCGAATTGGTTTTGTATGGATTCGTCTAATTTAAAGCTTGCCAAAAAGTTGATTGCCATTGGCGAAACTACAAAATAACCAAATGAAACGCCCATGAAGAAAAGTAATGAAACCCAGAAAACCGCTCCACGTGCTGCTTTTGCTTCAGTAATTTTTAAGCCTGGTTTTACAAAACGCCAAATTTCCCAGAAAAAATACGGGAAAGAAAATAACAAGCCCACAAGAATTGATTGCGTAAGTGCCATCATAAATTGACCCGATACTTCTCTACTTTGCAGAATAAAATTTGCTTGTTTGAAACACAACCCTTCAACGCCTGTAGCATCTGCTAATTTACAAAGCATTCTGTTCGTCCAAAATTCAGACTTTGAAGGCCCCATAATTACTTGCCCAAAGATTTCTTTTTGGAAAATCCATGCGGCAATTGTAAATATCAAAATAGAGGCTACCGAACGTAAGATATGCCAGCGGAGTTCTTCGAGGTGGTCAAGGAAGGTCATTTCTTCACCTTCAGTTTCGTCTAATTCTTTGTCAGATTCTTGGTCTAAAGCCATTTGTTGAATATTAATTTGCTTTTTTAGGGTAAGGATTTCTCTTAAAATTTCCTTTTTATTTGTCTTGAATAAACCATTACTTCGCTACAAAGAAGCAATGGCATAATTGTTCTGATGCAAAAGTACATCAAAAACACAAAAAAACTTGATTACCTGTGTGATTGTATGTTTAATTATAGGGTTTATCTGAAGATACGAACGTATTTGAGGCATAAAAAAATCTCCAATATTCAAGAATGGAGCATTGGAGATTTTTCAGGACTGAAAGAATTTATTCAAATACTATTCACCGTGATGATTTCTACTTTTTGATTTTGTAAAATACTTAATGGAAAAACGGTACTGCTTTCGCCCGTTTTTAAGGTGATAGAAGTCGTATCAATCGTAATGATTTCGCCTTTTACACCATCCAATACCACAATTTGTCCTTCTTTGAATTTATTTTTACTGTAGAAATTTGAAAGAATATTGGCTAAAACATCTTTCGATGCCATGCCGTAACCTACCGCAAAAGCTAAAATTATTCCACCAATAATCAGATTAAAGCTAGATTCCAGCAAACTTGTTTCAATACCCGCCTGCTTCAACGCTGCAATTAGGGCTATAATTAAAAAGAAAAAGAAAACAATGTTTCCCAATAATTTCCCTGAATCAATTTTCAAGGATTTACAAATATTCGTGACCGAATTTTTGAGTGCATCGGCAATCATTATTCCCGCTAAAAGCATCAATGCCGAAGCAATTAATTTAGGAATTAAATTGACTAACGATGTTACCATGTCTGTCAGTACTTTCATGCCCAGCGTTTCGGTGGCTGCCGTTACAAACACTAGCATAATGAAGTAATAGAGCATTTTTGCAACCAATTTACTTAGCTTAATTGAACCAAAACGCTGAATGATTTCAATAGTATTTAACTTTTCGCCAAGTTTATCAAATCCTGTTTTTTCAAGACCTTTCTGTAAAATATTGGTTACTATTTTAGCGATAATAATTCCAATAATCAACAAAACGATTGCTCCAAGTACTTTAGGAATAAATAAAAATAGCTGCTCTAAGAGCTTTTGAAAAGTTTGAAAAAGTATCTCTTGAATATTAGGCATAATAGTAATTGTTTTCGGAAGTGAATAAAAAGAAAATCAGACCTTGGGATTTTTTTCTTCGATGTGTATATCTTCTATAGATTTGGTAAAGGTGCTGATGAAATTACCTACAAATAATTCTACCAAAACAGACGTATTTCTGATGGTTTCGATTTCTGCTATCAGGGCAGACTTTACGTGAGCAGGTATTTTTTTTTCGGTGTCGATATTTTTAAATGAATTATTGTTCATGATTAAAAAAAACATGGATGGATTTTGTGATAATCACGCTCCAGAAAAATAAACTTTCTAAGTATGCCTTTTTGAGTTTGTCTTTCGCTCTGAGCAAACGCATTTTTACAGCACTTTCAGAAATATCTAAATTGCCAGAAATCTCTTTAATACTCATTTCATCTTGATACTTCATCATCAAAATGGTTTTGTCTTCAGGCACAATTTGCTGTAAAGCTTTACGAAGTCTATTTGCTTCCATTTCCGCTAATTCCGTTTCATCCTCTTCTTCGACTACATCAAAATGTTCTTCAATGGGATTTTCAGCAAACCTTTTCGTGATTCTTGTTTGATCGATACAGTAATTATAAGTAATAGCGTACAGCCAAGTAGAAAACTTGGCGGTTTCCTTGAATGAAGCAATATTCAGCACAAGCTTCATGAAAATATCATGAGTATAATCTTCAGCTTTGGCTTCCTCTTTGACGAACGATAAGCATTTGCGATAGATTTTATCAGCATAGCGGTCGTAAAGTTGTTCAAAATAGAGATTATTTTGATTGTCGATATACAGGGAAACTAATTGCTCGTCACTTAAATTTTTAAGATTCATTGATAGGTAATGCTAAATTCTCAACATGAATTCTTAACCGTTTTTGATTTTCCGTCAATTCGGTTAAGCAACTATACTTTCAGAGGGAATTTTGGTGAGCAGTGACGCTGTGTGTTTTGGAATACGAAAATAACAAAAAATATTTTAATCCTATTATATATTAAATAGCGAAAAGCCTTAAATTAGCTAAATCGCAAGGTTTTATATAATATTTTTAATAGAAGTAGCGTTCAAATTTATACATCATAATTTTTTGAAACGATGAAAAACCTTAGTTTTTTTTGCCTAACTATCTTGCTTCTAGGAGCTTGTAAGAATACCCAAAAGCCTGCAAATGCTAATTCGGAGCAAACTGCAAAAAAAGCGGAAAACCTTGCCAAAACTATTTTTACTTTAGAGAAAACAGCTTGTTACGGTACTTGCCCAGTATATAAGTTGAATATCTTCGAAAACGATAGTTTAGTTTATGAAGGCGAAAGGTTTGTTGGAACAATAGGTTTACATACTAAAAAATTGAAAAAAGGTACGGTGGCACAACTCACGAAAACATTCAGAGAAGCCAATTTTTTCAACTTCAAAAGTAGTTATGAAGCCCATATTAGCGATTTACCTACAACGATTATTGCTTTCAACGACGAGTCAAAAAAATTAAAGATTACAGACTATCACGGTAGTCCTGAGACACTCAAAAACCTAGAGCAATTACTCGCTAATCTGGTAGCTGACGAAGTACAAATCAAAAAAGAGTGAGTTTGAAAATTTAATAATTTCATAATAGAGGATATATTCTGATTAGATTTAACTTTGTTGAGACATGAGTGGAATGATTCCCAAATACAAAAAACGCAGTAGAGTAAAGGATTCTCTTGTGGGGAATCTTTTTTCCTTTCTAAATAATTTTATGAATACAAAGCAAACGCCAGATGAGAAACGTCGTCTTGAAAAAGTCATTAACAAATCGTATGACGTCATTGAAAAGTCTGACTATATCAGCCGTGATTTAAGTTGGTTAAAATTTGATGAAAGAGTACTTGACCAAGCAAGAGACGTTCGCAGAAATATTTTCGATAGATTAAAGTTTTTAGCCATTACAGCATCAAACCTTGATGAGTTTTTTACCATTCGTGTAGGTTCTTTGTATAACTACATCGACTACGGTAAAGAACGTACAGATTACTCAGGTTTGAGAGAATTGCCCTTCAAAAAAACCTTGATGGCAGCTACACAATCTTTTGTGACCGAAACACATAGATTGTACAAAGAAGATTTGTTCCCTGAATTTTTAGGAAATGGCTTTAGAGTAATCGGCTTGAACGACCTCAATCATGAGGAAATGGAACAAGTACTTGATTATTTTAATCGTACCATTTACCCAATGCTTACGCCGATGGTTTTCGACCATACGCATACTTTTCCGAGTTTATTGGGCAAAACCTTGATTTTTGGGGTTGTCACCAAAAGTGAAGGCGAACGTACAGAAAGTAACATCAACGAAAGTAGGAAAATTAGTTTTGTGCAAATTCCACAAAACTTAAAACGCTTTTATGTGGTAGAACGTGAGGACGAAATCATGTTTTTACCTATAGAAGAAATCATTCGTCATGAAATCTGGAAACTCTATAAAAATGTAGAAATTGAATCAGTCGCTTTGTTCAGAATTACCCGAAATGGAGACTTTGATTTAGTAGAACATGAAGATTCTGAAACAGATTTTATCGACGAAATCAAAAAGAAAATCAAAGACCGTCGTTTGGGTAGAGTAACCCGAATTGAAATGGAGGGTGGTTGTTCGGAATGGATGTTGCAGATGATGTTAAAACGTTGGAAGCTTGAAAAAAACGATATTTTTTTCAGCGATACCTTGATTGATTTTACAGCATTTTGGCAAATCATCAAACACGCAGAATTAAAATCAAAGCAAGTTGTACAAAGAGCATCAGTGCCAGCCTTGGGTCAGCTAACACAAAAACCAGAAAATATTTTTGAAACGATGAAACAAGGAGATATACTCCTACATCATCCATATAACAATTTTGAACCAGTACTTCAATTGCTTGAGCAAGCTGCTGAAGACCCACAAGTATTGGCGATTAAAATTACACTCTACAGAATTTCAAAGCATTCTCGCATTGCAGAAGCGCTTTTACATGCTGCTGAAAATGGCAAACACGTTTCGGTATTATTTGAAGTGAAAGCCCGTTTCGATGAAGAAAATAATATTCGTGAAGCACTTCGTTTACAAAAAGCAGGTTGTTTTGTAATTTATGGAATTCCAGGATTAAAAACCCACACAAAGCTTCTGCAAGTAATTAGAAATGAAGGTGATATGGTAAAAAGTTATGCACATTTATCTTCTGGAAATTATAATGAAGATACCGCAAAACTTTATACCGATATTGGTTTACTTACAACTGATGAAGTATTGACAAGAGATATTTCTGAGTTTTTCAATGTAATTACTGGGCATTCACAACCGCATTCTTATCAAAGATTGATTACCGCTCCACGTGATATGCGTAAGAGTTTGGTAAAAATGATTCAGCACGAAGCAGATAATGCCAGAGCTGGTTTACCAAGCGGAATTTGTTTTAAAATCAATTCATTACAAGATAAAATCACTATTGATGAATTATACAAAGCTTCACAAGCAGGTGTAAAAATTCAATTGATTGTTCGAGGAATCTGTTGTTTACGTCCGCAAAGAAAAGGATTATCTGAAAATATTACAGTACGTTCTATCGTCGGAGATTTCTTAGAACATACTCGTATTTATTATTTCCATAACAATGGCGAGCCTAAAGTTTATGGCGGTTCTGCCGATGTAATGGTAAGAAGTTTTGACCGTAGAATAGAATCACTTTTTGAAATTTATGGTACACAAGTTAAACAACAAGCTATTCATATTTTAGATTGGAATTTGAAAGACAATGTCAATGCTTATACCATGCAAGAAGATGGTTCTTTCATACGATGTGCATCGCCAGCGGAATGCGGAGATGATGCATTTAATATTCATAAGAAATTCTTTGAAGTAAATGCCGCAGAAGTAATGGAAGCCAAATTATTTCAGGAAGAAGAAATGATTGAAGAAGAATTGGGTACTGAAGTTTAAAAGATTCAATTTTCGGAATTTGAGATGCTCAATAAGTAAAAAAGGCGAACGTTTTCTAAATGTTCGCCTTTTTTGCGTCCTTTACAATAAAAAGGCATCTTTCAGAAAAACTTCGTTTTATGAATGCAATATCCACATCCAAAGCCATAAAATTTAATCAGATTTGGTTAGATTTCAGTAAACCTGTCAAAGAGTTTATTCGGAATCAAACGCATAATACCGAAGTGACCGACGACCTTCTGCAAGAAGTATTTATAAAAATTCATCAACATTTGCATGAGTTGCGTGAAGAGGAACGTTTGGCTGGATGGGTTTTTCAGATTGCCAGAAACACCGTGTTGAATTATTTTCGTTCAAAGAAAAGAGCACTTGAGCATGAAGATGCGGTCTATCAAAACAATTTAGAGCAAACATATTTTAGCGAAAATGAACTCAATACGATGGTAGCTCAATGGCTTGAACATTTTAGGCAAGATCTTGACCCAAAGTACGAAGAGGCACTTCGTTTAGTAGATATTGAAGGATTATCACAAGTACAATTAGCTGAAAAATTAGGCATTTCAGTTTCAGGAGCAAAATCAAGAGTGCAACGTGGCAGAGAGCAATTGAAGCAAAAACTCATGGATTGTTGCCCCGTAAAAGTAGATGCTTACGGAAACATTATTGAAATACGAAACAAAAAAGGAGAATGTCTTTGTGCTTAAATTCCGATAAAAATTAGTTTAAAGAAGCTTCATAAAATGGTTTTAAAAGTCTGGAAGTTTTAGAAGAAAGAATACGATACTGCTCCATTTTTACGTGTGAAGGCGTTTTTTCTAACTTTCTAATCACGAATTTTAAAGGTGTTTCTCTTGAAACAAAAACCAGAGAAATAAGCCAGTCTTGCGTTTGTGATTCTACCAAATAACCGACCAAAGAATCGCCAAGCCATTTTTCCTCTAATAATTGTAAATCATTGCCAGCTCCTTGAGAGTTTTCCTGAAAATCGTAATCGAAATGAAAAATATCCATAGTATTATATTTTATTATTTCAAGAATTTTTATAAATATAACGATAGTTGTGAGCTTTTGTTATTTTTTCAAAAGAAATATTTAAAAACCTGCGTCCATTTTTAAGATTCGGGTTCTTTCATACAAAAACAAGATTAATATGAAAACGCAAGAAGAGAATTTAAAAGACATTGTTAAAGAAAAATATGGGGAAATTGCCCTTCAATCAGCCGAATATAATGCCTCAACTTGTTGTGGAGCTGGACCTTCAGCTGGTACTTATACCATTATGTCTGAAAGTTATGAACATCTAAAAGGCTATAATCCTGATGCAGATTTAAGTTTAGGTTGTGGATTGCCAACAGCTTTCGCAAATATTCAAGCAGGTGATACAGTTATTGATTTAGGTTCTGGTGCAGGAAATGACTGTTTTATCGCTCGTGCTGAAACAGGAGCTACAGGCAAAGTAATCGGGATTGATTTTACAAAAGCCATGATTGATAAGGCGAGAAGAAATGCTGAAAAATTAGGTTATAATAATGTTGAATTCAGAGAAGGCGATATTGAAAATATGCCAGTTAATGATAATGTAGCCGATGTAATTGTTAGTAATTGTGTGCTGAATTTAGTGCCAAACAAAAGAAATGTCATTCAAGATATTTTTAGAGTATTGAAACCAAGCGGACATTTTAGTATTTCGGATATTGTTTTAGAAGGGGAGCTTCCTGAAGGATTGAAGTCGGCAGCAGAAATGTACGCAGGCTGTGTGTCGGGAGCGATTCAAAAATCTGAATATCTTCAATTGATTAAAGAAGCTGGTTTCGAAAACATCACCGTTCAGAAAGAAAAACCAATATTTCTGCCTGACAATATTTTGATGGAGTATCTTTCTATTGATGCTTTAAAAGCCTTTTTAGCATCAGGAACTGGGATTTATAGCGTAACGGTTTATGCTGAAAAACCAGCCATTGATGGCGTGAAGAAAGAGAAAGTGAAAATCAATTTAGCAGATTTAGCTAATGCGTCTTGCTGCACACCAGGAAGCGGTTGTTGTTAGGTATTCTTGATAAAAAAGCAGTCCGATTTTATTTCGGACTGCTTTAGTTTTTTTATGAGAAATACTTGGTCTTGCCCGGAATGGCTACTGGATAATTGCCGTTTGCATAGGGTTTCAGAGGCATATCTGCGTCCCAAGCAAAGGTTTTTGGCATAATGTCAATGCCCGAATTAATAGCTTTGTCCCATTCTATTACTTGTCCTGAGTAAGTTGCCATTCTTCCCAAAATAGAAGTCATTGTTGACTTTGCACCGTTTTCTGCATCAGCAAATTTGTATTCGCCTTTGGCTATGGCTGCAAACAATTCGTCGTGTTCGGTTTGGTAAGGCTGATTTTCTTTGGTCTTTTTATCAAAAGCATACAAAGGCTTTCCTTTGTGGTCAGTGATTTTGGCAGCATCGAACTGTATTTTTCCTTTTGTTCCTACTACCAATTCGTCAACTTTTGCCCAAGTACCTTTGATGTGTCGGCATTGTGAATTTAAAATTGTACCGTCGGCATATTCAAATTCTACAATATGGTGGTCGAAAATCTCTCCTGTATCTTTTCCTTTTCTTACTTCACGCCCACCAGTACCTCTGGCTCTTACTGGATAACCATTTTTCGCCCAGTTGATTACGTCGATATTATGAATGTGTTGTTCGGTAATATGGTCGCCACAAAGCCAGTTGAAATAATACCAATTTCGCATTTGGTACTCCATTTCTGTTTGTCCTACTACTCTTGGTTTAGTCCAAACACCATCATTATTCCACCAAGCCGAAGCCGAAACAATATCGCCAACCATGCCATCTTGCAAACGCTTCATTAATTCTCTATAAGAATTTTGATAATGTCTTTGCAAACCAACCACTACATTCAATTTTTTAGCTTTTGCTTTTTCGGCCGCCACTAATACTCTTTGAATCCCCGCTGGGTCAGTTGCCACAGGTTTTTCCATAAAAATATGTTTACCTGCATTCACTGCTGCTTCAAAATGAATTGGACGAAAACCCGGAGGAGTAGTCAGAATCACCACATCAGCCATAGGAATAGCTTTTTGGTAAGCATCAAAGCCAGTAAATTTATGGTCAGCTGGCACATCAATTTTAGCTTTTAAATGAGCGAAATCATCGCTAGTAATTTCTTGATAGCAGTTATCCAAACGGTCTTTAAAGGCATCAGCCATCGCTACTAATTTCACATTTTGCTTAGTGCTTAATGCCTGAATAATTGCACCTGTTCCTCTACCTCCGCAACCAATTAAAGCTACTTTGATAGTATCATCAGAGTTACTATTGAAAAAGGATGCCTCCGATAAAAATGGAGTAGTAAGTATTCCACCTGTGATGATAGAAGTACTCTTTACGAAATCTCGTCTGTTAAAGTTCATAGTTGTTTAGTTAATTGTTTATTTTTTGCTCTAAGCAGTAGGCTATATGCTTTAAGCTTTACTTTGTGCTTGCCTAAAGCTTAAAGCCTACTGCTTAGAGCTTATTTTAACATTTTCTCAAAAAAAGCCTCCACTTCTTCTTTAGTAGGCTGTTTTAAGGGGCGAATAATTCTGAAACCTACAAAGGGAGAATCAGCATTCCACCATTTACTTTTTGGAATTTGTGGGTCTCTTCTGTTCCAAACCGCATCTGATTTCAAACGATTGGCACTTCTTAATTGAATGGCTTCGTCTTGATAGTTTCCACCTTTAACAGTACTTGGATAACGTTTTAGTTTCGCATTATAAGGATTGGTTTCGCCGACCTGTATTTTCTGATAAAAAGTTTCGTCATACTGGTCGAGTGTCCATTCAGCTACATTACCAAGCATATCGTACAAACCCCAAGCATTTGGCTTTTTCTCGCCTACATGATGATACTTATCTTCTGAATTATTTTTAAACCAAGCATAATCTGACATTTTAGAAGCATCGTTTCCAAAAAAGAATGCTGTATTACTTCCTGCACGACAAGCATATTCCCATTCAGCTTCTGTTGGCAACCTGTGAAAAATCCCTGTTTTGTAATATAACCATTTACAATACATCAATGCAGCGTATTGTTGCATGGAATTGGCAGGAAAACCGCCAACTTTTCCCATGCCTAAAGTAAAATCTATATATGGTGGACTCGGACGAGTAATGGCGTCTGGTCGGGGTTCTGGGTCTCTTTCTTCTTCAAAGAATAATTGATATTCGTCGTAAGTAACTTCATAAGCACCCATCCAAAAAGGTTCAATTTTTACTTTTACTTGTGGGCTTTCATCCACTTCATGTCCTTGTTCTGAGTCTGGACTTCCTAACATAAATTCCCCAGCGGGAATTGGCATCATTTTGTACTTTACAGAAGTGTTTGGAATGGTCTGCTCGTAAGGTTTAAAATCTTGAGCAATAGATTTTTGAGTGATAATAATTAAAAAGATAAAGAGTATTTTTTTCATAAGGTTATTTAAAATATTAAGGTTTTCCCAAAATTATAAAAACACTCTTGCGTATATGTCCTGATTAATCATACTTTACTGATTTCAATTGGCAAAATATGTTTTAAAACCATCCGTTTACTATTGAAGTATTTTCTCTCGTTTTATTTTAGCAATTAAATGTCACACAATTCAGTAGAGATTTTATTCGCTTCATGGCATTTATAATGCAGAAAGCACTGCATGTAGTTGACAACCAATCTACAATAGCAAAGTCTGGCAGAATGAAGGTTGTATTTGTCTGTTCAATTAAAGCCATCGGTTAAAGGAAATAATAAAAATTAATCAGGAATTTCTTAGAATTAGAACTTTACAATCATTTAATAAGAATTTTTTCATGAATCTTTTAAAAGTACAAAAAAGGTAGTAATTTTGTCTTGCAAATAACAATATCAACGATATTTGCCATGTTAGATACATCCAAGTTCCTTTTCGAAGCCCTCACTTATGATGATGTGCTTCTTCTTCCCGCTTATTCTGAAGTCCTTCCACGAGATACAAGTACGAAATCAAAACTTACTCGTAACATTATTTTAAATACTCCAATTGTTTCTGCTGCGATGGATACTGTTACCGAAGCTGAGTTGGCTATTGCTATGGCTCAAGAAGGTGGTATCGGAATTATCCATAAAAATATGACGATTGCCCAGCAGGCTGCTCAAGTAAGAAAGGTAAAACGTTCGGAATCAGGAATGATTATCGACCCAATTACGCTTACTGAAGGACAAACCTTGGGAGATGCTCACCGCATTATGCGTGATTTCAAAATTGGTGGTATTCCAGTAGTGAATGATGCAGGAAAACTGATTGGGATTCTTACTAATAGAGACTTACGTTTTCAGAAAGATTTGACCAAATTGGTGACTGAGATTATGACCAAAAATAATCTTATTACTGCCAAAGAAGGTATTTCGCTTGAAGATGCAGAAAGCATTTTACAAGAATATAAAATTGAAAAATTACCAATTATTGATAAGAATTCAAACCTTATTGGCTTGATTACTTATAAAGATATTTTGAAAAGAAAAAGCCATCCAAATGCTTCTAAAGATTCATTAGGTCGTTTAAGAGTTGGTGCTGCTGTAGGTGTTACTGCTGATTTACTTGAAAGAGTAGAAGCTTTAGTAAAAGTTGGTGTTGACGTAGTAAGTATTGATACTGCACACGGGCATTCAAAAGGAGTGATTGATGCTTTGAAATCTGTAAAAGCAAAATTCCCAAATCTTGATGTAATTGTTGGTAACGTAGCAACTGGCGAAGGTGCAAGAGCTTTAGCCGAAGCAGGTGCTGATGCCGTAAAAGTTGGCGTTGGTCCAGGAAGTATTTGTACTACTCGTATTATTGCTGGAGTAGGTATGCCGCAATTAACTGCTGTTTATGAAGCTGCTTTAGCCGTTGCAGACTTAGGCGTTCCTGTTATTGCTGATGGTGGAATTCGTTTCTCAGGTGATATTGTAAAAGCAATCGCTGGCGGTGCAAGTACTGTTATGATTGGTTCAATGTTAGCTGGTACAGACGAAGCACCAGGTGAAATGATTATTTTTGAAGGACGTAAATTCAAAACTTATCGTGGTATGGGTTCTGTAGAAGCGATGGAAGATGGTTCAAAAGACCGTTACTTCCAAGATGCAGAGGACGATATTAAGAAATTAGTACCAGAAGGTATCGTTGGTCGTGTACCGTTCAAAGGTGCAGTGGCTGAAATCATTTACCAAATGGTTGGAGGCTTAAAAGCTGGTATGGGTTACTGCGGTGCAGGGAACATCGAAGCCATGCAAAAAGCGAAATTTGTAAAAATTACTGCGGCTGGTTCAAGAGAGAGCCATCCACACGATATTACCATTTCAAAAGAGGCACCTAACTACAGTGCCAAATAAGAATAAGATACTTTAGTCCGTTATTTGTGGAAATTATAAATAACGGACTAAAAAATATATTATGAAGAAACAGCATTTTCTCTTCTTTATCGTAAGCTTATTTTATTCGTCGAACATTTTTGCTCAAGAAGTAAAAAGTCAAGAAGTAAAGCCTCAAGAAGTAAAAACACCAGAAGTTAAACCGCAAGAAATCAAGCCTCAAGAAGTAAAACCTAAAGAGATAAAAAAAGATACTTCTTATTGGAAAAAGAAAACCCAATATGGTGCTAATTTCAGCAATGCTGATTTTAGTAACTGGAGTCCAGGAGGACAAAACGCTACAGGTTTTACCGTTTTTTTCAATACAAAAAGAGAGTACGCCAAAGCAAAAACTACTTGGGTAAACGATTTGCAAATGCAATATGGTTTGCTCAATAATGGTAACGGTTTTAGAAAAAGTATCGACCGTTTGTTTTTTGATTCAAAAGTGGGTCATAAAATATCCACTACTTGGGCTTTAGTTGGAGTATTCAACTTTCAATCACAATTCACTTCGGGTTATAAGTATGGCGATGTTGCTGCCAACGATATAAAGATTTCTAATTTTTTATCGCCTGCTTATATTACAGAATCTATTGGGTTTGAATGGCGACCAAAACCTTATTTTAGCATGGTTGCATCGCCAGGTGCTATTCGTCAAACAATTGTAACAGACGATGGTGTAAGAGAAAAAGACCTAATAACTGGAGAATTGAAACCCGCTTATGGAGTACGTGTAGGCTCGAAGTTTAGAAATGATTTTGCCCTTATTCAAGTGGTTTCAAATTTTGATAAGGATATTGCCAAAAATGTCAACTTGAAATTACGTCATCAGGTTTTTATCAATGCCAGTTCTTTGGGACATATTGATAATAGAATTGATGCAAAAGTTGCTGCTAAAATCAATAAATACTTTAGTGCTACTTTTGATTTTATTTTACTTTATGATGACGATTTAAGCACTAAAATTCAACAAGCTAGAAATTTAGGTTTAGGTTTTTTGCATACTTTCTAAGATTTTCACCATATTAGTATTGTCAATTACTCTAAAAACACTCAGAACAATGCTAAAAGAATTTAGAAAATTTATTGCTCAAGGAAATGTTCTTGACTTGGCAATTGGTGTAATTATTGGAGGTGCCTTTGGTAAAATAGTTACTTCCTTAGTAGATGATATTCTGATGCCAATAATTGGTATTTTGATAGGCGGCGAAAACTTTGCAGCGTTGTCTGTTATGGTTGGTAAAGCTGAGGTAAAGTATGGAAACTTTATTCAGGTAGTTATTCAGTTTTTAATTATTGCCTTTGTAATTTTTATGATTGTGAAAGCAGCTAATAAGACTGGTTTAACTGATAAAAGTACAGATGAAAAAGCATAAAATGGTTTAGACCATCCTATGAAGCCCAAAGTGTAATAACTTTGGGCTTTTATTTTTCCATTAAAAATAGTAGAAGAGGGCAGAGATTTTGGTTACTTTGCAAATTGAATTTTAAGAGCATAACAAATTCTGGAATATGAAAAAAATCGCAATCTTGGGCGGAGGTGAAAGTGGCGTTGGTGCAGCTTTATTGGCAAAAGCAAAAGGCTTTAATGTGTTCTTGTCGGATAAGGGTGTTTTATCGGATAAGTACAAAGAAATATTAACACAAAATAATATTCCTTTTGAAGAAGGAAAACACACAGAAGAACAAATTTTAGATGCCGACGAAGTAGTAAAAAGCCCTGGAATTCCAGATAAAGTTGCTTTAGTTCAAAAATTGAAATCACTTCGAATTCCTATTATTTCAGAAATAGAACTGGCTTCTCGTTATACAAAAGCAAAAATTATTGCAATAACAGGAAGTAACGGAAAAACAACGACGACACTTTTAACCTATCATTTACTCAAAAATGCAGGACTGAATGTCGGCTTGGCTGGTAATATTGGCGATAGTTTTGCCAAACAAGTAATTGACGACACACTTGATTATTTTGTATTAGAACTCAGCAGTTTTCAGCTGGATAATTGTTTTGATTTCAAAGCTGATATCGCTATTTTACTCAATATCACGCCCGACCATTTAGACAGATATAATTATGAATTTCAGAATTATATAGATTCTAAATTCAGAATTTTACAGAATATGACACCTTCTGATAACTTTATTTTTTATCAAGAAAGCGAAGCCCTTGCGAATGAATTAACGAAAAAAACATTCCCTGTAAATTATCTCCCCGTTTCATTACAAGAAAAAGTAGCCCAAGGCGGAAGCTTACAAAACGAAAAACTTGAAGTTACTTATCAAGAAAATCATTTCTCATTTGCTTTAGAAGATTTGCCTATCAAAGGTTCGCATAATGCCATCAACGCAATGTCTGCTATTTTGGTAGCAAAAGTATTGGGCATTGAAAACGATAAAATTACAGAAGGGTTAAAAACGTTCAAAAGTGTAGAACATCGCCTTGAACCTTGTGGCGAAGTTGGAGGCGTAAAATTTGTTAACGATTCAAAAGCGACAAATGTTGACTCTGTTTTTTATGCACTTGGTAGTTTCAACGACCCAATTGTGCTAATAATGGGCGGTGTTGATAAAGGCAATGATTATAGCCAAATAGAAGCCTTGGTTGAACAAAAAGTAAAAGCCTTGATTTGTATGGGAACGGATAATCAAAAATTATTAGATTACTTTGGTAAAAAAGTACCCTTAATTTTCTCGGTTGATAGTATGCAAAAAGCCGTTACGCTTGGGCAAGAAGTAGCTACAGAAGGTGACGTTGTTTTACTTTCGCCAGCTTGTGCTAGTTTTGATTTATTCAAAAATTACGAAGATAGAGGACGACAATTCAAAGTGGCTGTATCAGCATTGACAATTGTTTAAGCAAAATATTATTTAAAAATTTAGTGAAAAAATGGTGACAAATTGGTTAAAAAGTAATCTTAAAGGCGATCATCAGATATGGACTATAGTTGCAGCTTTGTCGATGATAAGTATTATTGTCGTATCAAGTGCATCTGGAAAATTAGCGGTAATGGCTAGTGGAGGTATTTTTTATCATATCTTTAAACACATTATTTTGGTTTCATTGGGGCTTGGTTCGATGTGGTTTTTTCATCGACTAGACTACCATCGTTTTGCGATGTATTCAAATGCGGGTGTAATTCTATCATTTGTACTCTTGATTTATGCTTACAAATTCGAGCAGGGAATTAACCACGCCAATCGTTGGATTCACGTTGGGGGCTTGACATTTATGCCCTCCGATTTAGCCAAATTGTCTTTAATTACCAATTTGGCGGCAATGTTAGCCAAACGACAACACGTGAGTTATACTTTTAATGAAATTTTACCGATGATTCTAAAAATCATTTTGGTCTGTTCGGCAATTGCACTCACCAACGTTTCTACTTCTTTACTTTTATTTACTACTTGTTTTTTGTTGATGTTTTTCGGAAGAGTACCTAGCCAATATTTAATGTTGGCATTGGCGGGTATTTTCATTACGGCAACTTTATTGGTTATGACCGGAACAGGTAGCCGTATCGAAACAGCCAGAAACCGTGTTATCAACTTTGCCAGTGGTTTAAAAGGAACGAAGAAAAAAGACGCTTCACAAACTTCCGATTATCAAATTGAACGGAGTTTTTATGCCATTGCCAACGGTGGAGTTTTAGGAAAAGGTCCAGGAAAAAGCCAACAACGATACTTCTTAACAGAATCTGAATCAGACTTTATTTATGCCATCATTATCGAAGAATGGGGAATGATTGGCGGGGTATTTGTTTTGGGGCTTTATCTCTGGTTTTTGTATCGAGGGATGAAAGCCGTAGATAGTTCTGGGCGAGCCTTCGGAGGCTTACTTTCAGCTGGGCTAACCTTTAGCTTAGTGATTCAAGCAATGGTGCACATGGGTGTTGCTACTGGTTTAGGCCCAGTTACTGGGCAAAACTTACCACTTTTAAGTATGGGGGGAAGCTCCCTTTTGTTCACAGGGGCAATGGTCGGAATTATCATTGCAGTGAGTAGAGATAAAGTAAAAAATCCAATTTTATAAGCTATCAGCCCTTCGTTGTCAGCTATTTGTTTTTAACAGTAAAAAATAAGTTTTTAAAAACTTATTGATTAATTATCATTCAAATGACCAAAGTCATCATCTCAGGTGGAGGAACAGGCGGACATATTTATCCTGCCATTGCTATTGCTAATGCTTTAAAGGAAATGAATCCTGCTATTGAAATTTTGTTCGTCGGGGCAGAAGGGAAAATGGAAATGGAAAAAGTGCCCAAAGCAGGGTATAAAATTATTGGTTTACCCATTGCGGGAATCAATCGCTCTAATTTATTAGCGAACCTTAGCTTTCCTAGAAAATTAATCGCAAGCTTGAGCGAAGCCAGAAGTATTATTAAAGATTTTAAACCTGACGTTGCCGTTGGTGTTGGTGGCTATGCTTCTGGACCACTATTGTTGGCAGCGTCTATGATGGGTATCCCTTACTTGATTCAGGAACAGAATTCTTATGCTGGCGTTACAAATAAATTATTAGCGAAAAAAGCAAAAAGAATCTGTGTAGCTTATCCAAGAATGGATACTTTTTTCGATGCAGAAAAAATAAAAATGACGGGAAATCCTGTCAGAAAAGATATTTTAGAAGTAAAATCAAAACGTGATGAAGCCCTAAAACATTTCGGTTTGCAAGCCGATAAAAAGACGGTTTTAGTAATTGGTGGAAGCCAAGGTGCTAGAACAATCAATGAATCAATTGATGCAGGATTAACCAATTTGGTTGGTGCGGGTTATCAAGTAGTTTGGCAAACAGGTAAATTATACATCGATAGAGCCAAAACGACGGCAAGTGTTTTCAAAGGTCAGGTTTATGTTTCAGATTTTATTTATGAAATGGATTTAGCTTATGCCGTGGCTGATGTCGTCGTTTCAAGAGCGGGAGCATTATCTGTTTCAGAATTGTGTTTGGCGGCGAAACCTGCTATTTTGGTGCCTTTGCCAACGGCTGCGGAAGATCACCAGACCATGAATGCCATGAGTTTAGTCAATAATGATGCTGCTATTTTGGTGAAAGATGTAGCTGCCAGAGAAAGTTTAGTGAAAGCAACGATTGATTTATTACAAGATGCTTCAAAACAAGAAGTACTCAGCAAAAATATACACCAATTAGCCAAACCAGAAGCAGCGAAAGAAATTGCGAATGAAGTATTAAAACTCATTGGGAAAAACGAATAATTATTTATGCGAAAGACGATGAATCTTTCGTTGATTACTCAATCATTATCAATACTTTAATCATTTCAATGACTAAGAAAATATTATTACTTGCTTTTTGTTTTTGTCTAACACTTAGCAATTTTTTGGTTGCTCAATCTATTGCTGGAATATGGCAACAAGTAAATCCTAAGGGCAATACTTCAAGGTTAATTTGTGCTGAAAATTATTTAATGTTTACTACTTATCAAACCACTGATAAACATTTTGTCAGCGCAGGTGGCGGTACTTTTGAAATATTAAAAGCAGATTCAAAAACTATTTTATCGTTCAAAAGAGATTTTAATACAGAAGATTCTACTTTGGTAGGTTTAACGGTAGCAAATGTTTTTTCTTTAGATAAAAATACTTTAACCGTTGCTCAAGGTCCATTGGCTGGTACTTGGTTACGAATCACTGAAAAATTAAGTACAGAACCTTTTTCAAATGCACTTTGGCGTTTACGAGCAAAAGAAGACAAAGACTTTAAAATGCAAACGGTTTTTAAAGGTTCTTTTAAAACAATAAAAATATTCTCTGGCGAACACTTTCAGTCGGCAAGTTTTAATATTGATACACATCAGTTTTTTGGAACTTTTGGCGGTACTTTCAGCAAGAAAAAAGAGAAGTATATCGAGAAAATCACTTTTTCTTCAAAAAGAAACAAAGAAGTAAATATTTCATTTGAATACGATTGTGTAATCAATGGCAAAGATTGGATTCATGCTGGACAAAGCGCCACAGGCGAAAGAGTACATGAAATCTGGGAAAAAGGATATTAAGACAACGACTAAGTATTAAGCAAAACGGGGAATTTCTGAGAGGAGATTCCCCGTTTTTTATTTTTCTAATAATTTTTTTAAATCCAGCAATCCAAGATGAAAAGTCTTTCGTAGATATGTTTGTCAAGTGTAAAACGTATCTAAAAACTTTCAAATAAATATTTTCAGCCATGCAAACGCTAACCAAAATATTCAAAGTAACAAGCATTGTCATTTTAAGTCTTTTCGTTGCTTTTGTTGTTTATGCCAATTGGCAAGAACCGCCACTTTCTGATCGCTTGAATTTAAAACCAATTTCCCTAGCTGTTTTTAATCTCGACCGTGATTTATCCGTTCAAGATAGTATCAACATCGCCAACAAATTATCCGCCAACACAGGGATTACTGCTGCCACAGTAAACCGCATGGGAAAAACCGTAAGTGTTACTTTCCATGAAGACGAAACCTCAGAAGAAGCATTGACACAAGTGCTAACTTCTGAGGATTTCAATCCCTCAAAATTAGATTTTACTGCTTTTAAAGGGCCTCAATGCCCAGTTCCTACAGAATATATTGATTTTATATTAGGAGCTAAAAAAGCATTGTGTTTTCGATAAATGTTATCAACAGCACATTTTAATCAATAATCCCACAAAGCTTTTATCGCTTCCAGAGCGTCTATGTAAAATAAACGACGCTGTATTACGAGTTAAAGAGTTGTATATCAATACTTTTTATTCATAATTCATCATTCATAATTCACAACTTTTGCTTAAACCTTCTTTGCTCGAATATCATTAAAATTAATCGTGAAAGTAGCGCATAACGAGCGTGCAAAACTTTTACAGTCATCGGTAAAATTTTTAAAAACATGAAAAAAACAATGCAACTATGGGGCGCATTCCTCATGGCAGGAATGCTTGTGTTTACATCTTGCAGTAAAGATGATGAAGTAGTTCCTGTAAAATCTCTTTACGACCGTCTGGGTGGTAACGCTGCCATTTCAGCAGTGATTGACCAATTTATTACGAATGTAGCTGGTGATGCTAGAATCAACGCTTTCTTTGCTGATGCTGCTGGAGATCCTGCTCGTCTTACAAGATTACGTAATAATTTGATTAACCAAGTTGGAATGGCAACAGGTGGAATGGAAAAGTATTCAGGACTTGACATGAAAACGGCTCACAAAGGAATGGGTATTGAAGAATCTCATTTTAATGCTTTGGTTGAAGATTTATCATTATCACTTGATAAATTTAAAGTGCCAGCTACTGAAAAAACAGAATTATTGACAGCTTTGGCTACCATGAAAGGTGATATTGTTGAAGGTCCTACTTCAGTATATGTACGTTTGGGTGGAAATCCAGCGATTACAGCTGTGATTGACGATTTTATTGGAAAAGTGGCTGCTGATACTCGTATCAATGCTTTTTTTGCTGCGGCTGCGGCTGACCCAGCTCGATTGAACCGTTTGAAAATGAATCTTGTAAATCAAGTAGGTCAGGCTTCTGGCGGACCCGAAAAATATACAGGTTTGGATATGAAAACGGCTCATAAAGGAATGAATATTACAGACGCTCATTTCAACGCTTTGGTGGAAGATTTAACAGCATCATTAGTGAAGTTCAAAGTTGAATCAAGAACTAAAATTCAATTATTGACAGTTTTGGCGAGTCTTAAAGGAGATATTGTAGGACAATAGTTTTACAAAGAAAAAGGTAAAAGGTCTTTTCAGAATAGAATTCAATATTCCATTTCAAGAATACCTTTTGCCTTTTTTATTGAATAGATTTATAGTTAAAAGCTATTTCAATATACAAAATATCAATTTTTACTATCAATAATCTTTGTTTACTTTTGTGAAATAGAGATTTTGAATGGAATAAAATCAATGCTTATTGTTAGACAAACTAATCAATATTAACAATAAAATTGATTAAAGTCAGTTTTGATGCGTAAAAACTCTACTACCTTTCGACAAAATTAGAAAACAGTGAAATTGTATTTTTTTTAGAATTCAGAACAAAGAATAAGTATCTTATTTATATGTATTCTAAATTATAGATAAGTATAAATAATTAGCCATTATTAAGACCAATCATAATCATTCGTGTTGTAATTTTACACAATTATTCAATTTGTGAAAATATGGCACACAGCGTTACAAATTGTTTAATTGTATAGCTTGAAAACAAGGATATTTCCTTGTTGAAGCGAATCGGAATTGTAAGGAGTCATGAAAAATATTTTCAAAGCATTAAGTTTATCATATAAATCTGCTCCCTTGGCGGTGCGTGAACAAGTAGCTCTAACGGAGGAAGAAATCAAAATTTTCTCACTTAAAATTAGAGATTTGTTTGGCATTCAAGAAAGCCTTGTTGTTTCTACTTGCAACCGAACTGAAGTATATTATGTAGCCGAACAGAATATTACGGCTGAATTAATCAAAGTATTATTAATAGAAAAAGGAATTACTAATACTGAATTATATTTTGATTATTTCCAACAACTTAATACACAAGCAGAAGCGGTTCAGCATCTTTTTGAAGTAGCAACTGGTTTGCATTCAAAAGTTGTTGGCGATTTACAAATTCCTAACCAAGTAAAACAATCATATCAAATCGCTGCTGATTTGAACATGGCTGGTCCATTCCTTCACCGTTTGATGCACACGATTTTCTTTGCCAACAAACGTGTGGCTCAGGAAACTTCTTTCCGTGACGGTGCCGCTTCTACGTCGTATGCCGCAGTAGCTTTGACAGAAGAAGTAACAAGAAATATCAACAATCCGAAAGTATTAATTTTAGGTTTAGGCGAAATTGGTATTGATGTTTGTAAAAACATGGCAGACCAAGAATTTGCTGAAATCACCGTGATGAATCGTACTCGTGCTAAAGCTGAAAAAATCGCTGCGGGACGCAATTTCAGAATTGCTGATTTTTCTACTTTGGAAAGAGAAATTAAAAGAGCCGACGTAATTATTTCTTCAGTGATGATTGATAAACCGATTGTTACCAAAGAATTAATCGAAAGAATCGGAATTCTTACTTTCAAATATTTTATTGATTTATCAGTTCCTAGAAGTGTGGAAGATAATGTAGAGGAAATTCCAGGAGCTTTAGTTTATAACATTGACAGCCTTCGTGAACGTGCTGATGAAGCCTTGAAAAGCCGTTTAGCGTCGATTCCTCATGTAGAAAGAATCATTGCAGAAGCTATTGTAGGTTTTGATGATTGGTCGAAAGAAATGGTAGTTTCTCCAACGATTAATAAATTGAAAAACGCTCTTGAGCAAATTCGTAAAGAAGAGATGGCTCGTCATTTGAAGAATCTTTCTCCAGAAGAATCTGAGAAAATCGAGAAAATTACAATGGGCATTGTGCAAAAAATCATGAAGTTGCCAGTAATTCAATTAAAAGCGGCTTGTAAACGTGGCGATGCTGACCAATTGGTGGACGTACTTACTGAATTATTTGATTTAGAAAAACAAGAAAATCCTTCTGGATATAGTCATTAATAAATTAGAAAAATCTTTCAAAAAAGGGAACTGTAATTGCATCCAGTTCCCTTTTTTGTTTTACACATTTTGCTAACCTTATAAATTTGCTTCTCTATTCCGCTGGAATATCTTTCAAAAAAATCTCAATTTGCTTTCTAGATGTCTTAAAATGCGGTTGCAGGGCATTTGAAGTAATGAAATTTCCTTTGTGGTCAAAAATCATGTATCTCGGAATAGGTAAAGATATTTTTTCATTCTCTCTTCTGGTATAGAGAAAATTCAGAAACTTAGTTTTATTTCCTAACCAATAGGCTTGTATTCCATCGCCCGATAATTTGTATTTTGCCAAAGCTTTTTTCCATACTTTCATAGATTTATCTGAACTTATCGAAATGAATACGATAGGTTTGTCTTTCAACGCTTTAGCGTGTTCTTTTACATAAGGTGTCAAAAATATACAAGGCGGACACCAGCTTGCATAAAAATCCAAGTATATCAGTTTGCCTTTATTTTGTGCCAATAAATCTTTCCAAGTAGTCGTTTGTCCATTTTCATGAACGAGCTTTTGTGTCAAGATAAACTCAGGAAAAGTAAAATTTGTATCATCAATTTTATCTTTGACATACTTTAGAAAAGTTTCGTTTTGACAATTCGCATAGAAAATGCCCACATAATCATAAAAATCTGGCAGGTTTTCAATTTTGTATTTATTCAACAAATAAGCCATCAGAAAGTCTCGATGCTCGCCTTTGAAATTCAACATGGCTGAGTTAAACTGAACATAAAAGTCTTTATGACCATTAAGCGAATCTCGACAAAGAAATTGATTGTAATAATATAAAGCACGACGATACTCTGAGCCTTTGATGAGCGTGTCAGTTCCAAAGATTTCCTCCTTAAATAACTTTACAGAATCGACATACCACTGGGGAAATTTCCGCCAATCTGTACTAACACTTACAAAAGGAATTAAAACCGAAGACAAAGCAATACTTTTTACTTCTTGAACAGTGCTACGCAACAAAGAACTATCTACGGCAGGCGGATACGCAGAAATGCTAGAAAGCAAACGATTCATTTTCGCCTTAATATCATGGATAACAACAAGATGCTCGCTTTTTGACATATTTTGAATAGAATAACCAGATACTTGTATCTCAGAGCCATATTGTCTATCAAAATTGGCAAGGACATTTCTTAAAGAATCCTTTGGAAAAGTACAGGTAATGTGTCCTTCTTTAGATTTTTCAAGCTCAACACTATCATTAGGAAAAATGAGCATTGGATTTGCTTTTCTTTCTCCATCCCAAGGATAAATTAAAGTAGGAAAATGATGATTAAGTACATACTTCACGCCACGGTTATGCGGTAATATTGCACCTCTGTTACTTACAGATTCTAATAAATCATCATAATAATTTATTCGCACGATGAGAGAAGTATCTTTCGTAATAACAACTGACCTTTGAGCTTCAGTTGTAAAAGAAAGGAATAGGAAAAAACAGAGGTATAGTAAGTTATTTTTCATATAGATTTTGAGTTTTAAATGTGTTAAATTTTTATCGTGTTAAAGCATGACGATTTGTCAATATTCCATGTAAAAGGCTATTTTGTAAATGATGAATTACCTTGATTTATTGTGCTTAGAGTAATTTAGAAATTAATCCTAGAACTTTAGCTCTAAAAGGACTACCTAATTTTCTTAAACATTCATCCATAATCACAAAAAACGAATTATTTCCCAAAACTTTTGTTTTTAGAGTAATACATAACATTCAAATACGTGAATATACTCCGTAAAATCATTCGCCTTATTCCTTTGATTTTGGTGATACTCATTGCTCTTTGGGCATGGGAAAAATTTAAAAGTTTTAAAAACCCTTTTGGAGATGCCGAGCCAGAAATATCGCATAGTGTACTTTTACAAAAGATTACTTCAATGGGAAAATTGGAGCTGGTGAAGTATAATTTCAGAGATGTGGTAGAAAGTAGTATCAAAAAAGATTTTTTGCCAGATGCAAAAGTATTGTTAATCGTCACGGGCGAAGCTACTGGCTGTTTGGATTTAACCAAGATTAGAGTTGCTGATATTACCGAACAAGACAGTGTTTTGGTCGTTCATTTACCAGAACCAGAAATCTGTAATTTTAAAATAGACCATTCAAAATCAAAGGTTTATAATACTGAATATGCTTTTATGGATGAAGCGAAATTAGTAGATGAGGCTTTCAAAAAAGCTGAAGTACAAGTAGAAACTTCGGCGAAGGAAATGGGAATTCTGGAACAAACTAAAAAATCAGCAGAGCAAATTTTAAAGCCTTTTCTGGAAACGGTTTCTAGGAAAAAGGTAGTATTAAAATATGCGATGAAAGATAAAAAGAGAGAGTTAGGATAACATGAGTTATCACTAATTTTATAATCACAAAAAAGCGGTTGAAAAACTAATTTCGACCGTTTTTTTGTGATTGATGGAAACCGAATTCCTACTGTTTGAGCGAAGCGAGTTTAGGAATTCTTGATTTTCTTTTGTTACTTTTCTTTCATCAAGGAAAGAAAAGTAAGGACTATGATAATTCCAAAGACCTTTAAAATCTTTTTTGTATTAAAGGGGAATTCAGGTTGACTTACATCTTAGCGATGTCCAAAAATCGCAGAACCAACTCTTACCAAAGTAGAACCTTCTTCAGCAGCAATCAGAAAATCGCCAGACATTCCCATTGAAATTTCTTTTAATTGTAGATTATCACTTTCAGGAATTGAAGCTTTTAATTCATTAAAAAACGTTTTTAAACTTCTGAATTCTAATCTGATTTGTGCTTGGTCGTCCGTATTAGTTGCCATGCCCATCAAGCCTACAATTTTGATATTTTTCATACTTTTAAATTCCTCAGAAAGTAAAAGCTCCTTAGCTTCATCTTGTGATAATCCAAATTTAGTTTCTTCCTGAGCAATATAAATTTGTAATAAACAGTCGATAATTCTATTATTTTTAGTAGCTTGTTTATTAATTTCCTGAAGTAGTTTTAAAGAATCAACCGAATGAATCATTGCTACAAAAGAAGCCATATACTTTACTTTATTACTTTGTAGATGACCAATCAAATGCCATTCAATATCTTTAGGCAATATTTCCCATTTTTCAACCATTTCCTGAACCTTGTTTTCGCCAAAGGTTTTACAGTTTGCTTGATAGGCTTCTTCCAAATCAGCAATGGGTTTAGTTTTAGTTACAGCAATTAATCGTGCTGTAGTGCCCTGTAATTGAAGATTGATATGCTCTAAATTTTTTGCGATGCTCATGGTTTCAGCTCAAGAATGATTGGTAAATATTTGTATTTTTGTGTAATCGGGGGTAAACACTTAGTTTTGCAAAATTAAACCAAACTTATAACGTTTAAAGTTAATACAAACATAAATTATCAAATACTAGCCAATGGAGGAGTATAATCCAAATAGACAAAGTGAACAGAAACTTAAAATTGCCGTTGCTGTATTGATTATTTTAGTTACAGCATTGGGGTTTTTATATTTCAGAGAACGCCAGTTTAATAAAAGAAACGAAGACCTAAGCAATTTGCAAGCTAAGGATTTGTTAGTAGCAAGTACCAAATTAGATTCAATAGAAAAACAGTTAAATACAAAAATTGTTGAAATTAAACGTTTGGGTGGTGATGTAAGTGAGTTGATTCGTGCAAAGCAACAATTGCAAAAAGATAAAATAGCTTTGCAGAAATCAGTAGGTTTTTCGATGAAAAAGTATGAGTTGAAATTCAAGAAATACCTTACTTTATTAGGAGAAAAAGATAATGAATTAGTGAGTTTAAGAAAAGAGAATGGTATTCTCGCAGCGATGAACGATTCGTTGAGTAAGGAAGCTCAAGCACTTTTAGAAGACATTACTTTTGCTCAAAAAGCCTTGAACGATTCTGCCATTAATTATACAATTCGCCAAAAAGAATTATCTGAACGTAATAGAGAATTATCCGAAAAGGTTTCTCAGGCGGCAGCTCTTCATGCTGAAAGTATCAATGTCTATGCGATTTCTGTAAAAGGAAAAGAAAGTGATGGCGGTGTTTATAAATCGAAGAAAGTAGATAAAGTAAGAATCACCTTCTATTTGCAAGAAAATCCATTGACGACACGAGAAGCAAAAGTGATTTTTTTAAGAATTATCGACCCATCTGGTCAGTCTATTGCGGATATGAGTACTGGTTCTGGCAGTTTTACGTATAAAAACAAAGATGTTACTTATACTGCAAAGCAAAGAATTGTTTATGATAACAGTCATCAATCTGTTGAATTCGTTTACAGCCGTGGACAAGCTTATAAAGATGGTAAACATATCATAGAATTATATGCTGAAGGTTACAAAATTGGCGAAGGTTTTTTTGAAGTGAAATAAAAACATGAGTCATCCCGAATTTTCTCTTGAAAATGCAAGTTTTAAGTGATTTCAATATTTTTTGGATTTATTCTCGTCCTTACTTTTTGTCTTGATACAAAAAGTAACAAAAAAATCAAGAATTCCTAAACTCGCTTCGCTCAAACAGTAGGAATTCATTGCCCATCAATCATAAAAAAGCGGTCGAAAAACTAATTTCGACCGCTTTTTTATGATTTTAAAATTCGGGATGACTCATGTTTATCGGTCTTTTATGTTTTTTCTATCTTTCTAATTGTATTTTATTATGCCCATCTAGTAAAATGAAACAGGCATCTTGTTAGATGAAATGGTCATCTAGTAAAATGAAACAGGCACCTTGTTAGATGAAATGGCCATCTAGTAAAATGAAACAGGCATCTTGTTAGATGAAATGGTTATCTAGTAAAATGAAATAGGCATCTAGTAAGATTAAATACGCATAACGTATTTTACCAATCCTATCTTTTCAAAGCCGAAGGCGTATGTCCATACTTTTCTTTAAAGGCTTTTATGAAGTGTGAAACACTTTCATAACCTATTTCCATACTGATTTCTGAAACGTTTTTCTCTGTCTTTTCTATCTGTAAACAGGCATATTCCAATCGTTTATTTTTAATCCAAAGGGCTGGCGTTGTATTAAATTCTTGTTGAAAATCTCTTTTAAAAGCCGACAAGCTTCTACCTGAAAGTCTTGAGAGTTCTTCTAATGAAAGTGGTTTTAAGTAATAAGAATTCATCAAAAAGGCTAAATCGGGTTTTTCGCCTTTGTACAAACTAAAAAGGATCGATTTAAACTGTTTTGAATGGTCGATTTCCAGAATATGTAAGAGTAATTCCTGTAGTTTTAATCGTAAAAAATGATTCAAATACTGAGTTTCATGATTGAAATACGGAAAAATAGATTCTGTGAATTTATCCAAACTCTCCGTGATTTCCAGAACCAATAACTGGTTCGCATTATTCCACATTACCTGCAAAGCTTGGCTACTTTGGTATTCTTCAAAAAGCTCTAAATGTTGGCTGACAAATTCTTTCAAAAGCTTTTCGTTAAAGAAAAAAACCAAACTTCTGTAGCTCGCATCAATGGTTTCTTGCATCAAATAATAGCCTCTCGGTATAAAGACCACACTGCCTTTACGCACAAGAATGGTTTGGCTGGGTAAAGTAAAACGTTTTTCACCTTCCAAGACGAAGATCATGGCGTGTTCCTCAAAAAACACTTCGTTTTTTAGGGGAGGGTCTTGGTTGCGATAGGCAACAAAAGTCATATCCTGAATTTTCAAGGACTGAAATTCACCAGCGTGTATAAGGGAAGGGACTCTAATCATGGCAAAAATTTATACATTTCTTTTCGTATATCCACATCATTTCTGTAGAAATTATTATTCCTAAGACTTTGTCTGTAAGGGTGCTATCCTGAATGTTTAACATTTGTTAAGACTTTTTAACTTTTTGCATGCAACATTTTGTACAACCTTTGCATCTTCTTGTCAAATCAACAAAATGCTAAATGCTCATGACCTTTAAACCTACTTTTCTAGTGCTATTTCTCTTTACTACTATCCAAGCTTTGGGGCAGTCAACTGTTTCAGGAATAGTAATAGACGAAAAAAAACAAGCTGCTTCTTTTGCTAATGTATTGATTTTGAATGAAAAAGATTCAACAATGGTAAAAGGAGCTGTAGCCGATGTGGATGGTAAATTCCTTACGCCACAAATTCCTCACAATACTTATTTACTTGCCATCACGGCAATTGGCTATCAAAAGTACTATCAAAAAATTGAAGTACGTTCAGATTTGAATCTTGGAAATATTCAATTATTGCCTGAATCTAAAACGCTTTCAGAAGTAGAAGTAAGCGTTAAAAAGCAATTGATAGAACGTTCGGGCGACAAGATGATTATGAACGTAGATGCCAGCCCGATTACTTCTGGTTTGAACGGTTTGGAGCTGATGGAAAAAGTGCCGGGCATTACGGTAGATAGAAACTCAGAAACGATAAAAGTAAAAGGGAAATCGGGTGTTTTGGTCATGATTGATGACCGTAAAACCTATCTAAGCGATGAACAATTAGCTAATTTCTTGAAGACACTAAAGAGTGATGACATTGATAAAATAGAAGTAATCACCAATCCGTCGGCTCGTTATGATGCTTCTGGAACAACGGCAATTATCAATATCAAAACTAAAAAAGGCAAAAATTTTGGCACAAACTACATCGTGGATATGGGTGTCGGTTATAGCAATTATAAAGAATATGGTAGTTTCCCAAAAAATAATCAGGGCATTACGATGAATGCCAAGAAAGGCAAATATACCCTTTATGCCAATTTGAGTAGAAATTATATGACTTGGTTTAATGCTTTTAATGAAACGCAAGAATTGTACGAAGGCAGTAATTTAGTGGAAACTCGTAAAAATATCGGAAAGGCTTTAGGGAATGGAAATTCGTGGTCATCGAAAGTCGCTTTTGATTATGATTTTAGTAAAAATACAAGTGTAGGTTTTACAGTACAAGGTGCATTGTCTGACAATCTTTTTGAAAGATCAATTAACCAAAGTAATCAACAAGTAAACACAACGCAAGCCATTGAAATGTTGCGTAACCGTAATACAGATAATAAAAATTACCTTATTAATACGCACTGGAAACAAAGTTTTGATACTTCAGGAACGGTACTAAACGTAGATTTCGATGTGATTATTAATAAAATAACATTCGATGACCGCTTTAAAACTACCAACATGCTGGAAAGTCAACAAAATGTAGTGAATAATCAGATTTACTCGCCTGAAAACTTTGTTACTTATGCTTTGAAAGCTGATTTTGTAAAAAATCTAACAAAAAAAGTAAAACTAGAAACAGGTTTTAAAAGTAGTTTCTCAGATAATGCAAAAGACTTTAATGATAATTTCAGAGACAACGGAGCATTGGTCAATTCATATTTCAAATTCAAACAAAATATTCATGCAGCTTACTTTATGCTCAATACAGAACTCAGTAAAACCTTGAATCTACAAACAGGTTTGAGAGGTGAACAAACCTATACTTCTGGAACTGATAGAGCTGGCGAAGAACTTTCAACTCAGAACTATTTTAATTTGTTTCCAACGCTTTCTTTGAATAAAAAAGTAACGAAAGATTATGCTGTTTCACTGGGTTTTTCTCGTAGAATCAATCGTCCAAACAGTGATAATTTTAATACTTTTAATCGCTTTTTCTCACCACAACAGTATGCAAAAGGAAACCCTAATTTACTCCCCTCTTTGAATAATAGCTTTTCTATGACGCATACTATTAAAGATGCCTTCAGTTTTACGATAGATTACGTCACTGTAAAACAGTTCTTTGCAGATGTTTATAGTGTAGATTCGGTGTATATTCCTGGCAATCGTTTGATACAAGAGTCTATAGAAAATGTCAACGGAAAAGTATCATGGTGGAGTTTCAGTACTTCCTTGCCATTCAATCTTACAAAATGGTGGAATGTAAATGTAAATATTTGGAGTGGCATCAATATGTATAATTACAGCAGAGAAAATGCTATTGTTGACGTAAACCAATTTTATAGTGGATTGTATTTACAACAAACATTCACCTTGAATAAAACACTTTCTGCTGAAATTTCGGGCTATGTAAATTCTGGTGAAACATGGGGTTTTGAAACGAGTAAAGCACAAGGCTCTTTCGATTTAGGCATCAAGAAATTCCTTTGGGATAAAAAAGCTACGTTGAAAATTTCTGTCCAAGACCCCGCCTATTTGAACCGTTATAGAAATGTTGCTAGAACCAATGAATTGGTTTCTACAGGAGAATATCGCTGGGATAACCGCAGACTAAGAATCAACTTTACTTATAATTTTGGTAATACCAACGTAAAAGTAAACCAAAGATCAAATGGAGATAATGATGGCGGTGGTGGTGGTAAAGGCAGAAGTTAATCGAAATATTTTACTTTAATTTTGCGTTCCAATTCTATATCGTCTAACTTCAACATTCACAGGGAAACTACTGATATTCAGTTTTTTCTCTGTGAATTTTTTATTCCCAAAAACATGGAAACGCTCAAATTATCAATCCAGAATAATATTGCTCATCTTATCATCAATCGCCCTGACAAAGCCAATGCATTGAATCAAACCGCTTGGGATGAAATCTTGCAAATCTTTACTGAACTCGATGAAAACCCAGAAGTAAGAGTAATCGTACTGGAAGGTGGCGATAGCAAACATTTTTGTGCAGGCATAGATTTAAGTTTGCTGATGTCGGTTACACAAAGTAAAATGCCATGCGAAGCTCGCCGAAGAGAGAGTATTCGCAAAGATATTTTGCGTTTACAAGCTCCCATCAATGCCATCGAAAATTGTTCTAAACCAGTTTTAGTAGCTATTCATGGCGGTTGTATCGGTGGCGGAATCGACTTAGTTTGTGCTTGCGATATGCGTTATTGTACGGAAGATGCTTTTTTCACGATTAAAGAAATTGATATGGGAATGGTAGCCGATTTGGGTACGCTACAAAGATTACCAAAACTGATTGGCGATGGTTTAGTACGAGAAATGGCTTATACTGGTAGAAATGTAGAAGGGAAAGAAGCTGAGAAAATCGGAATCGTGAATCGTACTTTTACAGATAAAGAAACGATGTTGACAGAAGTAATGAAATTGGCGGAAACAATTGCCCAAAAATCACCTGTCGCTATTCGTGGAACAAAACACATTTTACTGCATAGCCGTGATAATTCTGTAGCCGATGGACTTAATTACATGGCAACTTGGAATGCAGGAATGTTACTCTCTGCCGATTTGCAAGAAGCTTTCGAAGCGAAAATGACTAAAAGAGAACCTAAATTTGAAAATTGAATAAAAGGACTCCTCCGTCCTTAGTATATTTGTGAAGAATTGACAGACAAGGCTTTTATGCCAACAACTTATGCTAACGAAGTTACAAATAAAAAACTATGCTTTAATCGAGCATCTCGTATTAACACCAGACGTTGCTTTAAACATTGTTACAGGCGAAACAGGTGCGGGAAAGTCTATTATGTTGGGTGCTTTAGGATTGTTATTGGGCAATCGTGCCGATACTCGTACACTTTTTAATCCAAATGAAAAGTGTGTTATCGAGGGCGAATTTGATGTTTCGGGCTATATTATCAAGAGTATTTTTGAGGAAGAAGAATTAGATTATGACGAACATTGCGTAATTCGTCGTGAGATTTCTCCGCAAGGCAAAACTCGTGCTTTCGTCAATGATACGCCTGTTAATTTAGAAACGCTTCGCAGAGTAGCTTCGCAATTGATGGATGTGCATTCACAGCATGATAATCTATTATTGGGAGCAAACGATTATCAATTAGAAATCGTCGATACTTTCACTCAGAATCATGATTTATTAGATACTTATAAAAAAGATTTTCAGGCTTTTCATAAAGCCCAAAAAGTATATGAACAGCTTCGAATAGAAGCCAAAGAAAGTAAAAAAGAGTTTGATTATAATTCCTTCTTGCTGGATGAATTACAGAAAATAAAGCTAAAAGCAGGCGAATTAGAAGTATTAGAGCAAGAGCTAAATAAATTAGAAAATGCCGAAGAAGTAAAATCTAAATTGCTTTTGTCAGCCGAATATTTGAATGCTACCGAGCAATCTATCATTCCATTACTTACTTCAACCTTAGCCAATTTGAATAGCATCAGTACTTTTGGCGAACAGTATTTGCAATTGAAAGAACGTATTCAAAGCTGTTTGATTGAACTTAAAGACATTGCTGTTGAAGTAGAAAGCGAAGCCGAAGAAGTAGAATTAGATAATGAAAAAATCACCAGTATTCAGCAACGACTTGATGTAATTTATAATCTTTTACAAAAACATCAAGTAAAAACAGATGTTGAATTATTAGCCATTCAGAAAGAATTAGAACAAAAAGTTAATAAAGTACTGAATATCGACGAAGCTTTGGCAGATGCAAAAGCGGAAGTAGAGAAAACCGAGAAAGAAGTATTGATAAGTGCCGAAGCTTTATCGCAATCAAGACTCGTAGCTTTGCCAATTATTGAAAAACAAATTTCAGATTTGCTGAAAGATTTAGGAATGCCAAATGCTAGTTTGAAAATTGAAGATGAAATCATAAAGCCATCACCAATGGGGATTAATGTGATTAATTTGTTGTTTTCAGCCAATAAAGGGATTAAACCACAACCGATTAAAAATGTAGCTTCTGGCGGTGAATTTAGCCGTTTAATGTTGGCGATAAAGTATATTTTAGCCAATAAACGAGCTTTGCCAACCATTATTTTTGATGAAATTGATACAGGAATTTCTGGTGAAGTATCAATAAAAGTTGGAAATATGATGCGAGAAATGAGCCGCAATCACCAATTGATTGCTATTACACACTTGCATCAAATTGCGGCACAAGGTTCAGCACATTACTTTGTGTATAAAGATAATTCTTCAGAAAGAACGGTTTCAAAAATCCGAAAATTAAGTAGTGAAGAAAGAGTAATGGAAATTGCACAGATGATTGGCGGAGAAAATCCATCAAAAGCCATTGTAGAAAATGCTCGTGAGATTTTAGGGAAACATCTTGCACTCAGTTAAAATATTATCTAACAAGCTAAACGTTCAAGGTCGAAAGCTTGTTATCTCAATAAATTTGTTCCAAACTAAACAGGTACTTATCAATATGAAGAAAATATTATTATCGGTATTAATGTTGTCAGTAGTTTTTTCTTGTTCAAAGTCGGAAGACAAACAGAAAAAAATGATTGAAGAAGTAATGGCAGTACATGATGAAGTAATGCCAAAAATGGATGAAATCATGACCTTGAAAGGACAATTAGATTCTATTTCAAAAGTATCTTCAGATTCTTCAAAAGCGAAAGAATTGTATGTAGCGTTAGATTCTGCCGATGTAAAAATGATGGAATGGATGGAAAAGTATAATCCTGATCAAGTAAAAGGGAAATCAGAAGAAGAAGTAGTAAAATACTACGAAGGAGAGAAAAACAAAATTGTTAAAGTAAAAGAATTAACGAATGCAAGTATTGAAGAGGCAAAAGCTTTTTTGAAAAAGTAAGTTTTGAATACTTGTTAAATATCATGAAGAGAAATATTGTTCATTGTTTATCCTTAATCTTTCTGCTAAACATTGTATTGGGCTGTTCGAAATCGCCTAAAGAATTACCTTATTTGGGCAATAAAGAAACGGCTGAGAAAATGATTGATGGCAAAATGGTTGTTGATACCATTTACCACAAAATTCCTGATTTTGAATTTATCAATCAGGATTCCGTAAAAATTACGCAAGAATTTGTTGCTGGAAAAATCTATATCGCCGATTTCTTTTTTACGACTTGTCCTACGATTTGCCCAAAAATGAAAACGCAAATGCTTCGGATTTATGAAAAGTATAAGGATAACCCGAACGTAATTTTACTTTCTCATTCAATCGACCCACGCCATGATACGCCTGCTGTGTTAAAAGAGTTTAAAAGTAATCTGGGCATCAAAGGGAATTCTTGGCAAATGGTGACGGGTGATAAAGCGAAAATTTTTGAAATCGGACAAAAAAGTTATATGGTTTCTGCTGCCGACGACCCAACCCAACCGGGTGGTGTAGTACATAGCGGAGCGTTTATTTTAGTTGACAAAAATCGCCACATTCGTGGAATTTACGATGGAACTGTTCCTGCAAAAGTAGATAACTTGATGGAGGATATGGAAATACTTTTAAATGAATCGAGTTCAAATCATAAATAATAATTTATTGAAAAAGATATTAATGTTACAACAAAGTATTGCCATCAAATTTTCATTTGCTCTTTGTATATTAACGATGTTTGCTTGTGATAGCAAAGAGGAAATCAAAAGAAAACAGTATTATATCGACGGACAAGCACTTTACAAAACACATTGTGCAAATTGTCATCAAGAAAAAGGAGGAGGTTTAGCGGGATTGTATCCGCCGATTGCTGGTTCAGATTTTTTGGCAAAGAATAAAGAACTTATTCTCTGTTCGATGCGAAATGGATTGATGGATACCATTATTGTAAATGGAAAAACGTATCGCCAACCAATGCCAGCCAATTCGCAATTACAAGCTTTGGACGTAGCCGAAATTGCTACTTTTATTTATAATGAATGGGGCGGAGAAAAAACCATTACAGAAGTAAAAGATGTACAAAAAATATTAGCAACTTGTAAAAATAAGGTAGAGTAACAAAATAGGCGGTGTGATGAACATCGCCTATTTTGTTATTTATGGTAAACTTTTCACGCTCACAACTCCAGTCACTTTCCTAAGAGTATATTCTGTAAAATCCTGATTAGAATCCATACCTATTCCATGCAGAATTTGTTCTGGAGTTTTTACATCCACAGGCTTTTCGGTATAAATCTTCTTGGTGTCTGGATTCCAATAAAGTTCGTCGGTAGAAAGCGTTTCGTGTTTAACTTGATTGTTGATAAGTACTCTTCCCATAATATGATAAACATTTTTCATGCGAATATATCTAGCCGAATCACTTCGTAAGGTAGTGCTGTTATTTCCTAGTTTATCAAAAAAGAATACTCTTACTTCATGAGGATATACTTTGTCTTCATTGGGCATCGTCAATTGGCTTTCAGTGGACATTCTAACGACTAATCTGGCAGAATCAGAATATGTCATATTTACACCATAAATCTCAGAAAGTGGTCCGTTGTATGCTTTCTTGGCAATTACTTTTTTTTCTTCTTTACAAGCCATTAGCAAAAAGAAAGAAAGAATTAAACCAAGTATTGGGCGTAAAACTAATTTGACAACCCTAAGTGGAGTTGTCAAATCAGTTAATGAAGATATTTTGAATTGATTCATAAAAAGAATAATTAATCAATTTTTGGTTTACGGAACCAGTAAAAGTCTCCTAACGAGAAGCCAACAACAATTTTGCTATATTGTTCTTCTAATCCATTTGTTGAAAGTACTCCTCTTTTCCCTCTTACATAAGCAATATTTACATAAGAAATAGTACGTAATGGTAATGAAACACCTACCGAGAAACTCATATCTTTGGCGGCTTCGCTTCCGTTATAACTGTAAGGAGATTGTGTATAATTAGCTCCTACACGATACATTACGTGATTGAAGTATCCAGAGATGGCATCAAATTTTGGAATATATTCTGCACCAACAGCTACTGTATAAGCATTTTTTAGTCCATCATTATCACCTTCTAAACTTTTATAACCAGTCCATTTTGTTGTTGAGTAATCTAACGAAACTAATAATTTTCCGGGCTTTTCTAAACTTATCCCAAATTTGTAATTGGCTGGTAATGTAATACTTCCGTTTGGATTTGAAAGCGTATCAGCATTAATAAGCGTTATGCCTGAAGCATCATAAATATTAAAACCACCAAGATTTTTAATGCCAAGATTTTGTGATAACTCTGCTGTAGCACCAATATTTAAGAAATATTCCTTGCTAATTTTGGGTCTCCAAGCGTAGCCTAATTTAAAATGTACACTTGAGTAATTAGAACGGTTAAAGCTTTTTACTTGATAATTTTGACCATCACTAAGGTTTTGTGTAGTAATATCTCTGTTGATTACTCCGAATAAATAGGAAGTTTCAAGACCAACATACATATTTTTACTTACTCTAACACCATTACTGATAATAGCCTTATTAAGTCCGCCTTCGCCATTATAAGTAAGAATTGTACTGTCTGTACCAACAACGTTAAGTTTTCTTGAAGTAAGGGTTTTATAATTTACAGTAGAATAAGGCATTAAACCCAAAGCTAAAGTCCAGCGTGGAGAAGCTGGTAAAGCTAGCACAACTGGCCCTAAAGTTCCATTATAAGTATTAGAGCGTTGTCTGTTATCTTGCATCGCTTTGATTTCGGTATTTACTCCCATTTCAAAAACAGTATAACGATTTCTGGCAAGCATCGCTGGATTCACGGTATTTACATAAATACCATTAGAACTTGCAACGCCCAAACCACCCGACATTGAGTTTACGGCAGTGCCGCCATTGTAAACTTCGCCAATGCCTAAGAATGAAAAGGGAGAATTTGTTTCTTGTGCTTGTATTGAATGAAATGCCAAAAGGCAAGAAACAGCAATAAATAAACGAGAGAATGATTTGAATAGGAACTTAGAAGCAAATGCTTGATTGTAACTTTTTCTATTTACAACCCTTGAAGGGATTGTTGCTCGCATAAAATTTGAAATACTATTTATTTTGTTCGACATTATATTCTAAAATTCTGTTAAGTCCAATCAGCACCAACTCTGGAATTACAAAGTTCGGGTATTTTATGCGGTTTGCAAAGAATGTAGCATCTCCGCCACATAAAATGACGTTAATTTTTGTTAAAAGCTTGTGATACTCTTCAATAAATCCATTTATCTCCGCAGTAATACCATTCATTACGCCACTTTGCATAGCGTGTTTTGTACTTTTTCCAAGAATTGCGGGCACTTCTTCTGGTTCTAATAACGGCAAACGTTTGGTAAAAGTATTCATAGCGGTGAATCGCATCCGTACTCCTGGTGAAATAATTCCTCCATGAAAGTTATCTTCGGTATCAACCAAATCATACGTAATACAAGTACCTAAATCAATAATCATAGCGTTACTTTCAGGAAAAATAACCCTTGCACCAATGGCGGCAGCAATGCGGTCGGCACCCAAAGTTTCTGGTGTATCGTACAATTTAGTGATAGGAACGGGCGTAGTATTTTTCAAAAAGAACACTTTTGTATTGGCTTCTGAAAAATCTTGACTCAGTTGTTCTTCAGAATAACTCACTGTTGAAATGATAATATTTGTTGGTTTTAAGCCTTTTACGTAGCCAATAAGTTCAGAATATGTAAAAGAACCTTTACTTTCGATGAGCTTTCCTTGCTCAAAAAGACCCGTTTTGGCAAAAGTATTTCCTAAATCTATGGCTAAATTCATGTAAAATGATGTAAGTATTATTTGCTTCGGTATGATTTTTTAGGATAAAAAAGACGGCAAATCGTTTAAAATAAAAGCAATTTTTACAATTTTGGGAAAGCATTTTTAAAATTCTCATGTTCACTCCCAATCATAACATTCATCTTTAAGTAAAAAACAAACATTATGGAATTCTTAGAATCTGAAATTCTTGAAAATAAAGTTAATGATATTCTCTGGTTTATCGGAATTATAGTGAGTAGCTTACTATTAAAACGTTTATTATCAGTATCGCTTAGTAAAGTTTTATATCGTTTTATAAAACACGATAAAGTATCAATTCATACTTGTATTGAGATGCTCAGAAAGCCCGTTGAGCTTTTCATCATTGTGTTGATGGTTTACTTTGCTTTTCTTTATTTACACTTTCCTCTTTCTTGGAATTTAGCCGCTACTTTGGGCTTGAAAGTTGTACTTCTGAAGATTTTTCAATGCTTTTTGATTTTCTCAATTTCTTGGATTTTGATTCGTTTGGTGAAATTTATCGCTCTTATTTTTCAAGAAAGAGCGGCATTGACTGAAACAAAACTCGACGACCAGTTTGTCCCTTTCTTCAAAGATTTGGCTATTGTAGCGGTATCTATTATGACTTTTTTCTCAATGTTAGGAATGGTTTTCAAGATAGATGTTGTGGCATTGGTAACAGGTTTGGGAATTGGAGGGTTGGCTATTGCCTTGGCCGCCAAAGAAACCTTGGAAAACCTGTTTGCATCCTTAATGCTTTTTATGGATTTGCCTTTTGTTGTTGGAGATAATATTCAGTTAGATAAAGTTTCAGGAGATGTTGAAAAAATTGGCTTTAGAAGTACTCGTTTAAAAACTGCTGATGGAAGTATTGTCACTGTTCCGAATCGTTTATTAACTGCCCAAGCTTTAGAAAATATGAGTACTCGTCAGTTTCGTAGAGCAAAATATTTAATTAAACTTCAACAAGATACTCCTTCAAGTACGATTCAAAATATTGTTTCTCAAATTCAAGAAGAAGTATTAGCACACGAACATATTTATAAGCCAGAACCGGGTGTTACTCGTTTTGAAGGAATTGGTGATGGCTCTATGGATATTCAAGTGGCTTACAATGTAGAGAGCAATAATGTAGCAATCCTTAACAAAACTCGTGAAGAAATCAACTATAAAATTGTAAATATAGTCCAAAAAAATGGGGCAAAATTTGCTGATTTGAATAATAGGACATAACTAAGAAGTATTTTTCAGATAGGGAGAACTTGTTGTTGTATATTTGCAGACTAACTGTTTTCTTAATATTTTATATTACTTTAATGAAAAAAATATTCCTCACATTGCTTACTCTTGGTACAACAATGTCAACAATTCACGCTCAAAAAGTTTATCCCACACTAGGGAAAATCACTCAATTTGATTCAGCACTTGAAAGTCTGGTTTCTGTCGATGCAAAAGTAGAAATTTTAGCGTCTGGTTTTGTTTGGTCAGAAGGACCAGTCTGGAACAAAAAAGGTAAATATTTACTTTTTTCGGATGTTCCTGATAATACCATTTATAAATGGAATGAAAGCGAAGGAGCAACTATTTTTCTTTCTCCTTCGGGTTATACAGGTTTGGGAGAATATGGTGATGAACCTGGAAGTAATGGACTGACAATTAATAACAAAGGCGAATTAATTGCCTGTGAACATGGCGACCGCAGAGTATCGTCAATGTCTTTGACTTTAGGAGGAAAAAGAACATTAGCCGATAATTATCAAGGAAAGCGATTCAATAGTCCAAATGATGTTGTTCAACATTCTGGCGGAGCTTATTATTTTACCGACCCACCGTATGGATTGCCTAAAAAAGAAAAAGACCCAAGCCGTGAACTTGAATTTGGCGTTTATCGCATTGGAACAGATGGAAAAGTAACCTTAGTGGCGAGTGATTTAGTAAGACCAAATGGTTTAGCTTTTTCACCAGATGAAAAGATTTTATACGTTGCACAATCACATGAAGAACGTGCAATTTACATGGCATATCCTGTGAACGAAGATGGAAGTTTAGGAACAGGCAAAGTACTTTTTGATGCAACCTATATGCTGAAAAATGAAAAGCGTTCAGGCTTACCAGATGGATTGAAGATTGATAAAAAAGGGAATTTATTCGCAACTGGGCCCGGTGGAGTATTGATTATCTCTCCAGCAGGTAAATTATTAGGAAGGATTGAGACGGGTTCTCTAGCAGCAAATTGTGCTTGGGGAGACGATGGTTCAACGCTTTACATCACGGCTGATATGTATCTTTGTCGTGTAAAAACCTTGACGACTGGAGTAGGATTTTGACTTCGAGGTTTCGGCTTTCGGACATCAGCTTTCAGTTTTTTGCTTTAGTCTATATGTTTTTACTCTAAAAAAAAATGCGTTTATCTTCGTAACAAATCTGTGTAAATCTGCGGGTAAAATTAAGATTTCATTTATTGTCACTAAAAATAAAAGACTTGGGATTGCTCTCAAGTCTTTTATTATAATTAACATTTAAGTCCGAAATTCAAAAGCCGAAATCTGACATCCGAAGTCCGAAATCCTAAAAATCTACTTGCTCAAACTCGCAATCATTTCTTCTAAAGCTTTAATTTTTGATTCAGCATCTGCCAATTTTTGGCGTTCTCTTTCTACTAATTCAGGTTTGGCATTGGCTACAAAACGTTCGTTAGCTAATTTCGCTTCTGTCGATTTTTTGAATCCTAAATTATATTCTAACTCTTTTTTGGCATTAGCTAATTCGGCTTCTACGTCTATTTCATTTTCTATAAAAATATAGCATTGTACACTTTTTTCTGTGAATGAAATAGCACCATCAATATCATCCGAAACATATTCTTTCATTGAGACATTCGCAAGTTTTTGGATAATTTTCTCCATTAAATTAAAGCGATGTAAATGTAATTTACCTAAATTGTTTTTACTTAAAGCCCAAGAAAATGGTAACTCGACTTTAGGAGAAATTTGTTTCGAATTTCTAGTTTCACGTATTTTAGTGATAATTGTAAACATGAAATCAAAATCGACTAAAAGCTGAGAGTTCACTTCACCAGCCACTGGATATTCAGCTCTACAAATTGTTTCGTTTGCTCCACGTTCGCTGATTGCCTGCCAAATTTCTTCTGTAATAAATGGCATATATGGATGAGCCAAACACATCAATTTTTCAAAAAGAGCAATCGTTGCTTCAAAAGTAGCTTTGTCGATAGGTTGTTCGTAAGCTGGCTTAATCATTTCTAAGTACTTGCCACAGAAATCATCCCAAATCAAATTATAAATCGACAAAAGTGCATCTGAAATACGGAATTTCACAAAGTGTTCTTGTACATCAATAATCGTCTGATTCAAACGTGATTCAAACCATTGAATTGACAATAAATTTTCTTGTGGTTGTGAAATATCTGTTGCGTTCCAACCTTCTACCAAACGATAAGCATTCCATACTTTATTACAGAAATTACGTCCTTGTTCAACCAATTTCTCGTCAAACATCAAATCGTTTCCTGCTGGCGAACTGAAAAGCATACCAGTACGCACGCCATCTGCACCATACTTTGCAATCAAATCTAATGGGTCTGGCGAGTTTCCTAATGATTTAGACATTTTTCTGCCTAATTTATCACGAACGATACCCGTTAAATATACATTTCTGAAAGGTAATTCGCCTCTCCACTCATAACCAGCGATAATCATACGAGCTACCCAGAAGAATAAAATTTCTGGAGCAGTTACTAAATCATTGGTTGGATAATAATATTTAATATCTTCGTTATCAGGATTTTCGATACCATCAAAAACAGAAATTGGCCATAACCACGACGAGAACCAAGTATCCAAAACGTCTGGGTCTTGCGTTAAATCTTCTTCTGTTAAAGCAAATAATTGTAATTCGTGTTGAGCTTTACGCAAAGCTTCACGCTTACTTTTTGCTACGATAACCGTTCCGTCTTGCAAGTAATAAGCTGGAATTTGCTGTCCCCACCACAATTGTCTTGAAATACACCAATCTCTCACATTTTCCATCCAAGAAGAGTACATATTCTTGAATTTCGGTGGATATAATTTGATGTTATCATTCATTACGTTCTCTAAAGCAGGCTGAGAAACCTCTTTCATTTCCAAGAACCACTGTAAAGATAATTTCGGCTCGATAACCGCACCAGTACGCTCAGATGTTTTAACGATAGATTTGTACTCTTCAACCTTTACTAAATGTCCTGCTTCTTCTAAATCTTTAACGATATTTCTACGAGCTGCAAAACGGTCTTGACCTAGATACAATACCGCCTTTTCGTTCAAGAAACCTGCATCGTCTAAGATGTCGATTACTGGCAATTTATGTTTTAAACCTAATTCGTAGTCATTCAAATCATGGGCAGGCGTTACTTTTAAACAGCCCGTTCCAAAATCCATCGTTACGTACTCATCCAAAATCACAGGAATTTCACGACCTAACAATGGAATCGTTACAGTTTTACCATGAAGATGTGTATAACGCTCGTCGTTCGGATTAATACAAACGGCAGAGTCCGCCATAATCGTTTCAGGACGAGAAGTAGCAATTGTTAAACTTCCTTCTTCACCCACAACGTTGTAAGTAATATAATAAAGCTTCGCTTGAATATCTTTGTCGATTACCTCTTCGTCAGATAAAGCCGTTTTCCCTTGTGGGTCCCAGTTTACCATTCTTACGCCACGGTAAATTTTACCTTTTTCGTACAAACGAACGAAAGTATCAATTACGGCTTGGTACAAAGAAGGCTCCATGGTAAAACGAGTTCTGTCCCAGTCGCAAGAAGCACCCAATTTTTTCAATTGTTCCAGAATAATCCCGCCATACTTGTCTTTCCATTCCATGGCATAAGCCAAGAATTCTTCACGAGTCAAATCCTTTTTCTCGATGCCTCTTTCTTTCAACATCGCCACCACTTTTGCTTCCGTTGCGATAGACGCATGGTCAGTACCCGGCACCCAACAAGCCTCTTTACCTTCCATTCTTGCCTTACGAATCAATACATCTTGGATAGTATTGTTCAACATGTGACCCATGTGGAGTACACCCGTTACGTTTGGCGGAGGAATTACGATAGAGTAAGGTTCTTTGTCTGGATTTGGTTTTGAAGCAAAGAATTTATTTTCGAGCCAATATTGATACCATTTGGCTTCAATGTCTTGTGGAGCGTATGTTTTTGAAATCATTTTATAAGAATTGTGGGTCAGTTTTCAGTCCTGACGAAATTTGTTGCAAAGATACGGATTTTGAAGGAAAGGAGTTAATGGAATGGAAGGAAGTGTTCTCTATTTGATTGATTTAGGTTTGGCTATTCCAATAGAATGATTTATTAATGATTAGTTGATGCTATTTTTTTGTTTTGCAAAATCTAAATTTCCTTCTACTATTTTAGTGTATGGATGTTGTTCTCCAAGATGTTTTAGTAATATTTGATACGCTTTGTCATATAGAGTCATGGCTTTGTCATAATCTCCTAATTTTTCAAGTATTGTAGCTAAATTAGAATAGTTGATTGCGGTCAAAGGATGATTTATACCCATTTTTTCTTCATCTGCTCTTAAAGCTTTTTCTAATAATTGTTTAGCACCAACATAATCTCCTAAATTTTGTAAGCTAGTTGCTAAATTTGTATAAAAACTGGCTGTGATAAAATGTTCTTGTCCAATGGTTTTCTCTGCAATATTTTTTACTTGTTCTAATATCTTTTTGGCACCGTCATAATCCCCTAAATCTTGAAGTATTGTCGCTAAGATTGAAAAATGAATTGCTGTAGTTGGGTGTTCTTCATGAAGGTTTTTTTTATCTGAATTTATAGCTTTTATGATAAGTTCTTTTGCACCTTCATAATCCCTCAGAGCCCTTAGTACTGATGCCAAATTAGCATAGCCTGTTGCTGTTATTGAATGGTCAACCCCATAATATTTTTCGGCTGAATTTATTGCTTTTTCTAACAATACTTTAGCTCCCATATCGTCTCCCAAATCTTGAAGGACTAATGCTAAATTATTCTGAATATTAGCAATTACTGTTTCTAAGCTTATATCATTTTGTTGCTCGAAGTTATGGAGCAACTTCTCATATAATTCTCTACTTTTCAAATAATCAGCACTAAAGCGATAAGCATTTGCTAATTGAATTATTAACTCATATCTCAACGAAGTATTTTCGGGAGTATCTTCGAGTGTTTTTAGTCTTTTTTCAATTCTTTCTATTTCATTTTTAGCTTCCTCTACATTATCATAATCGTTATTGGTAATATCAAAAGGAATTCTGCTTTGAAGATTTTCTTCTAATAAAATTTCTGATTTCAAACTAATACTTAGGTTGAGAATCGAATAAAAATCAGGCATTGTTTTCTGAAAATGGAGTAAAGTATCTCCACCCAACGGCACAAAAACAATCAATTGAATTGGAAATGTTGAAAATAAATCTCTTCTTTGATTAAAGCCAATGGCTAATGCTTGTAAATCTTCTTGAAAGAATAATTCAAACTTTTCGATAAATATAAAACCTGTTTTACAAGCTAAAATGGAATGAATAAAAGTCTCGGAATTGATGTTTTCAAGATTAAATTCTGCAAATGGTCGTTCTGGATATTGGACTTTCAAGTCATTTTTTACTGTTCTTACCAAGTCTAAATGCTGATATTGAACAATGATAAAATGAAAAAGCTCATTTCGTGTAGCACGAATGAGCAATTCAAATTCTGCCTGATTGGAACTATCCTTGAACATATTGTTGATACAAATTAGAGCGTTCCAAAATAGGGTTTATTCTTTTATAACTCCCACTGTTGTATTCCATCACGTAGATGTTTTCTAACATAGTCTGCAATACCTCATCAAAAGGAGTGTCTTTTCCTGCACGATTATTTTCAATGATTTTCTTCATCTTTTCCAACATCGGTTCTGTAATATACTGTGCCGTTTGATTCGCCAATCTATTTAAAGCTTTATCTAAAGCCACATCATCAATTTGTTGTTGTTCATCTTCTACATAAAAAGCGGTAGTTTCCAAAATCTTTAAAAGTTCTCGTGGCGAACCTCCAGAATATCTGATAGCTTTATGGACAATCACTTCGTTTTCAAAAAGACTTCTATCTATTCTTTTATATACAAACTCTTTGAATTTCTCAAAAGCTATGGCATCTTCTGTATCATTTCTTTCAATCAATTTCACAAATGGAAAAGCTTCAACGCTACTAAATTGTGATAAGTTAGGTCTTTGGCTCATCAGTTCAATCGGTAAAGTAAAGATGGTATAAGCCTTAATTTTATCAATGCGGTTTTGTTCTTCTATAATGATTTTCTTGCGAGTATTAGCACTCAGCGTTTTCTCTAAACCATCAACAATAAAAAGAATTTCTTGAGCGATGTGATTATCACGAAGTGAGACATTTACTTCTTCAATAAACTCATTAAAAATAGTAGCAAAAGAGTTGAAATTATTTTTAAGGTTTTGTCTGACGATGTTTGCTCTTTCATTTGAACCCACTACTCCAGTTTTAAATTTTCCAAAGATGTTTAACAAACTAAAAAGTGGATTTTTTGTGCTGATTTCAATACCTGCTTCCAGTTCTGCTTCTACTTTTAAATCCCTTTTTATTTCTGTTTCTCGTTTGGCAAACCAAGTTTCTAATCGTTCTTTGATACCTTCATTAATGGTTAAATCGTATTCGCTCAGCCGCTTGGTTAGTTGCTCTAATTGAAGTATCAGAATATCCATATACTCCAATTCATTCAAATCTAACTCTTGGTCGATATTACAAGTAACACAAAAAAAGCATTGAGGACTATTGAGTTTTTCGGCATATTTGGCTAGTTCGGATGTTTTGCCAGAGCCACGCATTCCACCCAGAAAAAGAATGGATTTGTTGCTACCATTAATAGCTGGATTGAAAGAGAAAATACCATTTTCCTTTTCAACATTCAAATTTTTGTAAACAATTCTATCCTCAAATTCACCCCTCAATCCCGAAAAATCAGTAAAAAAAGAATGACTTGGACCAATAGGCTCATTAAATTTAACTGCTTGGTCTATTTCATTGATTGTTTCAGCTTTGTGAGACATATTGTTCCTTGTATATGATGATAACACAAATATAAATCCATTTGGAGTAAATATGAGCTTTGTTGTAAACAAAAAAGCCCTCAGACATTCATTGTGCTGAGGGCTTTGTCGTTAATGCTAGAGATAATCGCCTAAAAATCCTCATCCAAAGAGAATGACATTGATTCTTTCTCAGACATAACGCCTGATTTTTGATATTCTGCCACTCTTTTTTCAAAGAAGTTTGTTTTTCCTTGTAATGAAATCATTTCCATGAAATCGAAAGGATTGGTAGCGTTATATTGTTTTTGTAAGCCTAAAGCCAACAATAAGCGGTCAGCTACGAATTCGATGTATTGGCACATCAATTGTGCATTCATACCAATCAATGATACTGGTAGCGCATCTGTTACAAATTCCTTCTCGATAGTTACAGCATCCATAATGATTTTGTAAACCGATGATGGGTCTAGTTTATTTTGGATATGGTCTGTATAAAGCAAACAAGCAAAATCACAGTGAAGACCTTCGTCTCTTGAAATCAATTCGTTCGAGAATGATAAACCTGGCATTAAACCACGTTTTTTCAACCAGAAAATTGAACAGAATGAACCTGAGAAGAAAATTCCTTCTACGGCAGCAAAAGCAATTAAACGCTCTGCAAAGTTTCCATCGTTAATCCAACGCAATGCCCAGTCAGCTTTTTTCTTTACGCAAGGAATTGTATCAACTGCACGCAACATTTTGTCTTTTTCTACTGGATTTTTGATATAAGTATCAATCAACAAAGAGTACGTTTCAGAATGGATATTTTCCATCATAATCTGGAATCCGTAGAAGCATTTTGCTTCAGCATATTGTACTTCAGAAAGGAAATTTACCGCAAGGTTTTCATTGACGATACCATCTGAAGCTGCAAAAAATGCCAATACGTGCGAGATAAAGTGTCTTTCTCCATCATTTAAGCGATGTTCCCAGTCGGCTAAATCTTGTTGAAGATCTATTTCTTCAGCAGTCCAAAAAGAAGCTTCCGCTTTTTTATAGAATTGCCAAATATCATTTTGCTTAATTGGAAACAATACAAAGCGGTTTGGGTCTTCAACTAAAAGGGGCTCTATTTGCGTAATGTTTGTCATGGTTTTTAAGGGAATTTTTGTTTGCCAGTGTTTTACTGAACAATATTTTTATTGCTTTAAATTCGATTTATTAGCTACTAAAACTATCGTTTGTTTAATTAACGATTAAAGTAATGTAGGTTTTTAATCTTCAAATCACTATTTAACAGAACATCAAAAGTAGCGATGAAGTTATATTTTTTCGGAAAAAACTTGATGTTTTTGATAAGCTCGTCTTTTTCAAGACAAGCGATGTTTCAAGGAATAAAATAATCAGATAGAATTTTTTAGTGGGCTCTTAGGCAGGTACAAAATACGTATTAGATAGAAGCTCGTGTTGATATTATCGCTGAGCTATCTTCTCCAAATTTAGAAAGGTTTTACTTCATTAACTAAGAAAAATTCTTGAATTTTTATAAATCATATTTTCCGCCAAATGTATTTTTTATAAGGTTGAATTGATACTATTGTTTTTCAGAATGTTATCAATGACCTTAAAAATCTATGCCAGTACTTTTCAGAAATTTGGAAGAAATTTTTGATTTACTTGTGATATATCTTACGCTAAAACCTATGTATGGAGCAACAGGTAAGCTTGAAGTACTAAGGTTTTCGTTAGCAGCATTAAAGGTTTTTACTTTTCTAAACTCCGTTAAACCACCTTCAATACCAAGGTTAAAAACATTCAACACATGTGCATTGCCTGATAAGGTAAACCTAACTTGTTGATAATTTTGACGACGAATCATTTTTTCTGAAATTACATATTCTTGATAACCAGCACTGTATCCATCGTAAACCGAGTTGAAATCCAGATGAAGCCAAGGATTTACTTTATAGCCAACGCTGGCTCTGAAAGGCAAAATGCCAGAAACCTTCCAATCATTTCCGAGTGCTTTTGTGAAACCAAAAACAGGAATAATTCTGAATTTCTGGTTATAAATAATGGCTGTGCCATAAAGTATTTGTGTTTTTAAACCCAGAATTCGTAAACGAGCGGCTCCACCATAAAAGTAAGGTTGTGGATTCAAAAAGGTTTCATTTGTTTGTGTAATACCTCCGCCAACAGCATAAACCCAAAGTTTTTCTCGCAGACTTGCTTTAAGTTGTACATAAGTCATGCCTAAAGTTTTATATCCACCAGTTGGGTCATCTTTGCCATCAATTGTGGTGTTGATTTGGGCAAGATTTGCCACTAATAGAGAATGCTTCGCCTGAATATCAGCCTTTTTCCCGAAACCAATACCTGCCTGAATTTCTGTACTCAAAGGAATAATTCCTAAAGCTGTACTTCTGTTGAAACCAAATTTTTGTCCATTCGACATTGAAGTTTCGGGCATAAACTCAGCTCGTAACGTAATATTTGGATAAAATAATTGGCTTAAAGAAGGCGTTTGTGCCATACTTTTAGAACAAAAGCAAAGCAACAAAACGCTAAGAAATGAGATATGTTTTTGAAATAGCATAATAGAGAATTGTTAGTCTTTCTTTAAACGACTTAATCAAAGGCTAAAGTATTTAAGCGGAGGTCTGTGTTATCAGGACAGTGTTTTTGATAAAATTGAGGGAAAACGAGTAAAAAATAACAAAATTTACTTTTAGATATATCTTAGAATAATTTAGATTTTATCCATTTAATATGAATTCCCTTCATCAGCTCGACTACGTCGTTTTTTCATTGTATTTAATACTTGTTGGTTCGTATGGCTATTGGGTATTTCAGCGAGACAAAACAAAAAACTCAACCACAAAAGGCTTTTTTTTAGCCGAAGGTTCACTTACTTGGTGGGCAATCGGAGCATCTTTAATTGCTTCAAATATTTCAGCAGAACACTTTATTGGAATGTCAGGCTCGGGCTTTGCCATTGGTTTAGCTATCTCTTCTTATGAATGGATGTCGGCAGCCACCTTGATTGTTGTGGCAGTTTTTTTCATTCCAATTTATCTGAAAAATAAAATTTACACCATGCCGCAATTATTGTCATTACGATATAACGATACCGTAGCGACGATTATGGCAGTATTCTGGCTTTTGTTATATGTATTTATCAACCTTACTTCTATTTTATATTTAGGCTCTTTGGCATTAGAAACCATTACAGGTTTACAATTTGAATATTGTATGGCTGCTTTAGCCATTTTTGCGATATTAATCACACTTGGAGGAATGAAAGTAATCGGTTATACTGATGTTATTCAAGTAGTTGTATTGATTTTGGGAGGATTAGCCACAACTTATTTAGCTTTAAATATGGTTTCAGATAAATTTGGAGGCGATGGTGTTTTCGATGGTTTATCTTTACTAAAAACCAAAGCCGATGACCATTTCCACATGATATTCTCAAAAGGAGATAAGTACTATTATGAATTGCCCGGATTATCAATTTTGATAGGGGGGATGTGGATAAACAATTTGAATTATTGGGGTTGTAATCAATACATTGTTCAAAGAGCTTTGGGAGCAGATTTAAAAACAGCAAGAAGCGGGATTATTTTTGCAGCCTTTTTGAAATTATTAATTCCATTAATTTGCGTTATTCCGGGAATTGCGGCTTATGTGTTATATAGCAACGGTTCATTGCAACAAGAAATGGTAGATTTGAACGGAGTCGTGAAGCCCGACCATGCCTATCCATCTTTAATGAATTTATTACCTATTGGTTTAAAAGGACTAGCTTTTGCGGCACTCACCGCAGCAATTGTAGCATCTTTGGCAAGTAAGTGTAATAGTATTGCTACGATTTTCAGTTTAGATATTTATAAAAAAATCTTGAAGAAAGACGCTACTGAGCGAAATACTGTTTTGGTAGGACGATACGCCGTTTGGGTTTCTTTTGCAATTGCCTTGTTGGTTACGCCACAGCTTCGCCATCTTGAACAGGCTTATCAATTCATTCAAGAATATTCAAATTATATTACGCCGGGTGCATTTGCATTGTTTTCTTTAGGATTATTCTGGAAAAAAACTACTTCAAATGCCGCTATCGTTGCTGCCGTGTTGACTTTACCTCTATCACTTTTGTTCAAAATGTTACCAGAATGGATAAGAACCGAGCCAATTCCTTTTTTAGACAGAACACTTTGGGTTTATCTGATTTTAGTCGTTTTAATGGTGACAGTTTCTTTAATTGAAGGCAGAAAAAAAGAAGAAACAAAAGGTTTAGCCATAGATTCGAGTATGTTTAAGGTTTCAGATTCTTTTGTGGTTGTTTCGGTGCTTATTTGTGGCGTTTTAGCAGCACTTTATACTGTTTTTTGGTAAATCAAAAAGTCTGAATTTCTAAAATTGTGCTAGAAAATTCATACTTTTGAAAAATATATTTTGTGAGTACAATTATCTATTTTTTTATTCAATATCTTAATTTATAGCCATTTAATCTGTTTTGGTCTTATGGAATTTTCAGAAAAAGAAATCGCTCCCTTAGCGAGCTTAGAGGTTTGGGAAGACGACGTTTTGCAGCGTTATCCTGAAGAAGATACTACTTTTAAAAAGACAAAAGACGAGTATCGTAATTATGATAATCCTGAAAGAGATACTGTTCGGGAGTTTTATCGTTTGAATCACAAATATCAAACTTATGACTTTGTGAAGCAAAAGCAAGCAGAGTTTTTGAAGTTCGATAAAAAAGAAATGCCGATTTGGGATGCTTTTGATTTCTTGAATTCACTGGTTGATGATTCTGACCCTGATACTTCATTAGACCAATGGCAACATTTATTACAAACTTCGGAAGCTATCCGTGCAGACGGACATCCAGATTGGTTTGTATTAACAGGTTTATTACACGATATGGGTAAAGTACTTTGTTTGTTCGGTGAACCACAATGGGCTGTAGTAGGTGATACTTTCCCTGTAGGCTGTAAGCATTCAGATAAAATTGTTTATTCAGAATACTTTGAGGCAAATCCAGATGCACACGACGAACGTTTCAATACTAAATATGGTGTTTATTCACCAAACTGCGGTTTAAGAAACGTTGATATGTCGTGGGGACATGATGAGTATTTATATCAAATGGTGAAAGATAATTTGCCAGAGCCAGCTTTGTATATGATTCGCTATCACTCATTTTATTCACAGCACCGTGAAAATGCTTACGAACATTTAATGGATGAGCATGACCACGAAATGTTTGAATGGGTGAAGAAATTCAATCCTTATGATTTGTATTCAAAACTTCCAGTTCCTCCAGATACAGAAGCCTTGAAACCATATTACAAAGAGTTAGTGAAGAAATATTTACCAGCTAACTTGAAGTTTTAAAACTAAATAGAGCCACTCATGAAAATGGGTGGCTCTATTTAGTTTGTAAGAATTAGTATTTAATAATTTTACGAGTAATGTTTTTGTTACCTACATCAATTTTCAAAAAATATGTTCCAGCATTGATTTTAGAAAGGTCAATGACTCCTGAATGACTTTGTGAGCGATTTTCGGAAGTTTGTTCTAGGATATTTTTTCCACTTACATCGTAGAGTGTCAGATATACTTTTTCAGGTTTATCAGTACTTATTTTCCAATTGCAAGTTTCGGAAGTAGGAATCGGATATACTTCTACCTTAATATCTTTCTCAATATCATTGGCAAGTATAATTACTTCAATTTTAGCAGAACCTTCTGTTGTACCGATACCACAAATATTTTTCACCTCACTAAGAGCATAAGTAGTGGTTGAAAGCGGTTTTACACTGACTTCAAACGGCGAAGTTGTAGCTGTAAATATTTGCCCATCCGAAAATGTTAAAGTCCACGGAGCGTAAGAATTTAAACTGACAGAGATTTTAGTTTCTTTGTCATAATCAATACTTTGGTCGCCCGTGAGCGTCGCTTTGGGTAAAATAGTAGGCAAGGCGATAGTTTTTACTTTCTCTGAATAATCCCAACATTCACCTTTTCTTAATAAAGCCCTATAAATGCCTGAGTTATTTGTTTTAAAAGTGGAAGCATTAGCGTCTTTGATACTTGTGTTATTTAGTTCCCATTGATATTTTAAGCCCGTTTCGTTACTAGCAATCAGTTCAACCGTAGCATTATCGCAAAAGGTAATAGAGTCTTTAGGACTAATACTGGTTGGGATTTTAACGAAATTCACCTTAATGGTTTCAGAAGTTCCTTCACATTTGCCCTGACTCGCTTTTAATTGGTATGCTCCGGCTTTACTTGTGGTTATGTAGGATAAATTGCTAAGACTAGTTCCATCTTTAAGCCATTTGTACACTATTTTATTAGTATCAATAATACTAGTGGATGCAATGCCATTAAATATAATCTTGTCACCTTCGCAAATGTTATAGTCATAAGTCGGTTGACTGCTGCTTATCGAAACTACCAGTTTGCCCAAGGAGATTTTATAAGGTTGTGAAAGAGAAACACAACCACCTTTGTATTGGGTTTCTAAAACATAAGTACCTTCTTGGTTAGTAGTAATAGATTGTGTACTTTCTTGATTATTCAATGGCTTAAATATTTGCCCATCTTTTTTCCAAGTATATCCAATTGCTCTTTGATTATTAACAGGACCTTCATAACTGTTTGCTGAAATTGAGTTAGAGTTTCCTCGAATAGTTACTGAATCTTGACAACTTGCAATAGGTATATATTTCAAATTTTTATCATAAGAATAATCATTTACTAGTTGTATACGCTTACTAAACTTAATGTCAACAGTATCGGTTGATGAAACACATTCTTCCCCGTTTTCGTACAAAGCCTTGATAACAGTAAAATATTTTCCTGACGTTTTGCTTGAGATACTAGCATCGTTAATTCTTTTGCCATTTTCAGAGTAAAAATAAATTTTATCCGCATCCTTTTCGGTATAAACACTACCCTGTTTTGATGGATATTCTATTTCATTGATTTGTTTACCATCTCGATACCAAAAGATTGTATTTCTAACAAGATTATAATTAGTTTTAGACGAGTCCTTGGTAAATTCGTTTGATATTGAGGTTGGTAAATAATTGTTGAGATTCAATATAATATTTGATCCTTCGCAGACTTCTTTTTCTATATTAACATTAGCATTGTTATAGTAGTAGAATATTTTTTGAATCGAAGGTCTATCAAGAATTACTTCTTCTGAAAACCCTTCGCATGTACCATTGCTTATTTTAACAGAATATTTACCCTTTTCAGTTACAATTAAAAGACTATCATTATTATCAGGAATTTCAATGCCATTTTTAAACCATTGATAGTTTAGCTTTTTACTTGAATAGCCACTTTTAGCATACAAATCAGCTTTGAACTCAGAACATCCAACCGTCCAGTAACTATATACAATTTTTGTTTTTAACTTATTACTGGTGCTTTGGGTGATTTCTAAGGTATCTGATGAAATAGCCAAACATTGATTGTTTTGAATGGTAGCTACGTATTTCCCTACCTGATTTACATTAAGGGTACTAGCATTTTTACCTGCGAGTATTATTCCGTCTCTTTTCCAAATAATATTCCCAGCTGAAGAGTTTATGTTAATAGATGCCGTTTCTTCTCCGCATAAAAGTTCATTTCTTCCGCTTATTATTGGTTTGGGGAATTGTCCAAGTGTTACTTTAATTGGTTTTGTTTCCCAAATACAGCCATATTCCGTTTCAAACTTTAGCGTATAACTTCCACTTTGTTTAGCTTGTATGTTGTAGGTATTGACATTAGGTATTTTTATATTGTTTCTAAACCATTGAAAGTTTGTAAGTTTTGAGTTAAAAAGAGACAAAATATGGGCACTATCACATGCAATAATATCGCTCATAGAGTAATCATTTGCAGAGTATAGCCTATCACTTATAAATTCATAATCAAGCCAATGTGATTTAAGATTAATTCTGGATTTAAGAGAGCTTACTGTCTTATCTTCTGAAACGACTCGAATTTCAAAACTGTAAAAAGTTTGTGGTACTTTAACTTTGATTGGGCTTTTAGTACCTTCTCCTAATATGATATTTTCAGTTGTGATTACTTTAAACTTTGTTCCAACAGGGAAAGTCCCCGTTGTAGTAAAAGGAATTTCAATTTCAGTATTTACACATACACCAGGTTTTAAATAGCTTGGATTGAGATTTCCTAATGTTATACTTCGGCATTCTGCTGAATTTACTACTGATAGTTGTGTCGTACCTGTTACAGAACATCCACCTTTATTGGAAAAGCCTTCAACTTTGTAAGTACCAGCATTTTTGGAAGAAATGTTTTTAAATACAGGTAAAAGAGCAGAGCTATATGATTCAATTTTAAATTGAGTGCCATTTGGATAAGTAATAGTAAAATAATCAGCCGTTTCAGTACTATCTGTTAAAATTGATGTTGGGCGAGGGAACTCAAAGTCTGAACCTTCACAAGCTATTATTGTTTTTTGTAGATTCATCGTTGGTAAATCATTAACAATTACACGACTTTGTGTAGAAATAACACAACCACTAGAAGTTTCTCCTTTGATGGTGTAAATCCCAGACATCGCTGTTGTTGACTTAGGTATTTTAGGATTTATAATCTTGGCGTTAAAATTATTGGGGCCAGTCCATTCTACCGTTTTAAGAGTTCCTTTAGGGGTAAAAATAATAGAATCATTCCTACAAATGTTTTGTGTACTAGGAATTGAAATACCTATACTAATTTCCTTAGATAGATTGACACAATTATTTTTAACTACCTGTACATAGTAATTCCCATATTGAGTTGTGTTGAAGGAGTTATTTGTAGCACCTTTTATCAACTCTTTATCTTGATACCACTGGTACTTTCCATCAGGGATTGCATTGGTGATCAAAGTAAATGTATTACTAGCTAAACAAGAGTCTTTTACAGAGATATTAATTTTTTTTTCTGTTTTTATCTCGATGGTATCAGAATAATAAGTACTAGTTCCACTCGAAAATTCATACCAATACTTTCCTACTTCATTGACTGTAATATCACAACCATCATGGAGCTTAGGTATTTTTTTTCCATCTTTTTTCCAAATAATATCATTATTGTAACAAATGTTGGGATTTAATGTTAGTGAATTGCCTTCACAGAGAACAGTTATTTTTTGGCTTTTGATTGTAAATTTTGGAGCTACAAAAGGTTTATCAATTTTTATAATCCTTGATTCTCCTATGCAATCGGTTTGGTTATCCAAGTATTTTAATTGATAATTTCCAGCAATAATTGGAGTGAAGGTTGATTGCTCCGAGTACAGTTTGTCATCCTTATACCACTTGAAGTTATTATATGACAAAGCATTTGAATAATTATAATCAGGATAGTAATACGTATTGGCAAGTGTTGTTCCATAATAAAAAGGAAGTGTTGCCTCGTGTATCAATGGAATAGTGAACGATTTTCCTATTGTTATTTTTAGACTGTCTTCGGCTAAACATTGCCCTTGTTTTACTTTTAATTTGTAAGTACCACTTTGAGTGGCTGTAAACACATTGCTATTTGAGCTTTGTAGTTTACCATTTAAATATATTTCTTGATTCCCGATTGCTTGTACAAGTAAGTTGAAGTTGATAGGAGTATTTGTACAAACTTTTAATTCTCTTATTTTGGAAATATCCGATGTAACTCTAGATGAGCTATCATAAGAATTTGCGAAAAAAGATAGTTTTGCAGATATTTTATCAGTACTGATAATTTTAATAGGAGAAGAAACTGCTGCACATAAGCCTGTTTTTCCAATAACTTTATATTCTCCTACTTCTTCAGCTAAATAACTGTAGCTAGTGGCACCTTCAATAATTTTATCGTTTTTTAGCCATTGATAAGAATAATTATCTACGGATAAATATTCTAAAGAGACACCTAATGTAACTTGTCCTTCAATGTTGCAAATAGCAATTTGGCTTTCATCGCCACCGTATGAATAAATGGAGATATTTGGAGATGTTTTACTAAGGATTTCTAGTTTAGCACTTTGATATTCGCAGGTTGAATTGGTGATTTTGGCGTAGTACACGGCATCTTCTTTAATTTGTAATTTTACCCCATTTTCTCCAGTTAATAATTGGTTGCTTTTATACCATTGTACTTTGCATTTCCCAAAGTAAGAAGTATCTACTCTCAAAGTCGTAGAAGTTCCTTTGCAAATTTTTACAGAAGAAATCTCATCTTCATTGTAGTAGTTGTAATAGGTACTATTATCTCCAGCTTCAACATATAATCTCACTGAATAAGGACAGTCAGGTGTATTTAATGCTACAACGGTCGATTCCTCCGAAATACATCCAAACTCATCTGTCATTGTCACTGTGTACTTTCCTTGGGCTTTTTTGTCGAATCCTTTTATGCTCGAAAAGGCATCTTGAGAAGTAAAGTTATTTGGACCAGACCATGAATACCTAAAAGCTAAATCATTAGCAGCTGAAGGATAAGTGCTTAGGTAAAGGATATTTCCGCTAACAGAATTATAGACAACCTGTTTACCAAAGTAGGTTTTTCCAACTTTCACATCAACAGATAATGTTGTAGTTCCATCAATAGTAACACTGTAACTACCAGCATTCTCGGAGATAGTTTTTTCGATGCTTGGATTTTGTTGGGTGGAAGTAAAGCCATTTGGTCCTTTCCATACAAATGTTTTTCCACCACTGGCTTTGAGTTCAAGGGGATTGCCCAAACAAACAGGTGAATTAGAGGATACTTGTTGGCTAAATGTAGCGTAATTGATACAAAATAATGTAGTGACCAGCAACGAGTAGAAATGTTTCATGTAGTATAATAAAGATTATTGTATAAATATTCTACAAAGAAAATAGAAAAAATCAAGAGGAGAAATTAAAGGATTACTAAATAATTGTAAATCAGAAAATAAAAGGTGTAGCTACTTTACTTATGTTAACTATTTGTTTTCTGATAGCTATTTTAGTTTTTAAGCTAATTTATAACCTGAAAAATATTTTTCTTCCTCATTATCAAATCATTACATATTTTTTCTATCTTTGCACCCCCATAAAGTACTACTTTTAGGGAATTTCACTTAATTTCTTCGTCTTTTGCCCGTGACGTTGATGTATAAAGGGCTTTTAATCAAACACATGGCTAACCAATTAGCAGATTTCGACTGGGATTTAGTCGGCACAAAAGGTATCGGTGGAGGTTATTCTGCTGAGCAAAGAGCTCAAATGGAGGCTCTAATCGAGGAAACTTTAAATTTAGTTACTGAGAAACAAGTAGTAAAAGGAACAGTCGTAGGGATTACTGACCGTGAAATTATCTTGAATATTGGTTTCAAATCAGATGGTCTTGTACCAACCTCTGAATTCAGAGATATGCCTGATTTGAAAGTAGGTGATGTAGTAGATGTTTACGTAGAAAACCAAGAAGACAAATCAGGTCAATTGATTCTTTCTCGTAAATTAGCTAAAGTAATGACTGCTTGGAAAAACATCGAAGATGCTCTTGAACAAGACATCGTTATTGATGGTTTCGTGAAACGTCGTACTAAAGGTGGTTTAATCGTGGATATCTATGGTGTAGAAGCATTCTTACCAGGTTCACAAATTGATGTGAAACCAATCCGTGATTTCGATATCTTTGTAGGTAAGAAAATGGAAGTGAAAGTGGTTAAAATCAACCACGCTAACGATAACGTAGTTGTATCTCACAAAGTGTTAATCGAGAAAGACCTTGAACAACAACGTCAGTCTATCTTGACTAACCTTGAAAAAGGACAAGTACTTGAAGGTGTAATCAAAAACATGACTAATTTCGGTGTGTTCATCGACTTAGGTGGTGTAGATGGTTTACTTCACATTACAGACATTTCATGGGGTCGTATCAACCACCCACAAGAAATGCTTAAACTTGACCAAAAAATCCAAGTGGTTGTTTTGGACTTCGATGAGAACAAGAAACGTATTTCATTGGGTATGAAACAATTGCAAGCTCACCCTTGGGATGCTTTAGCAGAAACAACTGAAGTTGGTTCTAAAGTAAAAGGTAAAGTTGTAAACGTTGCTGATTACGGTGCATTCTTAGAAATCACTCAAGGTGTTGAAGGTTTGATTCACGTTTCAGAAATGTCTTGGTCACAGCACTTACGTAATCCACAAGACTTCTTGAAAGTGGGTGATACTATCGAGGCAGTTGTGTTAACACTTGACCGTGCTGAACGCAAAATGTCTTTAGGTATCAAACAATTAACTGAAGATCCTTGGACTAAACAAGATTTGTTAGCTCGTTATGCTATAGGTTCTAAACATACTGGAACTGTTCGTAACTTAACTAACTTCGGTTTATTCCTTGAATTAGAAGAAGGTATTGATGGTTTAGTTCACGTATCTGACTTATCTTGGACTAAGAAAATCAAACATCCATCTGAATTCGTTAAAGTTGGCGAAAAATTAGATGTTATCGTTCTTGAATTAGATGCTGATAATCGTCGTTTAGCTTTAGGACATAAACAATTAGAAGAAAACCCTTGGGATACTTTCGAATCAATCTTCACTTTAGGTTCAGTACATAAATCTACTGTAGTTGCGAAGAATGATAAAGGAGCTACTTTAGAGTTGCCTTACGGAATTGAAGGATTCGCTCCATTGAAGCAATTAGCGAAAGAAGATGGTTCAGTAGCTGAAATCGGTGAACAATTAGATTTCAAAGTAATTGAATTCCAAAAAGAAGATCGCAAAATTGTTCTTTCTCACTTGAGAGTATATAACGATGCGAAAGAAGAAGCAGTAGTTGAAGAGAAGAAAAAAACAGCTAAAGACGTTCAGAAATTAGCTGATAATACTGAAAAATCTACTTTAGGTGATTTAGATGCTCTTTCAGCATTGAAAGCTCAAATGGAAGATTCAGCTCGTGAAGAAGCGAAAAAGAAATTAGACAAAAAAGCAAACGCTGCTGAATAATCTAATTTTGATATAATTTTAAAGCGTTCTGAGAGTCATTGATTCTCAGAACGCTTTTGTTTTATGGATGTTTTCTTGTGATATTAACCTTATTATAAGGATATTATGCTTTTTCATAAAAGTGTTTTGAAAATCTTTTCTGAAAGATTTAAGATAAATATCAAAGAGTCTTTTGTTTTTATATTTTTTGTATTAATTTTGCACTCCAATCAAATGGTCTTGTGGCCGAGTGGCTAGGCAGAGCTCTGCAAAAGCTTCCACAGCGGTTCGAATCCGCTCGAGACCTCCAAATGATTAACTTAAAGCCTTGATTTTCAAGGCTTTACTTGTTTTTAAGGTGCAGAAAGAATACTTTAAAGACCTATTTTAGTGTATTAAAGTACTATAAAGTTCATTAGGTTTGTTACTCATTTTGTTACCAATAGAGTCAAGCTTTTTATTCCTACGTTTACGGCTGTAATTTAAAACAGTCATACTATGGAACAGTGTATAGAGTATTCTTTACGATTTAATCGAAAGAATCATCTTAACAAAGATGGGAAAGCTCCCGTTGAAATAAGAATGTACCAAAGCGGAAAAGCAAGGTATAAACAAACAGGCTTTAGTGTTACACCTGACAGATGGGATTCTGAAAAGCAACAGCCAAAAGACAAGGCAATAAAAAGGAATTGCCAAACATTGATACATGAACTTCAGACATTTGAGTCAGACTTTAGAATTACGAATAAAGGCTTTACGTTAAAAGATTTTGATTGTCAAAATAGTAAAGTCCCTGAGCCACCACTTAAACAGGTTTCTTTTACACAATTCTATACCGACCAGCTCGAAGCAGAAAGAGCATTAAAACAACCTTCTTGGAGAACCAGAAAGTTGACTTTAGACTATTTTAAAGAGTTTTGTGTTGATGTGAAATTTTCTGAGGTAAAATACTCAATGATTCAAAAGTTTGAATTCTTTCTGAATACTAAAAGCCTACACACAAATACTATCGCTAAACATCATAAGCATATTAGAAAGTATATTATTCAAGCAATAAAGAGCCGTTTAATATTGCCACAGGATAACCCCTATAATGATTTTAGTGTAAATAAAAGTCCGTTCAAATCACAGTTCTGTACAGAAGAAGAATTGAAAAGACTTGAAGAGCTAACTTTCAATGCAAATGAAAAAATGTTGGAGCGTTGCAGGGATATGTTTTTGTTTGGATGTTACACAGGGTTAAGGTTTAACGATGTGTATAAATTAAAGCCTTCGCACTTCCATAATACAAATGAGGGCTTAATACTTGAGTATCAAGCAAACAAGACGAGCAAATTTGGGGAAAAGTATTTGTTTAAATTGTTTGCAGGTAAACCACAAATGATAGCCTTAAAGTATATGCCTTTAAACAATACTACTTTGTTTAAAGGACTAACTAACCCTAAAGTGAATCTCAGCCTTAAAGCATTGGCAAAGCAAGCCAATATTAACAAGCCTTTACGGTTTAAAGATTCAAGAGATACTTTCGGAACGATTATGATTAGTAAAGCACCTATCACAGTGGTTAAAGATGAAATGCAACATTCCTATCTAACCACTACACAAAAGTATTTGCATCTAACACCCGAAATGAAAAAACAAGAGCTTAGTAAAATTAAATGGGAGTAAATGGATATGCCAACTTTAGTTTATCCTACAAATAATTCAGAAGGTAAAATATCTATAAGATATTACCTAAATACTGATTTGAAACCTAAAATTTCAGAGTCAGGAGAAAAACTATATCCATTATATTTTAAGATTACTGTAAAGCGACAGGCTACAAAAGGGAAAAGCTTATCAATAAAAAACATGATGACAATGGATGACTTCAATATTCTTGAACAATCTATTAACTTCCATACGCTTAAAGAACTAAATGAGGGGCTTTTACCCATAGTAGAGAAATCTTCTCTTGATTCTTATCTTGAGCCATCATGGTCTGTTATTACAGAAAAAATGCTATTATATACTATTGTTACAGAATTAAACCCTTTCAATAAGTCAGACTTTGACATTAAGGATGTTATTTTTTGGTTTGAGTTATACAACACTAAAATAAGTGATAGTGTAAATGAATATCTTAAGATTGGATTAAAAGGCTTATTAGAGAAAGAATCAAATAGCAACAATGGACTTTCATACGTGTATCTGAGGTCGCTTGACTGGGAGAAAGGAAACGCTTACGACCTGTGGTATATTCTAAAAGATTTTTCCCCACTTTTTTTGTCATTTTTTCAGATTTACAGTAGATGTTTTCAAATTACTGCAAACCAAAATATTAATAATTTGTCAGATGAAGAGATATTCGCAATTAATGAAATTGCAGATGATATGCTTAAAGATTTTAAAAATAAGATAGAATACAGGAAAATAGTTTATAAAACTCCTTATTATGACTCGATTATAAATGAGATTTTAGCTCTTTTTTTTAACAATTAATTTTTTGTACAGCATTTGTGGTAATAATATTTTTATTACCACAAATGCTATTATATTTGCCAACATATTGAACTAAAAAAAACTCAACATGGTAAATCAGAACGAAATACTAGGAATCATACTGTCAAGATTGGATAAAATTGAAAAACAATTTACAACACGAGTATCTGCTCCTGTTGGGGAATACTTGACTCCAAAAGAAGTTTGTGAAACGCTTAAGATTAGTAAGAATAAGTTTTACTCTTGGGTAGAGCAAGGTTATCTCCATCCAATTAAACCCGACCCTAATGGAAGGAAAACCTATGTTCTCCGTTCTGAAATAGCTTCAATGTTTCCAAATGACTTCTCAACTAAATAACTATGGAAATATCAGCAAAAGATTATTCTCGACTTATCGGTTTAAAATCTCCCAAAACTCCAATGATAAGTGAGCGTAATGTCCGCAGAAAAAAAGAGAGAAAGCTTGCAAAGGAGCTGGGGAAAGATTTTTCAACCTCAGAAGTAAAGATTATAGCAAAACACGATAATCGAAACAAAATCACAATTAGAGTTCCAGTCAATAAATAATACAAAATCAACTTAAATCATAATCAGATGGAATCATTAGAAATTGAAAATATCGACCAAATTGAAAAATCGTTGAAACGGATGTATGTAGGCTACGTAAGTAGTGAACTTGCGGACATAGATGAAAGTCACGAGCGGATGCAAATGGCTGATGATTACAACAAATTACTCAGTATTTTAGCAGAACTGCGGAAAGAGAAAGCCCCAAAATGAAAAAGTCAAAACCCTCTATAAATCCAATTTAAAGAGGGTTTTGACTTTATTGCAACTCGTTTAATTTGATAAAATAATCAGTATCGGTAGATAATCCCCATTATCCGATACAGTAGTATTATGGCGAATAATATCATGTACAAAGATACAGAAATACCCCAAGAATACAAGCTGAAAAAAAGTAAATCGGTTGATTCTGAAACCTTTAAGTATAATTTATTAGATATTGAAAACATTAAGGTTAATGTATCAACTCAGTATTCAGACATGAAGCCAGTTATACGAGTAGGTGAATCAACATTCGGTGTAAATGGCGATATATCGTTTGTTTCTGGTTTGCCAAAAGCAGGGAAATCAACAATAACAAGATTTATGATTGCAACGGCTTTAATGAAAGAAGTTCCTGAAAGCTGTGACACAATTTCTATACGTTCAGAGTATTGCAAAGGTAAAAAGGTAATTTACCTTGATACCGAACAAAACCCCTCAGATACTCAAAAAATGATTAATTCAATACTTGAAATAGCAGGACTAAACAAACAGCCTGAAAACCTCATTGTATTGAATCTTAGACCGTTTAGCCATTCGGATAATATGGAATATTTAAGAACCCTTTTCCATCACTACAATGATGCTTATTTATGGATAATTGATGGTGTAACAGATTTTTTACCAAGTGCCAACGATGAAACAGCCAGCAACGAAATTGTAAGATATTTAATGAGAATGAGCTACGAAAACGATACTTGTATTGTTTGCCTTATCCATGAAAACGGAGGGGGTGGTAATGGCAAAATGAGAGGTCACATAGGAAGTGAAGCCGCCCGAAAATGTCAGGGGGCTATTTCTATTAAGTACGAAGAAGAAAAGAAAGTACATTCAATCACATCAACACACCTTAGAGGCTCAAAGAGAATAGACCCTATTTATTGGCATTTCAACGAAAAAGGGAAACCAGTGTCATGCAGTGCTGAAATTATTGAGAAAATTGAAAAGCTATCAGAGGACAAATATTTAAACAAAAAGTATGAGTACATACAGATACTTGATGAAGTTTACAAGAATATCAAGGGTATAGGTTTGCAAAGTGATGAACTCAAAAGACAAATATCTATTCACGCACCTAAACCAAAATCAACCATTTCAAAAGATGGCATACGAAAGAGAAATGACAGACTTTTTGAAGGCATAACCAAAAGTTCACTACTAAGAATTGAGGACGAAAAGAGAGACGGAATAGACAGAAAAATTTACTACTATGAAAGCCCCAATCCAGAACTTAAATTTTAATTTTTTTTGTACTTTTTCTATGTTTCCGCCCGTGCCTGTATATGGACGGACGGACAAATATATATAAGATGTCCGTTGTCCGTCTGTCCGCCTTTTATTGTTGCAATTTTCCGATAAACAGGCATACTAACTAATAAGCGGACGGACGGACACTTTCCATATATGCCCCCCTTTTGTCCGTCCTTTTGTCCGTCCGCCTTAAATTCCATTCAAAAATTAGTATTTCCGCAAAAAGAAAAATGAAAATATCAGATTTAAAGCAATTCGCAATTATTGATTATTTACAAAGTTTAGGTTTAGAGCCTGTTAAATCCAGTGGGAAAGAATTGGTTTACTATTCGCCGAAAACCAATGAAAAAACGCCTTCTTTTTTTGTGAATCCAAACAAAAATGTATTTTTTGATTATTCCAGTAATGAGAGCGGGGACATTATCCGATTAGTACAGTACTTGAATGATTTTGATTTTGCAACCGCCTGCAAACACTTGGAAACAATGGGAAACGGTTCTATTTTTCAAAGTGCTGAAAACTCCTTTTCTTTTTGCAGAAAATCACCTGAGAGCAATGCAAATGCTATATCAATCAACACCGTAAAACCATTGCAAGCCAATTCCTTGATAAGTTATTGCGAAGGTCGAAAAATACCCTTTCAGATTGCATACAAATATCTCAAAGAGGTTCATTACACCAATAACAAGAAATCTTATTACTCATTAGGCTTTGTAAACGACATGGGAGGATTTGAGTTAAGAAACCAGCATTTTAAAGGTAGTTCTTCTCCAAAAGGAATAACAACTCTTGAAGTTCCAGAAAGTAAAGACATTTATTTATTTGAGGGTTTTTTTGATTTACTTTCAGCATTCTCATTTTTTGGTACTTACAAGTCATCTAATACTATCATCGTGCTGAACTCTATCGTTAATATTGATAAAGCGAAAGAACGCCTAAAGGGAGCGGATAAAGTACATTGTTTTTTGGATAGAGATACACAAGGTATAAAAGCTCTTGAAAAGCTATCAGATTCCTTTCAAATCGTAGATAGGTCGAATATTTACGAAGGTTATAAAGACTTTAACGAATTTCTAATCAACAATCAGCCATAATCATGGAAAACTTTATATACTCGAAAACACCTCTTTTTGTCACGATTGAAGAAGTCATGGTAATAATGGAGTGCAAAAAGACATTTGCCTACAAAACGATTCAATCTATAAAAGAAGAGAATCCTTCACTAAAGACAAAAGGCTCAAGAATACCTACTAAATTACTTGCAGAACATATTGGTTTAACCGTTGAGGAAATAGGTGATATTCTCTCTGAACATAACGGAACAAATATCTCTCCGCCATTTCCTTTAATTCCTTTAGATTCCTGACTGATAAAATAAAACTTTTCAACTTTGCTAACGCTGGTACATTTAGTGCCAGCGTTTTTTTATTTAAAGCAAATCACATGAAAAAAAATCCAATAACATTTTTTGCTGAAAGAGAAGTGAAAGATAAGCTTGATGAAAAGCTTAAAGCAACTGGAATGACCAAAGAAGAGTATCTGAGTTGGCTTATTGAAAGCGATTCAATCGAGGACGAAGAAGAGATAGTTGAAGAAGAAACAACAGAGAGTAATTCTTTAGCTGGAATTGTAAACGTCACCGAAAAAGATGACTTAATTGCTTCTCTCCAAGATTATAACCGGGGTTTAGAGCAAAGGATTTCAGAATTTGAGGAAGATATACTTTTAGACAAGCTTTTCCCAATAGTAAGAGGTCATTCGCTCAACATCAAAGGGTCTAAAAGTGTCTATGAAATTGAAACAAAAGCAGACTTCTTTAAATGTCTTGTTCACAACTTTTACATTGGTTTTGACCCTGAAGACTTTGGTTTAGATGAGAATTGGGATGATGACGACGAAGAAGAGGACGAATACGAAGAAGCGTATGATGATGACGACGATGATGATGATGATGATGAGCCTTCCCAAACCCTAGAAAATGGAAAATATTAAAATAGGTTCAGTGGTTTACTGGAATAAAAACGGTGCAAGAGTATATTGGCGACCAGACTTAAACGACCCTGTAGATTTTCTTTCTGAAGAATTTCTGGAAGGAACAAGAGATGATGGTCATCCTTATTCTGAAAAGTTTGCTTACGATGTGCCACATGAAGGACAGCCCATTAATCCATCAATAATTGACACTGTGGCTGGTTCTGTTACTGGTGTGATTCAATATAAGAATGGTATAGGTTTTTATCCTCTAAGATTTCCTTTTACGTTTTATAATCTTGATGGTAAGAACCATGATGATTCGTCAAAAACATTGAAAGTATATGTTAATGCAGAAGACATCAGCATGGATACAGCCCAAAGTAAAACAGATAAGGAAAATAAGGAGCTGATTGATTCAGTCTTAAATGATAATCCTGATAAGCTTGGGGTAGCCCAAAATGATAATGGTAGCAAGGGTTCAAAAATCCCCTGGTTAACAATCGCAATTATCCTAGCTGTTGTGGTATTTGCATTTTTGACTTTCTGGTATATCAATAAAAGTAAGTCGAGAAATCTCCAAGCAGGAATTACCGTTCCTCCAAACAGGATTGTTTCAGTTTAGCAATACTTTTCAGATTCAAATATTTCAAATGAATCGAGGTAAAAACACTTTATAAAAAAGATACTATGGGAATACCAATAGCCGCAATATTAAGTGCCGTCGGCTCTATCACAGAAACAGTGGGTTCAATATTTGTCAGTGGGGACAAAGTTAAAATTGCACAAACTGAAGTAGATAAGGCAAGAGAAGCCGTCAATTCAATTAAAGCCCAAGGCGATATAGCCAAAACTAAATTGGCAGAAAAAGCTTTAGATGTAAAAATCGCACAATACAAAGCCCTTTCCAGCGAGAAAGAAGATGCTAGTAATCTAAGTACCACAAAAGTAGTTGGTGCGATTGTAATCGTTTTGACACTAATATTAGTTACATTTTTTGCTTTCAAATTTAAGACAAAAAGTAATGCTAATTATACGACAATCAGTCCATATCCACAGCCTGTCGTTAAATATACACCTGTCTAATCTCTACATACTTGTATGAATAATGAACTAACAGATAAAATATCATTCAGGGTATCTAAAGAGCTAAAAGCAAGACTTAAAGAAAATTCCGAAAGGTCAGGGCTTTCTTTAACAAATTATATTCTTTACTATTTAGAAACGCCTCTTCAAGAAACTCAAAATTGGGCTGAATATCAAAAAAAGGTACTAGAATTTAAGAAGCAGATTGATGTTCTGAAAATTGAAAAGTCTCAGCTTCAAGAAAAGCTTAAACAATCTATCCCTCTTTCCAAAGTTGAAGAGATTAAGCGAAAAGTAAAGGACGATTTTCATCCAACGTATAGTAAAGAGATTTCAGAAGCCTACGAGATGGGGTATAAAGATGGATATAAAGATAGGAGCAAATAACGTCATTTAAGCAAAATTAAATTTATAAGCCTGATACTTTAAGTGTCGGGCTTTTTCTTTTAAATGGATTCTTGTTTCTGACAGACACTTATCAAAGCCGACTTAGAGTAACATAGAACTTGTCCGACCCGTCAGAAAGCTGTTTAAAACTACATTCATCCTGTCTAATACAGATTCAAAAAGTGTCCGACAAAGGTAAAACTTGTCTAAGTTGACGGTGAAGTCGTCTAAATCAGTAGTATTACTTGTCGGACAAAAAAATAGACTTGTGAGGTGATTAGTCTTTTTAGACAGATATGTTGAAGTAGTTTTATAGATATAAGTATCTACAATTTGACATAATTTTGAGTATCAGAAAGCATTGAATTATCTTCGTAAGATACTAATAATGTAAAGACTATTTATAAGATGTCTATCTCCACACATTCAGAATACAAAGATTGGCTTAGAGAACTGAAAGCCAATATTAAAAAGTCTCAAATTAAAGCTTCGCTGGCGGTTAATTCAGAGTTGATACAGCTTTATTGGCATTTGGGTAAACAGATTGTCGAAAAACAAGAGAACGCCAAATGGGGTAGTGGTTTTATCGACCAGTTGAGTAAGGATTTGAAAGAGGAGTTCCCTAGTCTAGGTGGTTTCTCTGCTAAAAATCTAAGATATTGTAAGGCATTTTACGAGTATTATAGCAATCCTTCAATTTGGCAACAACTTGTTTCCAAATTAGAAACCTTATTGTTTAACATTCCATGGGGACATCACATCCTTATTATTCAAAGAATTAAAAATCAAGAAGAAGCTATTTTCTATGTTCAACAAACAATAGAAAATAATTGGAGTCGTGCTGTTTTGGACTATCAAATTGAAACGAAACTTTACCAACGTCAGGGTAAAGCTATCACTAATTTTAAAAATACTTTGCCCGAACCAGAAAGCGACCTTGCCAATGCTTTGTTGAAGGATAGCTATAATTTTGAGTTTTTAACACTTTCGAGTAAAGTAAAAGAATTGGAGCTAGAACAAAAACTGATTGAGAATATCACTCATTTCCTATTGGAGTTGGGCAAAGGCTTTGCCTATTTGGGACGACAATTTGAGATAAATGTAGGCGGAGAATTATTTAAGACAGATTTACTCTTTTATCATACCAAACTAAAATGTTATGTAGTGATTGAACTGAAAGTAACAAAGTTCAAACCTGAGTACGTAGGCAAACTCAATTTTTATGTTACAGCTATTGATAGAGTGGTAAAAGATTCAACTGATAAGCCTACCATTGGAATTTTGTTGTGTAGAAGTAAAAATGATGTTGTCGTGGATTTTGCCTTGCATGACGTGAACAAACCTATGGGCGTTAGTGAATATACTTACACCGAATTACCCACACAGATACAAAATGCACTCCCAACGATAGAGCAGTTTACTGAACGTTTAAATCAAGAAGATGAAGCAGACATTTAGCTACAATACCCACTGAATCATATAAATAAAATGATTTCATTTAATGGACTTTAAGCCGTCACAATATATCATAAGAGGCATTGTTTTGTTACTATTTTGTTACTTTTTATTCCATATATACATAAGAGGTTGATATGTGTTGTATTATGTAGTCCGCTCGAGACCTCAGATTTAAAAGCCTTTTAGCAGATGCTAAAAGGCTTTTTTTATGCTTTTAGGTAAATTCAAACCTTTGAGTTAATATTTAGTTGATTATTGAAGATAATTTTACTTATATAAAATCAATCTAAATATTGTTTTCGTACTGCAAAAAATCAATTCTTTATTACCTTTATGAGCGGTTAATTTAGATGTAAGAGCGGTCTTGATATTGTACAAACGAATCAGCGTAAATTTCAATATAATAAAGTGCTAAAATTATGCCTTTGCTTAGAAAGATTCTAAATTGGTGAGAGCGATACGAAATTTGCAAAAAATGCACATTGAATTAATTGGTTCATAAATAATCCAATTGTACTTTTGTGACCCGCAAAAGTGTCTATTTGATAAAATTGCTAGAAAAAAAGAACTTGTGTCTCTAATTTCCTAAAAGGATATTCAAGTTTTGATAATTGAAAAAATTGAATTTAATCTTGTATTTTTATATAAATGTTCTGTTATAAAACGATTATGATAACCATGAAACGCTTGAAAATTGTTGCACTAACGGCAGTTTTAGGCTTCTTCGCCGCAACTGTGAATGTTAACGCACAAGACGTAGCCGAAGGGGAACAAATTTTCAAAAACAACTGTGCCGCTTGTCACAACACAAACGATGAGACCCTAGTTGGTCCTGGCTTGAAGGGAATTGGTGAAAGAAGACCCTTAGAATGGATTGTTAAATGGGTACACAACCCTCAGGCTGTAATTGCATCTGGCGACAAATATGCGAACGACCTTTTTAAGAAGTTCAATCAAGCTCAGATGACTCCTTATCCAAACTATTCTGAAGATCAAATCAAAAGTGTTATTGCTTATATTGATGCACAGGCAGCTCCAGTAGCTCCCGTACCAGGTGAAGGTGGCGCAGTAGCAGGTGCTCCAGCAGAAGGTTCTTCAAACGGAGGAATGATGCAATATATTTTAGTTGCATTATTAGGAGTAATGATTCTTGTTTTAGTTGCGTTATTATCAATTGTTTCTTCACTTTCAAAATTAGCTTCTATTGATCCTAATTCAGATGAAGCTAAGGACGTTCCTTTCTTTCAGAAAATTGCTGAAAACGGAAAGAAGTTAGCAGGAAATAGTGCATTCAAAACTGGTGCAGCATTATTAATCACTCTTTTGATTGGTAAAGCAACTATCGATACTGCTTATGGTGTAGGTATTCACCAAGGATATGCACCAGAGCAACCAATCCAATTCTCTCACAAATTGCATGCAGGACAGTACGAAATCAACTGTAACTACTGTCACACAGGTGTTTATAAAGGAAAAGGTGCAAACATTCCTTCTGCAAACATTTGTATGAACTGCCATAATGTTATCAAACGTGAATCTCCAGAAATTCAAAAGATCTATCGTTCTTTAGAAAACGATGAGCCTATTCAATGGGTTAGAGTTCACAATTTGCCTGATTTAGCTTATTTTAACCACTCTCAACACACTAATGTAGGTGGTTTAGAATGTACTAACTGTCATGGTGAAATCAATAAGATGGAAGTTGTTGAGCAACGTTCATCATTAACGATGGGTTGGTGTATCGACTGTCACAGAAAGACAGACGTTAACACAAAAGACAATGCTTACTACGACAAATTAGTAGAATTACATAATAAGGAAAACAAAGAACCTTTGAAAGTTCAAAATATTGGAGGTTTAGAGTGTTCAAAATGTCACTATTAATCAAAATGATTTTCAGTGTTGACATTTTAAGTTTATAATCAAGATATTTCGTTATACATATTAAATATATGGAAAATAATACAAAACGATATTGGAGAGGGCTTGAGGAATTGACCAATGAAGCAGAATTTGTAAAGTATGCTCATCGTGAATTTGGAGATGCCCCTACAACAGATGAAAAAGGTGAAGCTATTATTGATGGTACAAATACCAATCGCCGTGACTTTTTAAAAGTTTTAGGTTTTGGAGTATCAGCAGTTACTTTGGCAGCTTGTGAAGCGCCAGTAAAAAAGACTATCCCTTATTTGAACAAACCTGAAGATGTAGAGCCAACGATTGCAAACTGGTACGCATCTACTTTTACAGATGGTGGTGACTATGCTTCGGTATTGGTTAAAACTCGTGAAGGTCGTCCAATCAAAATTGAAGTAAACCCTCAGTCATCTCTTACTAAAGGTATTTCTGCTCGTGTTCATGCCTCTGTATTGAGTCTTTATGATAATGAGAAATTAAAAGGAGCTTTAGTTGCAGGTGCACCTGCAGATTGGAAAGTAGCTGATAAAGAAATTATATCAGGACTTACTAAAATTGCTGCTAAAGGTGGGCAGATTAGAATTGTATCAAACACAATTTTATCACCAACTACTAAGAAAGTAATTTCAGAGTTCATTGCGAAATATCCTACAACGAAATTAGTAACGTACGATGCTAATTCGTTATCAGGGCTTGCTCAAGCAAACGGAGGTGTTGTGCCAAGTTTTGATTTTAGTAAAGCAAAAACAATTGTTTCTATCGGGGCTGATTTCTTAGGAACTTGGTTATCTGGAGATGAGTTTTCAGAACAGTGGGCTAAAACTCGTAGAGTAAGCTCTGCTGAAGGTGGAAACAAAGAAATGTCTCGTCATTATCAGTTTGAGACAATCATGTCGATGACTGGAGCTAATTCAGATTATCGTTCAACTTATAAACCATCGCAAGAAGGTTTAGTTGTAGCTTCACTTTACAATGCAGTAGCTTCTAAACTTGGTGCTGCAACGATTGCTACTTCAACTGTAAAAATTGATCATCTTGATAAAGCTGCTGCTGACTTAGTAGCAACTAAAGGTGCATCATTGGTTGTTTCTGGTTCTAACGACCCAGCGGTTCAATCAATTGTTGTTGCTATCAACAGTTTATTAGGTTCTTATGGAACTACTATTGATGCAGGTTCTCCTGTAAGTTATCGTTCAGGTTCGGATGTAGCAATGAATAGCTTTATCTCTGAAGCGAAAGCTGGTCAAATTGCTGCAGTAATCTTCTATAATGCTAATCCCGTTTATAACCATCCACGTGGAGCAGAATTAGCTGAAGCTTTACCAAAAATTGAATTAAGTATTTCAACTAACGACAGAGCAGACGAAACAGGGTCACTTTGTAAATATAGCACTCCAGATTCTCATTATTTAGAATCTTGGAATGATTCAGAACCTAAGAAAGGCTACTTCTCATTCACTCAGCCTACAATCTCAACAATTTTCAAGACTCGTCAAGCTCAATCAAGTTTCTTAACTTGGGCAGGTTTGAACGGAGACTATGCTACATATCTTGAAAATAGCTGGTTAGGTATTTTAGGTGGAAAAGTTGCTTGGTCTAAAGTATTGCACGACGGTATTTATGAGTTAGGTTCCGCTGTTTCCGCTGCAACACCAGCTGTAAATCTTGCTGAAGCGGCTACTTTAGTTGCTAAAAACTATAAAGCTACTTCTGATAAAATGGAATTAGCTATTTATGAAAAAGTAATTATGGGTTCTGGTTCTCAGGCAAATAACCCTTGGTTACAAGAATGTCCAGAGCCAGTATCTAAAGCATGTTGGGGCAATTATGCAACAGTATCTTTAGCAACTGCTAAAAAATTAGCGTTAGATCAAGAAGTTGAATTAGATACCCTTGAAGTTGAAGTTTCAGTAAATGGTAAATCAGTTAAGTTACCATTCATTGTTCAACCAGGTCAGGCAAACGATACTGTAGCAATTGCTATTGGTTACGGACGTACTAAAGCTGGTAAATCAGCTGATGGAGTAGGTGTTAATGCTTATCCATTCGCTTCAGTTGTAAATGGAAATGTCGCTTACTTCAATGCTGGTGATGTTCAAGTAAAAGCAACTGGTGAAACTGCAAAAATTGCTCGTACACAAACTCACAATACAGTAATGGCTCGTGAGGCTGTAGTTCAAGAAACAGTTTTAGGTGCTTATAAAAAGAATGTTGAAGCTGGTCGTTTCAAACCAGAAATTTCAACAGCAGAAGGTAAGAAAACTGCAATGGACATTACTTTATGGAATGGACATAAATACAATAACCACGCATGGGGTATGGTAATCGACCTTAACACATGTACAGGTTGTTCTGCTTGTGTGGTTTCTTGTAATGCTGAAAATAATATTGCAGTAGTTGGTCGTCAAGAAGTAATTAATCGTCGTGAAATGCACTGGATGCGTATCGACCGTTATTATTCTTCTGATGCTGATGTTGAAGATGTAAAAGGATTAGAATATGCTTCTGAAAATCCAGAAGTTGTATTCCAACCAATGTTATGTCAACACTGTAATAATGCTCCTTGTGAAACAGTTTGTCCAGTATTGGCAACAACTCACTCTACTGAAGGACTTAACCAAATGACTTACAACCGTTGTATTGGTACACGTTATTGTGCTAACAACTGTCCATATAAAGTTCGTCGTTTCAACTGGTTCCGTTACTACCAAACAGATGAGTACGATTTCCACTTCAACAACGATTTAGGGCGTATGGTGATTAACCCAGACGTAACAGTTCGTTCACGTGGGGTTATGGAAAAATGCTCAATGTGTGTACAACGTATCCAAGCTGGTAAATTAGAAGCGAAGAAAGAAAAGAGAAGACCAAAAGATGGAGAAATCCAAACTGCTTGTTCTCAGTCTTGTCCTACTAACGCTATTACTTTTGGAGATATGAATGATGAAACATCAGAAATCTCGAAATTATTAGCAGTAGAACGTAAAGGCCGTGCATTTGGTGTAATCGAAGAAATTAATGTTAAGCCAAGTATTTCCTACTTAGTGAAAATCCGTAATAAGGATGAAGTAGTTAAAAAAGAAGAAGCTAAAGCTGAGCACAAAGAACACGCATAATATTGTCGAGAATGATATTGAAGAGTAATATTTATGAATAGATTTTACTCTTCAATCATTTTTTTTGATCCATCACTGAAATTAAAACTATCAAATATTAAAATATGTCGCACGTAGTATCACCCATAAGAGAAACCCTCGTTTCAGGCGGTAAATCTTATCACGACGTTACAAATGATATTTGTAAGCAAGTAGAAGGGGCTCCAACAAAAGAATGGAAAATAGCTTTTGGAGTATCTCTCGTAGTTTTTGCTTACGGTGCTTATTGTCTATTCTGGACATGGTGGCAAGGAATCGGAGTCTGGGGCTTAAATAAAACAGTTGGCTGGGCTTGGGATATTACCAACTTCGTATGGTGGGTAGGTATTGGTCACGCTGGTACTTTGATTTCTGCCGTACTTTTATTGTTCCGTCAGAAATGGAGAACATCTATTAACCGTGCTGCGGAAGCGATGACAATCTTTGCCGTACTTTGTGCAGCATCGTTTATCTTGGCTCACATGGGTCGTCCTTGGTTATTCCACTGGGCATTACCATTACCAAATACATTTGGATCACTTTGGGTAAACTTCAACTCTCCTTTAGTTTGGGACGTTTTCGCTATCTCGACTTATCTTTCAGTATCATTAGTATTCTGGTATTTAGGACTTGTTCCAGATTTAGCAACAATTCGTGATAGAGCACAAACTAAAGCTTCGAAATTCTGGTACGGCTTGTTCAGTTTAGGTTGGAATGGTTCAGCAAAAACTTGGGCACGTTATGAATACGTATCTTTAATTCTTGCAGGTATTTCAACGCCACTTGTACTTTCTGTACACACGATTGTATCAATGGACTTTGCAACTTCTGTAATTCCAGGATGGCATACTACCATTTTCCCTCCATACTTCGTTGCTGGTGCGATTTTCTCAGGTTTTGCAATGGTACAATCTTTATTATTAATTACTCGTGTAGTATTTAAATTAGAAGATTATATTACAATTGAACACATCGAAATGATGAACATCATCATTACTGTTACTGGTTCAATCGTAGGTATTGCTTATTTAACAGAGTTCTTCATCGCTTGGTATTCAGGAGTAGAGTACGAAAGCTACTGTTTCGTTAACCGTGCTACTGGTCCTTACTGGTGGGCATATTGGATGATGATGAGCTGTAACGTAATTTCTCCACAACTTTTCTGGTTCAAAAAATTACGTACAAGTATCCTTGTTTCGTTCATCTTATCTGTGATTGTAAATATTGGTATGTGGTTCGAACGTTTTGTAATTATCGTTTCTTCATTACACCGTGACTATATCCCTTCTTCATGGGCTATGTTCTCGCCAACAATGTATGATATTGGTGATTATATTTTCTCTTTCGGATTATTCTTTACATTATTCTTCTTGTTTGCGAAATTCTTACCTGTAATCAATATGTTCGAGGTTAAGTCTGTAATGAAAGGTGTTTCAACAAACTATCCTTTCAAGAAAAAACAAGGTGGAGAAAAATCTAAAGAAAATGTTCACTAGTAATTAGGTTAAAGTTTTACTAGTTACAAATCACAAAACAGAATAAAGATTCAAACAATGGATTCAACAGAAAGATATTTAGTCGGAGTATATGATGATGATGATGAAGTCTTACAAGCTGTAACAACAGTGAAGAAAAGCGGAATCAAAATCGAGGAAGTTTATACTCCATTCCCAATTCACGGATTAGATGTTGCAATTGGGCATCCACGCACTCGTATTCCTATCGCAGCCTTTTTATTCGGTTGTTTAGGTTTAACATGTATTTTCTCTTTGATAAACTATACAATGGTTTTCGACTGGCCAATGATTATTGGTGGTAAAGACTTCTTTGCTTTGCCTGACTGGATTCCAGTTTCATTTGAAGGTACTGTATTGTTTACTGCCTTTGGTATGGTTGGTACTTTCTTGGTATCAAACAGCTTGTGGCCAGGTAAGAAACCAAGAACTTTCGATTTAAGAAGTACAGATGATAGATTTATTTTGACTGTCAATATGGCAAACAATAAAAAGTCAGAATCAGAAATCGAATCTATTTTGAAAGCAACAGGTGCAATCGAAGTGAACGTTAAGCAATTTTAGTTTATGTCACTTGAAATGATTTCTAAGTGATTGACGAAAAAAATATTTCTAAAATTATGTTTACTAACAAAACAAAAAGTCTTTTAGTAAGTGGAGTTATCGCATTATCGCTAACAGCTTGTAAAGACAAACATAACGATCCAGGGACTGAATTTGCTCCAAATATGTATCATTCGGTAGCATACGAGCCAATGTCGCAGTCTGAAGGAGATACAAACCATATTAATCCTTACGGAATGAATATGCGTTTACCAGTAAAAGGAACTGTACCTCGTAGTAATTTTGGCAAAGCACAAAGTGATTCTGTGAATGCTAAATTACTTCAAATGGATTTAATCGCTCGAAATATTAAATCTGGAGATATGGCTTCTTCTGAAGCTTTATTGAGTAATCCTTTTGCTCCTACAGAAAAAAACCTTGAAGCTGGTAAAGAACAATACGAAAGATTTTGTCAGCACTGCCACGGTGAGGCTGGTAAAGGCGATGGTCTTGTAGGTAAAAAATATGCGGGTGTACCTGTATATTCATCTGATGCTTTGAAAGATGTAAACGACGGACATATTTATCATACAATTACACATGGAAAAGGTAGAATGTGGGCTCATGGTTCACAGATTTCTTCTGCAGACCGTTGGAAGATTGTATTGTATGTTCATGAATTACAAAAGCAATAAGATTATTTGCTAAGGATTATTTCGGAGTTTCAGGGTAAACTCTTTAAAAGTATAAAATCAAACTTACAAACTTTATAGTATAATGGCGGGACATTCACATTTTTCCCCAGCTAACGTCGAAGAATATTTTGAGTTCACGGCGGAGGGTCGCAAGAGAATCATTTATGCTTTTGTGGCTGGAGTTGTAGCTCTACTAGTTGGAATTTATTTGTTATCACGTGGTGAAGGGCACGAAGTAGTTCAAGCAGCTGCTGAACATGGTGCTGAGCACGGAGAACACCTTTCTGGCGGAGCGGTTTCTCATCATGGTGATTACGACTGGACGAACCGTATCTGGGCAAACCTTTGGTTGAACGGAGTATATTTTACAGGTATTGCTGTAATTGGTATGTTCTTTGTTTCAATTCAATACCTTGCTAAAGCTGGTTGGTCATCAGTAATTAAAAGAATTCCAGAAGCATTTCCACGTTTCTTGATGATAACTGGACCTGTTTTAATTTTAACATTCATTTTCAAAGGTGATGTCATTTTCCACTGGATGCACCATGGAATTACAGATCCTTCAAGCGAGCATTATGATAAAATCATTGCTGGAAAATCAGGATATTTGAATCAAGGGTTTTTCATAGGTAGAATGGTTGTGTTTTTTGCACTTTGGTTAATTCTTTGGAATTGGATGCGTAAAAAATCTATTGATGAAGATTTGAACGGAGGTAATACTAACTTCTACGATATGGTGAAAATTGCTACAGGTTTTATTGTAGTAATGGGTATTTCGAGTTCAATGTCAGCTTGGGACTGGGTTATGTCTATCGACACTCACTGGTTCTCTACAATGTTCGGATGGTATATGTTCTCTTCATGGCATGTTACAGGTTTAGCTACTATTACTTTAACGGTATTGTTATTGAAAGACAAAGGATATATGCAATATGTGAATTTTAGCCATTTACACGATTTAGGTAAATTCATGTTTGCTTTCTCTATCTTCTGGACTTACGTTTGGTTCGAACAGTTTTTGTTGATTTACTATGCTAACTTCCCTGAAGAAACGATTTATTTCTTAGAGCGTTGGGAAGGTCATGACAAAATCTACAAAGCTACAGAAATATTAAACGTTGTGTTTAACTTTTTCTTCCCATTCTTAGTAATGATGACTCGTGATGCAAAAAGAACTGCAATTTTCTTGAAAATCTGTTGTGCTTTCATCATCGTTGGTCACTACTTAGATTTCTACCAAATGATTATGCCAGGAACTATTGGACCTCACGGTGGATTCGGTTTAGTAGAGTTTGGTATGGTTACAATTTTTGCTTCTGCTTTCATTTACATTGTATCAAATGAATTAACAAAAGCTTCTTTAGTAGCTAAAAATCATCCTTTCTTGGAAGAAGCTCTTCATCACGATATTTAATTTTACTGAAATAGAAAAAAAAGTTTTATCACAAAAAACATTTTTGATAAACATTTTATTAAGAATTTATAATTAAAATTTATTTACGAACATGACGTATTTAATAGGACTTTTGTCAGTAATATTCTTGATTTTGGCAATTATCATTGTCAGCAAGAGTATGGCTTTATCAAAAGGTATTCAGGGAACTGATACAGACTCTGATGTACCAGTTGACGGAGCTAATAATCTAAATGCAATTGGGTTCATTATATTCTTGGTTTTAGGTTCTATTGGTGCTGCATGGTCGTTTTTCCACGCAAGACCAGACTTTTTACCAGTAGCGGCATCAGAACATGGTGTTAAGACAGATAGTATGTTTTGGATTTCAATGGGAGTAATTACTTTCGCATTCTTTGTTACGAATGCACTTCTATTTGTTTTCCCTTTTATCTATCGTTACAAAAAAGGAAATATTGCAACTTTCTATCCCGTTAACCACAAGCTAGAACTTATCTGGACTGTAATTCCTGCTATTGTAATGGCAGTACTTGTATTTACAGGTTGGAGAACTTGGAGAGATATTACTTCACAAGCACCAGATAATGCTGTTGTGATTGAAGTGACAGGTCACCAATTCGGATGGTATGTTAGATATGCTGGAAATGATGACAACAAATTAGGAAACAATAACTATAAATTGATTGATAATACAAACAGTGTAGGTATTGATTTTACTGATGAGAAATCATTTGATGATTTTACAGCTAACGAAATGCACATCCCAAAAGGAGTTCCTGTATTATTGAAAATCAAAGCTCAAGACGTATTACACTCTGTTTATTTACCTTACCAAAGGGTTAAAATGGATGCAGTGCCAGGAATGCCAACTAAATTCTGGTTTGTTCCAACGATTTCAACAGATGAGATGCGTTATAAAACTGGTAATCCTGATTTTAATTATAAGTTGAACTGTACTGAAATTTGTGGTAGTGGTCACTTCGGTATGGCAATTACAGTTTTCGTTGACGAACCAGATGATTATGCAGCTTGGTGTAAACAACAAAAGCCATTCTTAACTCAAAATCCTGATTACTTGGCTAAAGTTCCTGAAAAGTTCAAAGCAAAAGCTCAAAAATATATTGAAGCTCCTGTTGTTGAAACAGACAGTACTACAGCAACAGAAACAGTTACAGCTGGAACGGTATCTTTACGTTAAACTACTTATTCAACAAGAATAAATTTTCATTAATTATGGCAACTGCGACACTAAACGCTACAGACGCTCATGCACACGAGCATGAACATGAGCATCACGAGTTAGGCTTTGTTCAAAAATATATATTTTCAGAAGATCACAAAACGATTGCTAAGCAGTACTTAATTTCAGGTATTATCTGGGCATTCTTTGGTGGTGCGATGTCAATTATTTTCCGTTTACAATTAGGTTTTCCTGATATGGATTTAACTTGGTTAAAGCCAGTATTAGGTCAATGGATTGTTGATGGAAAATTAGAGAAAGAATTTTATTTAGCACTTGTTACAATGCACGGAACCATCATGGTATTCTTTGTATTGACAGCAGGTTTATCGGGTACTTTCTCAAACTTTTTAATTCCTCTTCAGATTGGAGCAAGAGATATGGCCTCTGGCTTTATCAACATGTTATCTTATTGGTTCTTCTTCTTAGCATCAATAATCATGTTTGCTTCTTTATTTACTGAAACGGGGCCAGCATCTGGTGGTTGGGTAATTTATCCTCCATTAAGTGCTTTACCACAAGCAATGCCTGGTTCTGGTTTAGGGATGACTTTGTGGTTAACAAGTATGACATTCTTTATTGTTTCGCAGTTGATGGGTGGTATTAACTACATTTGTACAGTTATTAACCTTCGTACTCGTGGAATGTCGTTTACAAAATTACCTTTGACTATCTGGGCGTTTTTCTTTACAGCTATCTTAGGTCTTTTATCTTTCCCTGTATTATTATCGGCTGCATTATTATTGATTTTCGACCGTAGCTTTGGTACATCATTCTATCTGTCAGAAATCTATATCGGTGGTGAAGCTTTACCAAACGTAGGTGGTTCGGCTATTTTATACCAACACTTGTTCTGGTTCTTAGGTCACCCTGAAGTATATATTGTATTACTTCCAGCTTTAGGTATCACATCTGAAATTATTGCAACTAACTCACGTAAGCCAATCTTTGGTTACCGTGCGATGATTGGTTCAATGATGGGTATTACAATGCTTGCATTTATTGTATGGGCTCACCACATGTTTGTAACAGGTATGAATCCATTCCTTGGCTCGGTATTTATGTTCCTAACATTAATTATTGCAGTACCTTCAGCAGTAAAAGCATTTAACTATATTACTACACTTTGGAGAGGTAATATCATCTTTACGCCAGCGATGTTGTTCTCTATTGGTCTTGTATCATTGTTTATCTCTGGTGGTTTAACAGGTATCATTCTTGGTAACGCTGCTTTAGATATTAACTTACACGATACTTATTTCGTAGTAGCTCACTTCCACTTAGTAATGGGTGCGGCATCTTTCTTCGGATTGATGGCAGGTGTTTATCACTGGTTCCCTAAAATGTTCGGAAAAATGATGAACAAAAACATGGGATACGCTCACTTCTGGGCAACTTTCATTGGTGTTTATTGCGTATTTTTCCCAATGCACTATGTAGGTTTAGCAGGTTTCCCACGTCGTTATTATTCATTTACGGCATTAGGTAATGGTAGAATGGAAGCTTTTGTTGATATGAACATGTTTATCTCAATTGCTGCTATTTTGACATTCACTGCGCAAGTGATATTTGTAATCAACTTTGTTTATTCTATTTTCAAAGGAAAAACGGCTCCACAAAATCCATGGAACTCTACTACTTTAGAATGGACTACTCCAGTTGTTCCAGTACACGGTAACTGGGAAGGCGAAATTCCAGCAGTATATCGTTGGGCTTATGACTACAGTAAACCAGGTTCAGCAGTTGATTTCATCCCTCAGAACGTTCCGTATTCAGCAACACCTGAATCTAACTTACCAGAGGAAAATGAAGAGATTGCACATGAAAAGGATATTGAAGATTTATTAGATATTCAAAATTCATCTTATAGTCACTAAGATGTTAAAAAACCTCTAAGATTGAGAATGTGTTAATTTAGGCTATCTTAAATTAACATATTCTCAATTTTTCTTTTTAGAAGATTCATTTAGTTCAATTAAGTATTAAATGAATTTAGTTAATCAATGTTTAAATATTCTAATAATGCTTTTTAGGAAATTAGGAATATTAACAATCATTACGATTTATCTATTAGTGTTGGCTGGTGGAATTGTTAGAAGTACTGGTTCTGGAATGGGTTGTCCAGATTGGCCAAAATGCTTTGGAATGCTAATTCCCCCAACAGATGTAAGTCAACTGCCGAATAATTATCAAGAAATTTATGCAGAAAAACTTCACGGTGAAGTAGAATTTAATGTTACTAAAACATGGATAGAGTACGCTAATAGATTGCTAGGTGCCTTCACTGGAATTGTTGTATTTGCAACATTTTTAGCCTCGATTTTCTACTACTTCAAAAAAGATAGAGTAATAGTGTATTTGTCCTTTTTAGGCGTTATTTTAATAGGAGCAAATGGAGTATTAGGAAAATATGTAGTCGATTCTTTTTTGAAGCCAGGAGTGGTAACACTACACATGTTGTTAGCCGTACTGGTTGTATTTGTATTACTTTATGCCATTGCTAGGGCTTGGTCTGAAGTAATTTCAGTTGAAACAATTAGCCATAAATCAACTTTAAATTTGGTTTTGGTTTTAACATTGGTACTTTCTACTTCGCAAGTATTATTGGGTACACAAGTAAGAGAAGCAATTGATAGAGTAGTGGCTAATCCTTTATTCGGGTATAATAGAAACACTTGGATAGAACAAATGGGATTACCGTTTTTAATTCACCGTTCTTATTCATTGATTATACTTGCTCTACATGTTTATTTAGTTTGGCTTCTGAAAAAGAATATCCAAAGAGAAGGTTTGACGTATAAATTTATGGTAGCACTTTTAGCAATTGTTATCATTGAAATTATTTCAGGAATAATAATGGCTTACTTCAGTGTGCCAGCATATATTCAGCCAATTCATTTAACGCTTGCTATTTTGTCGTTAGGAATACAGTTTATCGTTTACCTGTTAATAAATGCTGAACGTGTATTTAAGGCAAGTAAAAACTAGTTTTAGCAAAGTAATTTTAGATTAAAGTGGATATTTGATATTCATAAAGTGTAATGATCTCAAAAGAAGAAAACATTCCTATCGGAATAGCTTTAAAAGTGAAAGCATATTACGAATTATTGAAATTTAGATTATCAGCGATGGTTGCATTTTCTGGTGCATTTGGCTATTCTTTAGCTGTAGATCATATTGACTGGGAGAAAATAATTTTCATTAGTTTAGGCGGTTTTTTCATTACTGGTGCAGCAAATATTGTGAATCAGATTAAAGAAAAAGAGTTAGATAAACTAATGAAAAGAACCCAGAACAGGCCATTGCCTACCGGACGGTTATCTGTAAATGAAGCCATGGTATTCTGTATAATTTTGTTAATTATCTCATCATATATTCTATTTATTGAATTTAATTACAAAGCAGGTTTACTTGGTTTATTAAGTTTTGTACTTTATGGTTTTGTCTATACTCCATTGAAAAGAGTAGGGCCAATTTCAGTTTTTGTAGGAGCTTTTCCCGGAGCTTTTCCTCCAATGATTGGTTGGGTTGCAGCCACGAACCATTTTGGATTAGAACCCGGAATATTATTTGCGATTCAGTTTTTTTGGCAATTTCCACATTTCTGGGCTATTGCATGGGTTGCTGATGAAGACTATCAAAGAGCAGGCTTTAAAATGTTGCCGAATAATGGTCATAAAGATTTAAGAACTGCCTTGACAATGATGATGTACACCATCTTTCTAGTTCCATGCGGTTTTGTACCTTATTTGTTACACATGACAGGTATCAACTCTGCGATGATAGCTGTTTTGTGTGGAGTATTGTTTTTATCACAGACATTTTATTTAATGTCGAAACCAACTGATAAGGTAGCCTTGATGATGATGTTTGGGTCGTTTATATATTTGCCAATCGTGCAAATAGCTTTTTTGATGGACAAGGTATAATTTTGATTTAGAATTGACATTTAACAAATAATGACACAAGAACATTTAGCCAATATAAAGCTAGGAGAGCCTGAAGAAACGCTCTCAATGAATCCAAAGAAGTTTATGCTTTGGTTAGCAATTGTATCAATAACCATGATGTTTGCAGGATGGACTTCAGGTTATTTAGTAAGAAAAGCAGAAGGTAGATGGCATGAGTTTGAATTGCCTCAAATCTTTTGGTATTCAACAATTATCTTGTTTGTAAGTAGTATTTCAATGATTTTCGCAGTGAGAGCTGCAAAAAAAAATAAATTCAGTACACTCAAAACAGCAATTTCTATTACTTTTGTGTTCGGGTTGGTGTTTTTAATCACTCAAGTAATTGGTTTCTCTGATTTAATTGAGAATCAATTATACTTCGCTGGCAGTGATGTTGCCGCTTCTTGGATTTATGTATTAGTCGGTTTACACGGCTTACACGTTTTTTCAGGTTTGATAGTACTTTTAGTTTCTTTGGTTTCATCGTTTAAGTTTACGAATGAATCTAAAAATCTTACCAGAATACAATTATGTGCTACTTATTGGCACTTTTTAGATATACTCTGGTTGTATTTATTCTTTTTCTTGTATTTTAATCGTTAATCTGTTTAAATTAGCGAACTTTTAAATAATTAATAAACCCCAAATTATAAAAGATGTCTGCATTACACGCTGCTACTGCCGTTCCTGAAAAATTGACATGGTCGGGTGGTTCAGAGCCTTTGAAAGCTAGTTACGGAAAACTAATGATGTGGTTTTTCTTACTTTCAGATACGTTCACTTTCTCAGCCTTATTGGTAACTTACGGTATGATTCGCTTTAGCCAGCAAGCATACACTGGTGTTCATGAAAAGTTTTTCTTCTCAACTGCTCACTGGCCAATCCCTGACAAAGTATTCGAAGCTGTTCCATTTTTACATGGTGTTGAGGCTCCATTAGTTTTTGTTGGAATCATGACATTTATTTTGATTTTCAGTTCTGTTACTATGGTATTAGCTGTTGAAGCTGGGCATCGTGGCGACCGTGCTGATGTTGAAAAATGGATGCTTTGGACAATCGTAGGTGGTTTTACTTTCTTAGGTTCACAAGCTTGGGAATGGACTCACTTCATTCACGGTCCTGCTGATTTAGCCTTAGCTGCTAAAGACGCATTGGGTAATCCTATCGAAGGTGCAAATTTGACTCGTAATCCTTACGGTCCTCCAGCATTTGCAGATTTATTCTTCTTTATTACAGGTTTCCACGGAACACACGTATTCTCAGGTGTTATTTTAAATATTTTGATTTTCTTTAACACAGCTACTGGTTTGTACGAGCGTCGTGGTCACTATGAAATGGTAGAGAAAGTAGGTCTTTACTGGCACTTTGTAGATTTAGTTTGGGTGTTTGTATTTACATTCTTCTATCTTGTATAATTCGATAACTGTTAATCTAAAAATATAATGGCATCACATAATCATTCATCACATGCTGATGAAAAAGTAATTCCACCAGCACAAACGGCGGCTATCTGGAAAACGTTTTGGATTCTTTTAATCCTTACAGCTATAGAGTTCGTTATTGCATTTACTTTACCAGCTAATCATACAAGAGTTGCAATCTTCGTAGTAATGACAATTGTCAAAGCATTTTTCATCGTAGGAGAATTTATGCACTTGAAACATGAAGTGAAAACGCTTATCTGGTCTATATTAATACCAACAATATTTGTCGTTTGGTTATTAATTGCTCTGATTTACGAAGGCGGTCACCTTTACTGATATAAAATTTGTGGATAGTTACTTCAAGTAATTATCCACAAATGTTTTAGTAGCGATATTAAGACATTAAGATTGATTAAAGAAAACAATCATGCAAAAGTCTCAAAAAGCTGGAATCCTAATCGCTGCGTTAGTTGTTCCAGCTTTAATTTTTTTATATTTAAAGGGTTTTGGTGAAAACCATTATGAATTGCCCTACATGATTCCATTGACAGATTCTACAACTGGAAATGTGATGATGAAGAAAAACCCGAATCCAAGGTGGAATCAGCCTGAAATGGATACTGTTTTTCATACTATTCCTAATTGGGAATTGATAGATGAAGATGGAAATAAGTTTACGAGCAGTGCATTGAAAGGAAAAATTTATGTAACAGATTTTTTCTTTACAAGATGTACCACTATTTGTCCTAAAATGTCAACGCAACTTACAAGAGTACAAGATACTTTTTCAGAAAATGAAGAAGTAAGTTTCGTTTCTATCTCTGTTGATCCTTCTCATGATGATTCCAAGCAATTGAAGAAATATGCCAAAGAATATGATGCTAAAAGTGGCAAATGGCATTTTTTGACTGGAGAAAAAAAAGTGATTTATCCATTGGCTGTGAAAGGATATTACATTCCAGTAGCAGATGCTTCAGAATATGATAAAGCAATTAAAAGCCCAGATGAAACATTTATCCACTCTGAAAAGTTAATACTTGTGGATAAGGAAGGACACATCAGAGGTTTCTATGATGGAACTGATAAAAAGGATGTAGATAGATTAATCCTTGAAATGAGAGTACTCTTGAAAATATATCAAACCAATAGTTGATTTAGAAAACCGTAAAGAAAAATGGCTTCATTAGTGGTAGAGAAAAACGAAAAAAATGAAAAGCTAGTTAATGTTTTGTCAATTACAATTCCTTTAGCAGTAGCAGTACTGATTGGAGTTCGTACAAAAATTGATTTAGGATCTTGGACAAAAATATTACCACATGTAATTGGTGTACTAAATACAACAACTTCAATCACACTAATTATTGGCTACATTTTTATTAAAAATAGCAATATTAAATGGCATCAAAAAATGATGAGTTTGTCATTTATTCAAGGCTCGCTGTTTTTGGTTTTATATATTTTATACCATATTTCTAATCCTTCTACTCCTTTTGAGGGTGAAGGAATTATCAGACCAGTATATTATTTTTTATTACTTTCACATATTGGTTTGTCAATTAGTGTAGTGTGGTTTGTACTTAGAGCTATGTATTATGCTTTGAGCAATCAGATTGATTTGCATAAGAAAATTGTAAAATTTACTTTCCCAATGTGGTTATATGTTTCGGTAACAGGTGTAATTGTTTACTTGATGATTTCTCCATATTACAAGTAATCGTTTCCCCCAATAAAGGACTTATGAAAAAACTCATTTTAACATCCATTATATTTTTGTTTTCACTCTCGATGAGCTTTGCACAATGTGCTATGTGCCGAATGACGGTAGAGAGTACGGTTTCGAATGGTAGAAGCCAAATTGCATCAAACCTGAACTTTGCTATTTTGTACTTATTGGTTACGCCATATCTAATAGTAGCAGTAGTTGGTTATTTGTGGTGGAAGAGTTCAAAAAAGAGCATGTCGCCTCAAACAATTTTGAGACAACGTTTAAGAAAAGCTTTCAGTTAATAAAAATGGTTTCAGAATATGTTCTGAAACCATTTTTATTATTCCCAAAGAGGATAATATTCTAGCCGAATTTGTTCGCCAAAAAAGATTTTTGTTGATGTTTCAAAGGATTGAGTATAGTCTGAAACATAAAAGTGTTTGATATGTGCATTCAAAACATTCAGTGCATTATTTTCAGTTAGAAATTCTTTTACTGATTTTGCCACTATTTCAGAAGTATCCAAAACTGTTACAGCATCTTTGTAATAATTTTCAATTTGCTTTTTGATTAACGGATAATGCGTACACCCTAAAATAAGCGCTTCTATATCTTTCAATTCTTCATTTTTTAAGTATTCTTGAATAATACTTTCAGAAATATTATGGTTAAAAAAACCTTCTTCAATCATCGGAGCGAGTAATGGCGTTGCCAATGACTTTAAAGAAATGTCTTTTTCTAAAGCATCAGTTTTTTTACGATAGATATTCGAGTTTACGGTTTGTTTTGTACCAATCAAGCCAATTGTTTTACCTGCATAGTTTTCTGAAATATAATTAACCACTGGATCAATCACATTCATTACTTTTGCTTTGCTACCAACATATTCTTTTACTAACTCATAAGCAGCGGCCGAAGCAGAATTACAGGCAATCAAAATAATTTTACATTTTTGTTGCAATAAAACATTACAAATTTTAATGGAATATGCTTGAATCGCTGCCGCAGATTTATCGCCGTAAGGCAAGTGTGCAGTATCACCAAAATAAATAATATTTTCGTTTGGAAGTAATTTTGTTACTGCATGAGCAACCGTTAAGCCACCAATACCGCTATCAAAAATGCCAATTGCTGCAGATGAATTCATATAAAAATAATTAAAATGGGAAATTTTGTATGAATTAGACTTTTCTTAAAATTGTTCTTTAGAAAGAAAAATCAATTATTGTTTACAAATTTGAATATTCAATATTTATCGTGCAACCTTTCATTAGTATATTTCATCTTGAAAGTAATTAAGTAAACAATTGCTCTGAACCGCAGATTTATAAAAAGCTAAACCAGAACCTTATATCGTGAAACTGATTACTTTATTTCAAACCGAAGAGGCATTAGTGAAAGCTTGTCAGAAAGGTGACCCAAAAGCCCAACGACGAGTTTACGAGAAGTATTCCCCGAAAATGTTGGGGATATGTTTTAGGTATGTACACGATGAATTTGAAGCGGAAGAAGTGATGATTGAAGGTTTTGTGAAAGTATTTGACAAGATTAATAGTTTTAAATTAGAAGGAAGTTTTGAAGGATGGATTCGTCGGATTATGGTTAATGAATCGTTGATGTATCTGAGAAGTAATAAGAAAACGCAATTTGAAGTAAGCTATGACCAAATTCTTTACGAACCTGAACCCGAACAATTCAGAACAGACCTTGAAACAAAAGATTTACTTAAATTGATTGAGAAACTTCCTACAGGCTACCGAACAGTATTTAATTTATATGCCATCGAAGGGTATTCTCATGCAGAAATTGCCGACCAACTAGGAATAACTGAGAGTACATCAAAATCTCAATTATCAAGAGCAAGAGTAATTTTACAAAATGCAGTCGTTCAAATGATTTAACTCGATTTTGATTAATCGAAAAATATATGAAAAATCAAGAAAATATTGATAAGTTTTTTGCCGAAAAGCTACAGCAATACGAGCGTCAACCACGTGCTGCTGCATGGGAAAAACTACAAACAAGACTAGAAAAGCAAGAAAGTAAAGTAATACCACTTTGGTGGAAATTTGCCTCTGCAGCTTCTGTCGCTTTACTATTAGCCTCAGGAGTTTATTGGTTGAATACTCCTGACAATACTATGGATGATGAATTTGTTTCTGTAGAAAAAAACAATCCAAAAGTAAAAAAGAGTTTCGCTGAAGTAATAAAACCTTCTGAAGAGGTACAAAGCTTAGCAAGTATTCAAGATAATGAGAAAACTAGGATTGAAACCGTATCTAGTAAACACAAAGAAAAAACGATTATCCATAAAAGAACTAAACTTAAAAAGGTACTGACAAATAGTATTAATGAAGAAGTGATTTTAAGTAAAAATATTACTCCTCAAACTATTTCAAAGCCTAGTCTTGAAACTAATACAATTGTGTTAGTTGTAGAAAATACTCAAAAACCAATAATAAAACCAGAGAAAGAAACAATCGTTTTGAATTTGATAGAAACACAATCAGAAGCTGTTGCCGAAGCTACGGTTCTTGATGAAAGTGCTAATAGAAAACAAAGCAAGTTCAATAAAATTTGGCAACAATTGAAAAGAGCTAAAAATGGCGAAAATGTGGATTGGAAAGAAGTTGGCTTTAAACCACAAAAGCTATTAGCCAGAGCAGATGCCAAAATAGAAAATGCTTTGACAAACGGAGAAGAAACAGAAAAATAAATAAAATTGATGCAACTCAAGATTAGTCATTTGCATCTTAAAATGTAAACAACGAGTTTTTAGATTAACTACTAATTTAATTCAAAACCAAGGCATGCAGGCATAGAATTAACCAGTACAGGAATCTCTTAAAACCTAAAACAATAAATAAAATCGCCATGGAAACGTTCAGAATCAAGAGTATCGTGAGCAAAATCACTTTCTCAATAATTTTTTCAGTTTTTGTTAGCTCAATAACTAGTTTTAAAAGTTTAGCAAAATCAAATGAAGCAGATTCAACAGTTATTAATATCGACAAGCGTAATCAGACTTTATTAAACAGTAAAAATCCTAATAGATCATTAAAAGAAGATTTACAGGAATTGTTTCAAAAAAATGGAATGAACCTTGATGATGATACTTGGAAAGGGATTCGCAGAGTAGTTAATAGTGAATTAAGTAAAGATACTGTTTTGGTCATTACACAAAACAATAAAAGTATTAATGTAGCGATTAATGCCAAAACAGAAGAAACGAATAGTAGTACAACTACAAGCCAATCAACTCGCAGAGAATACAATATCAATAATAATTCAAATGTGAAAATTGGCGTTGGCGGAGTACATGTGAAAGATGGCAGAGAAGAGGTTCACGTAAGTTGGAATGGAGTAGTCGTTAAAGATGGAAATGATGAGGTGAAAGTGATTTTGAAAGATACTGCTAAGGTAAATCGCAGAGACCAAGGATTCTCTAGCCGTTCGGGTTTCAATATCTACTTTGGTTTCAACGGGTTTTCTAATACAGGAAGTATCTCTGGTATTTACAGCAGCAAAGATTTTGAATTAAGTCCTTTCGGTTCGAGATACTTTGGTTTTGGTTGGACTCGTAGCGGAATGATTAGTAAAGGAGCAAACGCAGCTTTGAAAATTAGCTACGGTTTAGAAATATCATGGAATAACTATATGTTCGAAAACAATAATTATCTTGTTAAAGGAACAAATAACATTGAATTTACTAATTACCAAGATAGCAAAGGAGATGTAATTCCACTTTCTCGAAACAAATTGACAGTAGCCAATATCAACATTCCCGTAATGCCTTATGTAGCTTTTAAAAAAGGAAGTGTAGTGACTTATGTGGCAGCAGGCGGTTATGTTGGTTATCGAATAGATAGTTACACCAAAACAAAAGAAGAAGATAGTGGCGATAAGAACTGGAATCACAGTAGCTTTTATTTGAATAATCTTCGTTATGGTTTAGCTTTTGAATTAGGATTAAAGAATTTTCCAGACTTATTTGTTAACTATGATATGAACAAGCTTTTCCAAGATGGAAGAGGTCCTGGTATCAGCGGAGTAAGTTTTGGGATAAGATTATAAAAAAGACATTGGCATTAATTGAATATTTTAAACGGAAAAATATTCAATTAATGCCAATTTTGTAACTGTCAAATTATCAGGTAATTATATTTTTTTACGAAAAAAAAGTGAAAAAAAACTTATTTAACGTTTGACAAAATAAAAAATAAACTTACCTTTGCACACTCTTTCACCAGAACGCTAAACGAAAGCGATTCGAAAGTAGAGAAAATGGGGGTGTACCAGAGTGGCCAAATGGGGCAGACTGTAACTCTGCTGGAGTATTCCTTCGGTGGTTCGAATCCATCCGCCCCCACGATTTGAATGAGTGAATGTTTAAATTGATTTTAAAATTCAATCTCAATCATTTCACTATTAGAGTAAGCGGGAGTAGCTCATTTGGTAGAGCGATAGCCTTCCAAGCTATAGGTGGCGGGTTCGAGCCCCGTCTCCCGCTCCAAAGGAAACAATAGTAAGTGGTTAGTTGTTAATTAGTTAATAGTTATTAGTTTAGCTAAAAACGATTAACAATTAACCTCTTATAATTTCTAAGGGTTAGGTTTTGGAGTTTGCCTTTGTAGCTCAGTGGTAGAGCACTTCCTTGGTAAGGAAGAGGTCGGCAGTCCGATTCTGCTCAAAGGCTCGAATCTTTTGAAGATTGTTTTAATTTGAAGATTTGGAAGTTATTTTGTTGTTTTTACAGAATAAGTTAAAATGTTTTCAAATACTCAAATCCTCAATGTTTCAAATGTAAAAAGTATCAAACAATTTTTAAATAAAACTAATTAAGAACTAAATATCATGGCAAAAGAGAATTTTGACCGTAGTAAGCCCCACGTAAACATTGGTACAATCGGTCACGTTGACCACGGTAAAACTACATTGACTGCTGCAATTACGAAAGTATTGTCAGAAAAAGGACTTGCTGAGAAAAAAGATTTCTCATCAATTGACTCGGCTCCTGAAGAAAAAGAGCGTGGTATCACTATTAACACTGCTCACGTAGAATATTCAACAGCTAACCGTCACTATGCACACGTTGACTGTCCAGGTCACGCCGATTACGTTAAGAACATGGTAACTGGTGCTGCTCAAATGGACGGTGCTATCATCGTAGTTGCTGCAACTGACGGTCCAATGCCACAAACTCGTGAACACATCTTATTGTCTCGCCAAGTTGGTGTACCTCAATTGGTTGTATTCATGAACAAAGTGGATATGGTTGACGATCCAGAATTACTTGAATTAGTAGAAATGGAAATACGTGAATTGTTATCTTTCTATGAATTTGATGGAGATAACATTCCAGTAATCCAAGGTTCTGCTTTAGGTGGTTTGAACGGAGATGCTAAATGGGTAGCTACTATCGAAGCGTTAATGGATGCAGTTGATAGCTGGATTCCACTTCCTAAGCGTGATGTTGATAAGCCTTTCTTGATGCCAGTTGAAGACGTATTCTCGATCACTGGTCGTGGTACTGTAGCAACAGGTCGTATCGAAACTGGTATCATCAACTCAGGTGAAGCAGTAGATATCTTAGGTATGGGTGCTGAAGGCTTGAAATCAGTTGTAACTGGTGTTGAGATGTTCCGTAAAATCCTTGACCGTGGAGAAGCTGGTGATAACGTAGGTTTATTATTACGTGGTATCGACAAAGAATCTATCCGTCGTGGTATGGTTATTTGTAAGCCAGGTTCAGTGAAGCCTCACACTAAATTCAAAGCAGAGGTTTATATCTTGTCTAAAGAAGAAGGTGGTCGTCATACTCCATTCTTTAACAAATATCGTCCACAATTCTATTTCCGTACAACTGACGTAACAGGAGAAATCATGTTGCCAGAAGGAGTAGAAATGTGTATGCCTGGTGATAACTTGACAATCTCAGTAACTTTATTGAACAAAGTAGCGATGGACAAAGGTCTTCGTTTCGCTATCCGTGAGGGTGGTCGTACAGTAGGTGCTGGTCAAGTAACTGAAATTTTAGACTAATTTTAGCTAAAAATAGATTGAGAGCGTTACAAATCTGTGACGCTCTCTTTTTTTAGAATAAATTTGCAAGTATTTTTTGCAAGTTTAGGATAAACAACTATCTTTGCAGTCGATTTACACGGGAATAGTTCAATGGTAGAATGCGGGTCTCCAACACCCTTGATCAGGGTTCGAATCCTTGTTCCCGTGCTTAGTATTAAGTTCCAAGTTTTAGGTTTTAAATTTATATACATTTTAAATGTACTAATTTTAAAGCCTAAAATATTGGAACTTAAAAGTTTATAAGCATAACTGTTTTTGTTTACAGATTAAAGACATTATTAGTATATATAATACAGAAAAATAAAACCATGAACAAATTACAACAACTTGTTAAAGAGTCTTGGACAGAGGTTACAGAAAATGTAACATGGCCTAAATTTTCAGAATTACAAGCAAGTTCAACGCTTGTATTAGTGGCATCTTTAATTTTTGCATTAGTGGTTGGTATGATTGACTTCCTTTTCAAGTCTGGATTAGAGTGGTTCTATCAATAATATTAATGGCAGATTTCGGAATATAGCATTAGCAATAAATCTGCTTTGATGTAATATCAATCCAAAATCTACAAAGGCAAACTGAAATTTATACTCATACAATGGCAGAGACTAATTGGTACGTTCTGAGAGCTGTTTCAGGACAAGAAAAGAAAATAAGGACTTATCTCGAAAATGAAATTGCGAGACAAAGTCTTCAGGATTATATTCCACAGATTATTATTCCAACAGAAAAGATATTTGAAATGCGTAACGGTAAGAAAACTGTTCGTGAAAAAACTTTGTTTGCGGGATATATTTTTGTTGAAGCAGATATTAAATACGGTGAAGTAGCCCATTTAATTACTTCTATGCCAGGTGTAATTGGCTTTTTGAGCTGGAATGATGGTAAGACGTCTAAAACACCTATTCCATTGCGTGCAGGAGAAATCAAGCGTATTCTGGGTAAAATGGATGAAGCCGTAGCTGTTGAAGAATTAGCACCAACATCGTTCTCTAAAGGTGAAACTATTAAAGTAATTGATGGTCCTTTCTCTGGATTTGAAGGTTCTGTTGAAGAAATTTTTGATGATAAGAAGAAATTGAACGTTATGGTTAAAATCTTTGGTCGTAACACTCCAGTTGAATTGAATTATTCACAGGTAGAAAAATAGAGAAATTAGCTCAAACAAAAAGAGGAATATTCATTGCGAATATTCCTCTTTTTTGTTTTCTAATGAAGTACTCTTATTTGTTTAATAATTCATCAAATGCAATTCCTACATAAAACATAGAACCCACAGTTGGATTACCCCATGAAGTAACGTAAGATTTTCCTAAGATATTAGTTCCACCAATTTTGACGATAGATTTAATACTTGCTACTTTTTTCGAAACCTGAGCATCTAGTGTGCTAAATGCTGGAATATTACCTTGTTGTAAAGTATTTACCGCAGGGCTAGCAAAGCTTGATTGCCAGATGAATGATTCTTGGTATCTCCATACTACATTGAAACCAACTCCAGTTTTACCTACATTACGGTTACCAAAAGAGGCATTAAAACGATATGGCGGAGTATTATACTGCAATTGTCCAGAAGTAAGTCCTCCATTATCACTTAAAACGTTGTGTGAAACATTTCCGCCAAGGTTGAAACCTTTAGGAAAAGCATAATCTAAGCCAACTGCCCAGCCTTCAGTTTTTACATCTTTTTCAGCATTCGTTGGTAATGAGTATGGTTGTACTCTACCGGCAATAGCAGGGTCTGGCTTAACAACAACTTGTGAAATAGCGAAATTAGTGAATGTACTTGTGTAGTAATAAGCATCAACAAATAGTTTCTTACTAATTAAACCTTTGTAACCAACTTCCCATGAGCCAACTCTTTCTGGTTTATACTCTTTTCTATTATATACTTGCCATTTAGTAGGATCTGTTGGGTTTGCTAATACGGTACTATAAACATAGCTTTTACCTGATAATTGATAGCGATCGTCAAATAAAGGTAAGCCACCAATTAGGCGTGCTTGTGGTGTTAGTAAATCAATGTATTGGTCTTGTGTGGTTGGAATTCTAAAACCTGTTTGGTATGATAAACGGAAGTTATGGTCACTTGTAGGAGAGAATACACCTGAAATTCTTGGTGTAAATTGTCCCGCAAAATTCTCGTTTTTGTCATATCTTAAAGAACCTGAAAGCTTAAATTTTTTATCAAATAAATCTTTTGCTAATTGAGCATAAGCACCATATTCACTGATAGAAAATTCTTTGGCACTAGGATTACTTGAACCATCTGCATTTGCTTGTTGGGTAGCAAATAAAGTACCGCCAGAGTTTAATGAATAAGTACGGTAATTTGCACCAACGATTACATCAACGACATTATTGAAGGCTTGAGAAAGATTATACATCCCTTCAATAGCATAAAGATTTGATTTGTCATTGAACTTTGCTCCACGAGGAATAGGTAAGCTTTTTACATTATCAAGTGTTGCATTCCAATTAGCACTTGAAGGTGTGAGGCGTCCAGCATCAGCAAGAGTACGTGCTGCTGCATGATAAGCTCCAAATTGCCCCTGAGTACTTGCACTAGCGGCAGTAACAGCAGCAGAAGGAGCAAGTCCTTGTCCTAATGCACCCGCAAAAATAGTAGCGTAGTTCGTAAGTGCAGATTGTGCGAAAGTACCAAAATATTGAGGATACCATGCCGTACTTGGTTTCCAAGCCTCATTCACTAAAGCTCCTAATGTTCCAGTAGCATAAGCATCTCCTGAACGTTCTTGTGTTGTGTATGCTCTTACAAAGAAATTAGAACCTTTTACTTCTAATTTGTACTGACCTAAACTAAAGTTTTTGATAGAGTAACGATCTGCTCCTGTATAAACAGTCGTTCCATTTCCCCAACTTGCTTGAGCGATAGCTTCAACGTTATCGTTAATTCTGTAGTGAACAGCACCGTTTAATTTTATACTTGTAGTTCCATAAGAAGCTAAGTCTCTTTCATTATAACCTATTCTTGAAATGTTTGAATTGGTTTGACCAGGGATGATGGCATCAAAAATTTGTTTTGGCGTTTGTCCTGATAATTGCACCAATGATTTTCCTCCGATTCCCGGAATATTAGCTGGATAAACAAAAGTAGCAATAGCACCTAGAATTGCAGAAGTACCATTCGCTCCAGTGCCTGGAGTACCATTTCCATACAAACCGCCATACATATTTACGTTTGTTTCATCTCCATAAGCATTCACGCCATTATAAGCATAATTATTATCACGTGTACCATTAAAATTGCTACCATTCAAGAAGCTTTGGTCTCTAAAATCATTTGCTTGCCAATCGTCTGCTTTTAAATAAGAGAAGTTGGCTTTAAAGGCAATCTTGTTGTTGAATGCTTTTGCAAAACGAATAGAAGCATCATAATAACCAGTTGTAGCAACAGAACGACTTTTTTCATTCATTAGCCCAGTTTTAACTGATGCACTAAGTCCTTGGTATAAAAAAGGACTTTTTGAATTCATTAATAAAATACCATTCAAGGCATTGGGTCCATATAATGCCGAAGCAGCACCTGGAAGTAATTCAGCAGATTCGAGGTCTAATTCAGAAATACCAACAATGTTTCCTACCGAGAAATTTAAGCCTGGAGCTTGATTGTCCATTCCATCAATCAATTGAACCATTCTAACATTGCCATTAGCATTAAAACCACGAGTATTTACAGAGCTAAATGTTAACGATTGAGTACTTACTTCAACTCCTTTTAGGTTTTTTAATCCATCATAGAATGTTGCTGAAGGAGTATTTTGTATGGCACGTATATCCATTTTCTCAATTGAAACTGGAGATTTCATAATACTTTGTTCTACTCTTGAAGCTGAAATAACAACTTCTTGCCCCATAATACTTTGTTCAGAAAGCGTAATGTTGAAATCACTTTTACTGCCATCTACGATAAATTCCTGAGTATTATAACCAACACTTGAAATAACAACGGTAAAAGGAGTTGGAGTGCTTGTTGTCAGTGCAAATGCACCTTTAGTATCTGAAATTGTTCCAATTACTTTTCCTTTTACTGCAATACTTACACCAATCAATGGCTCTTTTGTTGAGCCATCACTTATTTTACCCGATATTTTTGTTTGGGCAAATAGCATTGAGGTCATAAACAATAGCGTGATAATTAAACCAAACCTCATTGTCGTAAAATGTTTTTTCATACCTTTATTTGTTAGTGAATTAAAATTTAAATAATGCCTTTTTCTTGATACGATGAATTATTATGCAAATAGAAAGAATTTTTTGGATTTTATTATGCAAGCAGAGTAATTTTTTTACATTTTTTCTTAAAATTATCTAATATTAGATTTTGAAAGTAAAATTGCTCAATACTAAACCTTGTGGACTTAAGATAGTATTTTAATTTAAGAAAAAAGAACATTTATAAAAATGTATGTGAAATTAGAGTAATCTGAGAAAGTAAATAAGTGTAAGGTAGAAAAAGCAGAAAAATTAGTATTTTATAGAGTTTTTATTATGAATAAATGAAGCTTTTCATTATAATTTTCTTTTTTTAGAAACTATACATATCTTTAAATTTTAGAATGATAACACACAACTAAAATATAAAAAAATAATACTAAATCATGAATAAAAATAACTATGTAGTAATTATGGCAGGAGGGGTTGGTACTCGTTTTTGGCCATTTAGTAGAACGAATAATCCCAAGCAATTTCATGATGTTTTAGGAACAGGGAGAACGCTTTTGCAACAAACTGCTGATCGTTTCGAGGACATTTGCCCAAATGAAAATATATTTATTGTAACAAGTACTGATTACATTGATTTAATAAAGAGTCAATTACCTTTTTTATCGGATAGCCAGATTTTAGCAGAACCAATCCGAAGAAATACAGCTCCTTGCGTAGCTTACGCTTGTTATAAAATTGCTAAGCGAAATCCAGATGCAAATATTGTGGTAGCACCTGCCGACCATATTATTTTGAAAGAGAAAGAATTTGAAAAGAGAATAAATATTGCATTAGAAACTTCTGCTAAGGGAGATGTACTCGTTACGCTTGGTATTACTCCGACTCGCCCTGATACTGGTTATGGTTATATTCAATATGATCAATCAGAAACTGAAGTAAAAAAAGTTAAAACTTTCAGAGAAAAGCCAGATTTAGCATTGGCTAAAACCTTTTTAGAAAGTGGAGATTATGTTTGGAATGCGGGTATTTTTATCTGGACTGCTAATGCAATCAAAAAAGCATTTTCAAAAAATAGCCCTATCGTACACAGTATTTTTGAATCTGGGAATGATATTTACTTTACTGATAAAGAAACAGACTTTATCAATAATATTTATCAAAACTGTGAGAGTATCTCAATTGACTATGCTATCATGGAAAAAGCTGATAACGTATTTACTGTTTTAGGAAATATTGGTTGGTCTGATTTAGGCACTTGGAAATCTTTGTATGAAGTATCAGATAAAGATGAAGATGCTAACGTAATTGATGGAGCAACGATGCTCTATGGTGTTAAAAATAGTATTGTAAAAACTCCAAAAGACCGATTAGTGGTAATTCAAGGCTTGGATGGTTATATTGTTGCTGAATATGATAACGTTCTGATGATTTGTGAAAAAGAACAAGAACAATTCGTGAAAAATTTTGTAGCAGATGCTACTAAAAAAGGCAAAGAATTTGTTTAAAATATTCAGAATAGGAAGAGTATAAAACTTATATTCTTCCTATTCTAAAGCAATATCCATTAAGTATTTAATTTGGGTTATAATTTCTACATTATCAGGACAGTCAATGTCTTGTCCTACTACTTGATAACCTGATAATAATATTTTTGAATCAGGGAATTCCTTCGCCAATCTATACACATATCTTTGTACTTCATCCTGTCCTGGTACTGATGTTATTACGCTAAAAAGGTAATCAGGTTTATGTACTTTATGAGCAAAAACTAACTCACTGAAAGGCAGACTTTGTCCTAGGTAAATTACTTTATTCTGACGTGAACGGATAATATAATTTCCAAATAATAAACTGATTTCGTGCATTTCGCCTTCAGGCAAGTACAGCATATATTTTTTTGCGCCCGGTCTGAGTGAAGGCAATTGACCATCTATGGCTACAATAAGCTTTTGGCGTATTAAATTTGAAATAAAATGTTCTTGAGCAGGCCCAACTGAACCAGTAATCCATAAAGTGCCAATTCTGCTTAGGAAAGGAAAGATAATATTAGTCATCATATTTTCAAAGCCAAATTGTAAGGTGTTGGTACTTACAATTTTTTCAAATCTTTCTTCATCTAAATCTAACATCGATATCGTCAAAGCATGAATTTGTTCTGGATAACTTAATTGCTTTTCCGAAATCAACATTACTTCTTTTGACATTTCATCGGAATTCATTTTAGAAATCTCCGAGATTTTATAGCCATGTTCTTTAAGCAGAGCAATGTTTAAGACCAATTTAAGGTCTTGATCATCGTAAGTGCGTATATTGGTATCTGTTCTATCTGGTTTTAAAATTTCATAACGTTGCTCCCAAATTCGAAGGGTATGAGCCTTGATACCAGATAATTGCTCAAGGTCTTTGATAGAATAATTGCTCATGTTTTTTGGTCGAAGGGTTTAATAATTTTCAACAATCGAAATTCAAATCAAAGGTTTGCTCAACTCTATATATTGAAATATTGAGTTTTATAAAATCACTTTTACTAAAGTTTTCAATTGAATAGAATGATGTAACACAATCGAATTGCCATGTGTAAATACTTATAGTACACTTAGGTATAAAGAATAAACATCTTGTTCAAAGAAAAGTTTACAAAATTATACAATAAAATTCAAGTAGCCTAAGCAGGGAGAAGTGTATGGAGAAGAAAAAACAACAATTGTAAGCAAAATAAAAGTGGTGCTAATGAGTTGTTTTTTAGGAATTTACTGTTGATGAAATAGAATTGCAAAACAAAAGAAACAGCTAACCAACCAAGATAATTTTGTAAAGGAATTTTGTTGAACGACCATTGCCAAAAATCTAAACGAATTGCAACGGGCTCAATCAACAAATCTAATCCAACCATTAAACATGCTGCTATAATTGATAGAATGATTTTTCCTGAAATGCTTGATTTTAAACTTTGAAAGAAGTGTTCGACTATAACTCCTGAACAATAAACCAGAATAAGCCAATTTGCACCAATTACAATGGGTACTTCAAATAGTTTCAATCCCAACGTTTGTCCATACTGATATTCGCCAAACACAATGCCCGTATGCACGCCAATTACTTCTATAAAAAAACCAACTAGAAAAGTAATAACAGCAAAGAGAATAAACTTTAATTGAAAATCTTGATGAAAAAGAAGTAATAGAACTAATGAAGTCCAAAGATTAAAAGGAGATAATACTTTAAAGTATTCTTGGGTAAAAGGGACTTTTAAACCGATAAATCCAACAATATACATCAAGGATAATATCGTAAAAGTAGTTTTTCGATAACGAGTCGTGATTAATGTTTTAAGTTGAATATAATTCATGGTTTGTTGCGAGATTAGGCAATAAAAAAGGTCTTGTCGTATTGACAAGACCTTGGGAGGAAGATGGGGCTCGAACCCACGACCCTCGGAACCACAAACCGATGCTCTAACCAACTGAGCTACAACCTCCGTGTTGTAATGGACTGCAAAGGTAGGAAGTCAATTTTAAAATAGCAATTTTTTCAATGAAAATATCACGAAAAAATTGCTATTATTTTGTAACTTATTATGCTTTAGCTGCTTGGAAACGGCTTTCAGCACCTGCCCAATCAACCAAATTCCAGAATGAATCGATATAATCAGGACGTTTGTTTTGGAATTTCAAATAATATGCGTGTTCCCAAACATCAATACCGATGATAGGAGTACCTTTTACATCAGCAATATCCATTAACGGATTATCTTGATTTGGTGTTGAAGAAACAGCAATTGAACCGTCGGCAGTAACAACTAACCAAGCCCAACCTGAACCGAATCTTGTTAAACCAGCTTTTTTGAATTCATCTTTGAATGCTTCAAATGAACCAAATTTAGCAGTGATAGCTTCTGCTAAAGTACCTACTGGAGCTCCGCCACCGTTTGGAGAAAGAATATTCCAGAAGAATGTATGATTCCAGTGTCCTCCACCATTGTTACGAATTGCTGGCGAGTATTTACTTACTTCAGAAACTAATTCTTCAAGAGATTTACCTTCTAATTCAGTACCTGCTACAGCAGCATTAAGGTTAGTAACGTAAGCATTGTGATGACGGTCATGGTGAATTTCCATCGTCAATGCATCAAAGTGAGGCTCTAAAGCATCATTTGCATAAGGTAAAGGGTCTAATACGAATGCCATTTTTATAAGGAGTTATTATTAATTATATAGTTAAGGAGTTCGAGAACTTTCTCTACTCATGTTGTTTCAAAAACTATCAAAATGATAATTAAGTTCTTAATTGGCTAAAAAAACTCTTCAATATTTGTTCACAATCATCTTGTAAAATGCCAAATGTAACCATTGATTTGGGATGAATGATAGATGGATTTACTTTTTTGAAACCTCTTTTTTCATCTGATGCTCCCCAAACAATTCTGTTTAATTGCGACCAAAAAATTGCTCCGCCACACATTACACAAGGTTCTAAAGTAACATACAAAGTACAATCTTTTAAATACTTTGAACCCAAAGTTTGCGCCGCCGAAGTAATCGCTAACATTTCAGCATGTGCTGTAACATCATTGAGTTTTTCAGTTTGATTATATGCTTTGGCGATAATTTGATGCTGACATACGATAACTGCCCCAACTGGAATTTCTCCTTCATCAAAGGCAATTGCTGCTTGCTGAAGGGCAATCTGCATAAAGTATTCATCAGAAAAAAGCATATTTTACCAAGGTAAATCAGAAGAAATTTCTTGAGCGACTTTGCTAGTTGCACGGTTTCTTAAATAAAAATCCACTAATACCAAGGCTGCCATGGCTTCTACAATAGGCACAGCACGTGGCACAACACATGGGTCGTGGCGTCCTTTTCCTGAAACCACAACTGTATTTCCTTCAGCATCTACGCTGTCTTGGTCTTGCATAATGGTTGCTACAGGTTTAAAGGCAACTCTGAAGTAAATGTCTTCACCATTAGAAATTCCGCCTTGTACACCGCCAGAATGATTGGTTTTTGTTTTTACACGATTGTGTTCATCCAAAAACATTTCATCATTGTGTTCAGAACCGTACATTTCAACGCCTTCAAAGCCACTTCCGTATTCAAAACCTTTTACAGCATTGATGCTTAACATCGCTTTTCCTAATTCGGCATGAAGTTTATCGAAAACAGGTTCGCCTAAACCAACTGGTGTACCAGTAATTACACAATTAACAACGCCTCCTATAGAATCTCCTTTTTTACGAGTTTCATCAATCAAATCATACATTTGTTGGGCTACTGCTGGGTCAGGACAACGAACGGCATTCTCTTCGGCAATATTTAAGTCTAATTGTTGATATGGCGTTGATAATTTTAATTTACCAACTTGCGAAACATAAGATTTAATATCGACACCAATTTGTTTCAAAATCAATTTTGCCAATGCTCCAGCTGCTACTCTAGCTACTGTTTCACGAGCAGAGCTTCGACCACCACCACGATAATCACGATTGCCATACTTTGCTGTATAAGTATAATCAGCGTGTGAAGGACGAAACTGTTGGGCAATATGTGAATAATCCTTTGAACGTTGGTCGCCATTCAAAACCATCATAGCGATTGGTGTACCAGTTGTTTTTCCTTCAAAAATTCCAGAAAGTACTTGAAATTCATCGGCTTCACGGCGTTGTGTGGTAATTCTGGATTGCCCAGGTTTGCGGCGATCTAATTCGCTTTGAATAAAAGATGAATCGAAGTCAATGCCAGCCGGACAGCCGTCAACAATTACACCAACTGCTGTGCCATGCGACTCGCCAAATGTACTAATCTTGAATAATTTACCGTATGTACTGCTCATTTGAGTTGTATGAGAAATAACAAAACTTTGTCATTTCATTCTTTTGATTGCTCTTACTTATTTTCGTTTTTTATTGGGTAATAAAATATAAACCATTCCTATCAGCATAATCGAAATCAGAATATTGGCTTCATCTTTTAAAAACTTACTGAAGTCATTGGGGATTTCAGACGAATCTTTTTCTTTCAAACCATCATAAACCGAAATTACCGTTGAAGGAGTATCAGCAGTTTTGATGGTTGCTCCACTTACTTTCAGTTGAAGTTTTGATTGTAAAGTATCGTATTTGTCGGTTTTTGTATTAAAAAATACCCATTTAAAATATTTTCCGAGTGCAAAGTTACCAGCCTGTTTCGGAATAATTAGAAAAGTGAAGATTTTTGTACTAACAACTTTTCCATTTTCTGGATATGAACTAGAATTTACTTCAGGAGGAAAAAAGTCAAAAAGGCTATCGTTTTTCATTTCTGGTAGCTTGATGTTGTATCCATCACCCGTAATTTGAATGCGATATTGAACCGATTTCCCAGTATTTATGCTGTTTTTATTGATTACTTCTTTCAATGAAAAACTTCCAACAGATACTTCTTGCTTTAAAGGATGGCTTGGTAAATCTTTCGTTTTAATGATAAATGGCTTAGTTTTAAAAGTAGTGAACTCTGGTATTTTTTCACCATTTTTTCCAATGGTATATTTTATCAGTTTTAAACTGACCGATGGAAAAACGATAGGTTTGTTATTTAATGGATAAAAAGTAGCCTGATAATATTTATACTGAGTGTAAGCTTTACCATTTAGAACTAATTGTCCTTGTTGCATTTCTGTTAAGCCAAAACTCTCTTCCCAACAGTTTTCAGGTTTCAATTTTTTAGTAATTTCCGGAATTTGAACTTCATTTTGGTAAGATTCAAATTCTGTCGGATTGTTATCCGCAACATAAAAAGCAAGCGTAACAGTAAAACCTTCACCAGTAAAAGGAGTAAATTTATTGGTACTCAAACTTAGAAAAGCATCATTTTTAGAACTAACTACTTCGGGCTGATTTCCTTCAATAAAATCTGTAAAATCTTCATCCGAATCAACTATGTCTTTTTTCTCAGTACTGGTTTTATCTGAAATTACTTTACTTACTTTTACGCTAAATCCATCTGATTTTAAATTAAGTTCATTCACATTTACCTTGAAAGAAGGAATTTTAAACGTCCCGATTTTTAACGGAGAATAGTTTTGTGTGATGTTACAAGTTGAAACTGTTTGTCCGTTTACATAAGAATGTGTAGTAGAACGAGAAAAGCCTTTTTTAGTAAAATTCGGCAAATCTGGAAACTTACAAGTAGGTACTTGGGCTTCGCCAATGTATTTTACAACCACCGTCACAACGAAGGGTTCATTCATAGAAATACTCTTATCGCCTAAAACTAGCGATACATCACTATCTTGAGCTTTTGAATGAAAGCTTATTAAAAAATAAAAAAATATTGAAATAATTATATAATATTTTTTTTGTTTCACCGTTGTCAGAGTAAACGTTCAAAAAATTAATAATAAATGATACAAAATGACGATTAATTATTTTATGTAAAATGCTTGATTTACAGGTGTTTGTATTATAAATTTGATTGAAGATTTATATTGTTAATTATTAAATCCTTTAAAAGCTATGGTTACCTTAAACTATGTCAAAGTTATATTGGAAAAAGTTAGTTTTGATGCAAAGTTATTCGAGAAAGAATTAAAAAAAGCAATCAAGACCTTATTATCTGATGAAGTAAAAGAATTGCAGGTATGGTGTTATGATAAATTTGGTAAAACCTACAAGCAAGTAATTGAGAAATGTTTTAATAGAATTCGCAGAAAAATGATAGGATTATCAGCTTAGCATTTTCGAACACACTGACGAAATTGATAAAGCCCAACAAAATAATTTTGTTGGGCTTTTGTATGTTTAAAAACCTTCTTTCGCTTCCTCTTTCTTCTTTTCTACTTTTGGTTTTTCCTCTTTTTTATTGACTACTTTTTTGCCTTTTTCAACTCTGGTTCTGTAATTATCTACAAATCTTTCGGTGAAAGCGATTTTCTCTTCAGCACCTACTCCAAGAAAAGCATAGGCATTTTTACCACTGCCTTTTTTAACACCTTTAGATTTTGCCGCAACAGCATTATTGAATTCCCCGTCTGAAGAAATTACGCCCATTTCATTTTTCAAATAACCCATAAAGTACCAAACATCTTCTGAAGGTTCGAGGTATAAGTAGAATTCATCGCCTTCATTTGTCTTCTTGATTTCTAACATGCCTTCAATTTCAGCATTGATGTCGGTTCCTCCAATATTGGCAATGGCAATTTTCCCAACGGTATAAAAAGCAGATTGTTGTTCAGAATATCGCAAATTGGCTTTAGAAATCACCATCGTCGTATTGAATTTTGAAGAAATTGAAAAGAGTGGAACATGCTCATTTTTCAAACGTCTTTCAAATGGTGCAACCGTTTTTCCACCTAGAATATTAGCAATTTTAGATAATAAATTTTCCTTGTCTTCTGGTTCATCAGCACTTGTATTATCACGTGAATCTAAATTTACTTTAACAATTTTATCAGCCATTGCTTTCAATACTTCTGTAGGCATTGGGAAATTTACGACTAACATTTGGTCGAACTTATACTTACCACTATCAATGCGCATTTCTGCAAAACCAGCTGTTTGTAATAAAGTATTAGGATTGAAGAAATTGAAAGCTCCTTCTAATTTTAAAGTCTTTTTGGCATCATCAAAAATATAACGATTGGCTTCGTAGGACTGTGTTTTGTCGTCTGCACCAATTTCAAAGCGGGATGTTTTTGGAATATCTCTGAATGCTCCTTTTGCTACAAAAATATCTTCGTCTTTTGCGTCTTCTTTATTCGATAAAAAAGTAGTATATAAGCCACTTGAAGCCGTTCTAAAATGAAGTCCCGCAAATAATGGTGTATTTGTTTCGCCCATCAAAGTAGGTTGAACGTCGATACTTACGCTATCACGGCTATTTCCTTTGTAAGCAATCCAGTTTGAATCATATCTTTTGTTTTTTGTATCTGGACGCACAAAACCGTTTAAAGTAAGATTTTTGTCTGTTGAAATCATACTAATTTCTCCACGAAACAATAGTTTAGGCGTTAGGAAAAATTTATTATTTTGTTCAATACTTGCTTTGGCAGTCGTAATGTATCCTTTTGTCTTTTTACGATTATCAAGAAATGTTTCTTTGAAATCGAAATTTCCCATTTTGATATTTAACGTATCGCCAATTGTATTTACGTAACGATAAATAGCATCACCTTCAAATCTTGATTTTGACAAGATTTTAATATTTCCATTGACCAAGCGATGATAAGTATTAGCTGTATCAAGGATAATTTTAGCTTGATGAAAATCTTTCATTTCGGCATCTTTACTGATAAAAACTGCTCCTTTGTCGGGGAAAATTTTTGCATCAGCCGTTCTAATAAAAGGCACGCCATTGATGTTCAAAGATTGTTTTTCGATATTATACAAAGCTTCAGAACCGCTGAAAGAAAGTCCTTCTTGACTTGGCTCCATCGATGAAAAAGTAGTAGTTTTTACATCACCTTTCATCGTGATTAATTTTTTATTGATGTCCCATTCAGCACTGTTGATGGAAGTTTGATAAGCCGTGTATGGGAAATATAAACTGGTAGAATCTTCTAATTTCAAATTCGTCGGTGTTTTGATATTAACCAAACCCGTTTGAATATTGAAATTGATATTCATTTTCTTGCCAAGTAGTGCAGGTTTGGCAGCACTCATAGTATTTCCTACGAACAAATCAGCTAATTCAGCGGTGAAAACACCTTTGCCGAATTTGAAATTATTAGAGCTAATTTCAGAATCTTGTCTTTTTACTTTTCCAAAACCAAACAAACCAGTTTGTCGAACCAAAAGTTTTCCTTCTAGTTTTGAACTACCAGCATAAAAATCGAAAGTATTTTTCTGGGTTTCAATCAACATACTATCAACTTTGGGTTGCCATTTTAATTTAAAATTATTGATGGCAACTTTGGTAAAATAAGCTTTGGCAACTTCGCCTTCGTTGATAATACCCGTTGTCCCGTTGGCTGTCACAGAATCGGCAGTAAATAAGGCTTCCTTTGCCTTGATTTGAGCCGTCAGGTGATTGATTTCTCCTTCGGTATGCAAACCTTTGCTATCCATCAGTAAGTTTGACGTAAACTTTACAAAAGTCTTGCTGTTGTATAAATTATACTTTCCCTCGGGAGCTTTATGGCTAAAGCCCAAAGTATTATCAGGCATTGAAATCAATGTTTCCTTGAAAGGAGGGAAAATGCCATCAGAGTAAAAAGTACCGACGAAATTAATGTCTTTCACATTCAAACTATCAAAATCAATACTTGGTACTTTGAAGTAAATCTTTTTGTTATAAATGCCATCCAATCGCCAAGGATGGTCGAAGTATGCAGTAACACCCGTTGGAACAACCAAGCGAGGATAATTTAACATTCTTTGGCGACCAGATTTATTATCGGGTTTGTTGATATAAATTACGCCAGCTTCATATTTCAAGTCTCCACCAATTTCAGTACGCCCCTTTTTAGCCAATTCCTTTTGTGGAATAAAAGTGATGGAATCAATCTTATCTAATTTTACACTGAATTCATTGTAGTTAAATGATAAATCTCTTCCTCTGAATCTAAAATTTCCTGTTTTAAGCTCGCCACTAATACCAAAATTTCGGTCTTTATTTACTTTAATAATGTTATCGTAAGGCGCCATGTAAACATTGAGCGAATCAGAAAGATAAAATTGCTTAACACCTCTAATGATTAACTGATTGCTATTCAAATCTAAAGAAGCATTAGCAGTAGAATCCTTAGAACTTGAAGCATAAAATGAAGGAATCAAGAAATTGTCATAATCTTTTTTCGCTCCATAAACTGCCAAATAATGTAAGCCTTTTCTTGAAATTTTAAGCCTTTCAACATCTGGGTCATAGTCGAAATAACCTTTTTGCATCATTTCTAAAAAGACAGATTTTAAAGCATTCGCATCTTTTTGATATGCACGAGCAAGTTCACTTACTGTGGTGGATTGAAGATTATTCTTTTTGATAAAATTAGAAACAACTAATAATGGATTGAAACTATAATTGGCTGAAATTTTCGCAAAACGTTCTGGATTGAAGTAATCGAAAGATTCAAATAAAGCTGGGACGATGTTCTTGGCAGTAACAATCATGAAATCCATTTTTTTATCTTTTAGATTCCAACGCATTACGTCTGAAGTAATATCTAATTTATGGTAACTATCAGAGTATGACGATTCCCTAAAACCGCCGTCATCTACTTTATTGAGGCGTAAATATTCTAATTGACGATTATAATTCAGTTTTACTGACGGATGATAGAGGGAATCTTGACTAGCAAAATAACCTGTGAAAATTGCAGAAGGAGAAGTAATCAAAGAATCACTAATGTCAAAACGTTTACTAATTACTTTAAAAGCCGTTTTTCCATCCTTTTTGACTAAAATAGTAGCGTATTTAGATTGAACCGAAGCACTTGATATTTTAGTGCCAATAATAGTGAAACCACCAGTATAATCAATGTCTGAGCTATTTTTTAAAGTAACATCATTTTGTAGTGACATAAATCTTGGAAAAATAGCCAAACTATTCTTTACTCTTTTTCTACTCTGAAACTCAAAAATACCTTTTATAGGATTGGTCAATTTTTGCGGATAATTCAGCGTGGCAACATCTGCTAAAAGTTTTGGGTTTCTAATTGCCATGCTGTAATTGTCTAAATTGACAAAGATGTCGGGCATACCAACTGTTTCCCAAGAAAATTTTCCACCATTTCCAATCAAATTTCCATCCTTAATATCCAAAAACGCTTTTGTATTTTGAACAATTGCAGAATCGTTTGCAGTAACGATTGCTAAATTAATATTATTGAATTCTATGCTTGGTCCAGCATTTAGAAATTGGACAATTGGCTCTTCGGCTTGAGGAGCTGTCGCAGTGGCATTGTTTGATGGAAGTGGCGCATCCCATTCATCCCAAGCTGCTTTTTTGGGTGCTTCTGGTGTATTAGCAGGAGTATTCGTTTTTTCAGGTTTAAAAATTTCTGTTTTCTGATCGTTGAATTTAAAACTTACAGAACCATTAAAAGCATATAATCGGTTAAAATTCGTAAAGTAAAGACTATTGTTTTTGAAAAATAGCCTACAAACATCAATAAATCTAGTTGTTGTTTTTACATCGCCAGTTTCCACTGATTTTTGAAGTGTACTTAGATAACTATCAAAACTATTTTGAGAAAGCGTTCCGCTGTTTAGTCCAAGATTAATTGCATCAAAAAAAGGAATAAATTGAGGCGATTTATAACCTTTTTTTAACATAAAACTAGCAACTTTTGCCAGAGACGCTTTTTGAGTCTCATTGATTTTACCAGCATTCCAGTTTTGGTCGAAATTCTGAGCAATTGTATTTGCTTGTGGATTTCCAGAAGCAGCTAAGACATTTTTTGCATCCGCTAAAAATTCCTCAGGTTTCTCAGAAAGTTTAAGTCCTTGTGCTTGGGAAGACAAGTAAAATAGGATTATTCCAAAAGTTAAATAAAAGCGTTTTATAGTCATCATTGTAGGAGTTAGCTTCAAGAAATAAACGAAATCATAGAGTTTAGTATTTTAAACCAAACGAAGTATTCATGTTGAATGATTTGCTGAAAGAAATCTAAGGTACAAATATCATCATTTGAGATGATACAGAAGAAGGAGTAATGAAAAATAAGAGAAGTATGGATAAAAAAATAAACTCTCCAAATCAAGCATAATGCTAATTTAAAGAGTTTATTTTTTAATGTACCGGGGACGGGAATCGAACCCGTACGAACTTGCGTTCACAGGATTTTAAGTTCTTAAATATTTGGTTTCATATGGTGCTATTTGTACTCAAACATGCTGATAATCAACATTTTGCATTCTTTATAAAATCAGGTAAAATCAAGAAAAACCGCCATTTGTTGTACCTATGTTGTACCAAATATTTAATTATATTTGTATAGAAAGATTTTTTAGAGACTAAATCTATTACAGATATGGCATCCTCCCTCAAAATTGTTCTTAGAAATAAACAAAATGCAGATGGTACTTTTCCACTAGCAATGCGTGTTACCATTGATAGAAAGTCTTCGTATATTTACTTAGGGCATAGTATTCGCAAAGCGGATTGGGATGTTGCTGCCCAGAAAGTCAAAAAATCACATCCCAATTCAGCACAGCTAAACAATTTTATTCTTACCAAGAAAGCGGAAGCTAATGATAAAATGCTAAATATGGCTGCTCACAACAAGGATGTCTCTTCAAAGGCTGTTCGCAGGCAGATAAAACCACAAGAAGGTATTTCATTTTTTGCTCAAGCAAAAGTCTATTGTGAAGAGTTGGAAAAAACAGGACGATTTAATCAAAAATCTTCTGATTTACCTCGCATCAATCGCTTTCGAAAATTTCTTGGTGGTTCAGATATAAACTTTGCAGAAATCAATACAGGTCTTTTGCAGAAGTTTAGGGCCTATCTTATTGGTACAAGAAACGTTACAGAAAGGACAGTTGTAAATCATTTCGTGGTAATTAGGACTATTTTTAACAGAGCAATTGCCTCTGGTTTAGTTGAGCAAAAATATTATCCGTTCGGGAAAGGAAAAATCTCTATCAAATTTCCCGATACCATGAAAATTGGATTGACTACTGATGAAATAAAAGCTCTCCAAAATTTAGAATTGTCTGGAGGTGAAAATCATTCGCGAAATTTGTTTCTAACCTCATTCTATTTCGCCGGAATGAGAATTTCTGACGTGCTACGTCTTAAATGGTCTGACATCCAAAATGAGAGACTATATTATACTATGGGTAAGAATTTAAAAACGGGCTCATTGAAAGTTCCAGATAAAGTAATGGAAATCTTGGAGCAGTACCCAAGAGGAGTAAATGCTCATGATTTAGTGTTCCATGACCTTGCTAAATTACCAGACCTTTCAAAAGCCAACGAAGTTCAAAATTATATCAAAACAAGAAACCGTATTTGTAACGACTATTTAAAAAAGATTGCGGTAAAAGCGGGCATTACAAAACCTTTGACAATGCACATTGCCAGACACTCATTTGCTCAAATCTCAGCAGACAGAATTCCTGCCAATGTTCTTCAAAAGCTATACAGGCATACAGATATAAAAACTACGATGCAGTACCAGTCGAATTTTATGACCAAGATGACAGATGATGCTTTGGAGGCTGTGATAAATTTGTAGATAGTAATTTTGAAATTTCTTGGCAAATCAGATTTTATTTTTTTATCTGAGCACACTTTAAATTACATGATATATGAAGCGATGTAACTTATTTGTGTTGGATTTCATTAGAAGTCAGTTGTTGAATGGCTTTTGATTCAACAAGAGATGGTAGTATCTAGAATTTTTGAAGATTTTTGCCGAAGAATTCCTTCTGGATTGGAATTATAAATTATCAGCAATAATAATTGATGCTAAATCCTTTTCAAGGAAAATGCTCTCCTTCTGAAATATGCCAGTTTCTGAAATCAATCTTAAAGCTTCTGGTACATTTGAAGTAAAATATATTACTATCAAGTCTTTTCGTGCTCTGGAGCAGGACACATAAAACAAGCGTCTGGTTCTGGAAATGACGTTATCCTTTCCTTCTGCTATATTTTTCTTATCTACATCTGATAGCGAGGAAATTCCAAAATATTTGTCGTATGAAAAAAGATTGTTCGTTCCTTCATCATCGTCCAATATAGTTATCACTTTATCAAATTCGGCTCCTTTAATACCTTGTTGGGTAGCAAAAGGAGACTCATTGTCACAATACTTTTTATACCCTAAAAACTCATTAGCAGGGCACGCAAAATAATTTTGCATTGATGAAATTTCAGTTGCCTTCAGATTTTCATCATCATCTTCGTCAGTTTCAACTAGATTCGTTTCATTCAAATGATCTAGTAATCTCTCATCCAAAGATGTCATTTCATATTCCTGAATGATTTTTAATACATCTAAAACAGTCGCCGTTGAATCAGATCGCATCATTTCAGCCAATCTATCAACTCCCTTTTTCAGTTCCGCTAAAGATATCCTAAGATCATCACCCTTTAAAATATTTTTTGTGAGCTTTGGGCTTTGGGCACGCAAAATATTTAAGACTTCAAAATTTAGATTAGAACTATGGAGGTTAATTAGCGGAAGAACAAAATTCATAAATGGCTTAAGTGGCCAAGCGGTACCATCCAAAAGTCCATCCTTAAATGATGAGGGGGAATTATCATTCATCGCTGAATACAAATTCGGGAAACCTAATCTTTTTGCTGCCATACGATGGACAACTACAAGTACTTTAATCTTATCATCGAGGAGCCAAGAATCATCATCAAATTTGTGGGTACTCCATTGTTGAACCCTTTTGACATTAGATGTGCGAAAATCATTAATAGGAAGAATAAATATCTGAGAGCTTCCTTCTACTGGAAATTCTTTCCCCTCTATTATTTCAAATCGGCCCCGAGTCTGTTCAAGCCCATCAGCGGGTTTTCTAATTGCATTTACTGTTTTTAATACTCGTTGAGAGCACCTAAAATTCTCTGGTTTTGTTATTCTTTCCCAACTATTTTCAATTGCTATTTCCCCGATACCAGTAGGAAATATTTTTTGCATAGGGTCGCCAAAAAAGCCTAAGCAAAAATCCTTTCCAAAAATGTGATCTACTAGTTTTAATGAAGAAACAATATTTGGAAATGTATCTTGACTTTCATCGACAAAAATGTAGGGGTATTTCTGGCTGATGATAGCCTTAAGCATTTTATGTTCTTCAATCAGAGAGGTAACTAACTTGATAATATCATCATGACCTAATATGCCCTTTGCATAGTTACTACCCGTCCCATAATTGAAGTAATGAAGAGATTCAACGATACCCAATTGCGATTTTAATCTGTCTAGTTCTAAGACCAATCTGTCTCTTGTACGAGTGCGAGGCTTGTTGATTTTTTCTTGTATTTCTAAGCACTTTTCAGCAATTCTTTGAATGACCCACTTTTTGATATCTTTTTGAAATGGGCTTCCAATAGTCCATAAGAAACTGTGGATTGTAGAAACATGAACAAGCGGACTGTTTGCCACGTCATTTCGAATTTCTTTTGCAGCTATTTCAGTATAGGTGATACACGCTACCTGCTGTCCCTTTCTCCTTAGTTCATTGCTCTTGGTTGATACTAAGTGGCTTAATGCCTTTACTAATGACGTTGTCTTTCCTGAACCCGCACCTGCTATCATGACAAAACTTGTTCGTGGAGTTCTGTCAAGACACTTTCTCAGCATAATATCGGCTTCTGTATCTGGGGAATTAATTCTTTTTGTCATTCTGCTACTTCTGTTATCATAGTTTCTATAAGTTCTTCCGATTCAATTCCGTCATCTACTTTCAGTCTTTCTGTTAGCCATTTTAGTCCGTCTTCAATGTATTTTGGCACAGTCCAAACCCCTGGATCAGATGACAATACTCCAAGTGCAAAACTAGTTTTACTAAATGAGCTAGATTTAACCCTTTTATGAATTTTTTCGGCTAATGAGTTTACTGAAGTTGGTTTCTTTCTGATTTTAAGTCCAATATGTTTAGCTTGATCGTTTTGACACCATTCAGCATTTTCTAGTGCAAATGTTTCTTCAAATGTTCTGCCAGCAACCTCCACATTTTCACCATTCCATCGAACATTTACCTTTCTTTGGAAGGTCACATAAATTGTTGACTGATTCGTCTCGGTTGGTAGCTGAATTAATTTTTTCATATCGCAGCTAAGCAATTCTGAAATTAAAGTCATTTTAGGTAACCATCTAGCTAAAGTTTGATTAGAGGTGATTGCTCCTTCATGAGCGGGTAAACAGGCTTTGCCCAGCCTGTATTTCTTTCCTCCATTTTCACTTGCATCTTCATAATCTGCTATTTCTAGTTCAACATCCTCATCATCTTCCTCTGATTCAGATATTTTTTTTTCTTCTACGCTATCAAGATCAGTAATTACTAAAGCTGGTATGCCTAAAAATTCTATCAGATTTTTAAATTTATAAGCGTATGCACCACCGACTTCCAAAATGCTGATATACGCTTTTCTTAAGCTTACTGAAGATTTTTCAATCATAGCCGGTAGTAAAATTCTCTCAACATTACCTTCGACCAAAATCGCAGCATCAGCAAAAAACAAATCGCAATGTGCTAATCGCATATATCTTTCAAGAAAATCTTTCTCAGGGTCACTTTTATAAAATAAAGAAAGATTCAAAGCGACAGAATGTTGTAGTGCTCCTGCATTTCCTTCTCGTCTGAAATATCTAATAGGACGGAATCCTCGTTCATATAGCATATGCGGAGAATGAGTTGTAATTGCTAACTGTGTACTGTAGTAATTAGCGTCTTCACCCGTAATTGCTAATATTTCTAAGATTTTTCTAATGAAAACTTGCTGCAATTGGGCATGTAAATGGGCTTCAGGTTCTTCGATTATAATCAATTGTAATAATGCTCTATCTTCCTTTTCATCAAGCCATTGAGCCTGAATATCCAATAGCTCCACGACCATATAAATTAAGTTCTTGAAACCTAGTCCATTATAATTATCAGGCAACGAGACCCCATCGGTACTTCCATCCATGGAATAATATACCTTTGTGTCTTGGCTCATTATACTTGAAGGATTTAGCGCTGACTTTATTATTAGATGTGGGTTGGAAACTCCTGGATATCCAAGAGTACCAATTCTTTTCAACATTCCATCGAAAACACTTTTTAAGTGTGAGTTTAATTGATTTTCGGAATCGAATAGCGCACTAAGAGCCTCATGATCATCTTCTCTTTTTTCTAAATTTCGCTTATAGAAACGACTTAAACATTTTGATAAATCTTCAGCTCTAGCACTTGATGCTTGATCTGATAAGTATCTTTGGGCTTGAAGTGTATCAACGCGAAGAAGTGATTTTACTAGAGGCTTTCCACGATCAGATGGAAGTAACAATGGAGTATAGTTTTCGTTTTGATTAAAATCCATGTCAAATTTTGATCGATCTAAGGAGTAGAATTTAAATTCATACTCCTGAGTTAGGTGTTTACCTAAGAAATCAATTAAATTTCTTGGCCATGGCCTGTACTTTTTATCTTCTCCTTTTGGTACATATTTTGCAACTTTTTCTTGTGCCTCCTTATACTTCAGTAAAGTGTCCGATGTGCTTTTAGGCTGAAACTCAATTCTAAGTCCAATTACGGAGCCTTCCCAAGAAAGTTCAGGTAAAAGATCCAGCACTCTGTGCAAATCATTTTCTTGAATATTAAACCATATATCTAAGCTGACATGTGGCAGTTCTGCCTCTTCAGCAATGCTTTTCCCCGCATCGTCTCCTATTTCGTTGATGATAGCCCAACAACTCGAATTAAAATCATAAATAGTGAATTTATCTTTCTGCCCATTAATAAACATATCGAGTGCATAAGAAGCAGATGTTTTACCGCTATTATTTGCTCCGACAAAAATGGAGATGTCTGATTCTAAGTCAACAAGAACGTTTTTCAAACGTCTGAAATTCTGAATTCTAAAACAATTTATTTTCATAGGGCTTTTAATATCATTCCTGATTAGAGGCTAGTGAATTGCTAAAAAAGGAGCTATCGCTGTTTATGGATTTTCAACCATTTTAATTTCTTCTTCGGTCAAATCATAAATTTGGTAAACTAATTGATCTATTTTGGTTTCCAACTCTTCTGTATCGGCTGATGAATTTTGTTTTTTTTCGTTAATAATCATGTCAACTAGTTCAATGATTTTTTTTTGCTCTGTAGCTGAAACAACTTTAATTGGGAATTGTCGCAAATCCTTTAAAATGATTTTAGGAAATAGCTTTCTAATTGCTTTAGCAGTATTTAGTTGAAAATAATAGGAAATTAAGCGTGAGTTAATAAGTGCCATAATATACTTCAGATCAATGTTTGTGCTTTCTTTTTTATTGATGGCAATATTGCTCATGTTAAACAGAACAATATCTTCAGAATAGCAAGAAATAATTGAATGGGGATGTTGACCTGTTATTTCTCTAATAATAATCTTGGGACTACTAAAAATGTCAAATGTCCTTGGAGCCGCAAGGTTATCACCGTATTTCAAATAAGACGAATTTTTTCCTTGAAGATATCTTTGCACATCTTTTCCTTCTAAATACGGGAATGTTGTATCATCAACCTTATAATTGTAATCATAAATCCTGTTAGTCACATCTTCTCTTGTTTGTTTAGGATTTCCTTTGCCAACTTCGTAAGCTTTTAGGCCTGCTTTTATCTCGACAATATTATCAAGAATTTCGGTGTTTGCTTTTATTTTGTTTAGGAACTCATCCGTTTTGTCATCTGAAAAAACATTTAATATCAAATCTGGAGAATCTAAAACAGTTGATGTTTTCTTATTGTGAGAAAATTTTATCAACCCAAACTCGCCAATAGATACTTTTATATTTTCTGTTAATTTGCCTTTTAGCCCAAAATAGGAAACAGTCTCTACACTTACACCTTCAAATGATGCTCCTAAAAAGTTTACAACTTCTACAATTGAAGCGTTTGAAAATAACAGCTTACGAATCTTAGAAGTTGAGCTAACCATTAAAAGAGAATTAGGAACAATCAAACTATAGCAGCCTTTTGGTTGTAAAATATTCAAAGTAAGTTCTGCAAAAAGAACATAAAGATTAACTTGGTAGTCAATACCTTTAAAGTTTTCGTAATAGTATTTTTTATACTGTTCATCAAAATTTTCCCTTGCAAATACATAGGGCGGATTACCAATTACTACATCGAAGCCTAAGAAGTCGCCATCATCATTCAATATTTCTGGAAACTCAAAACGCCATTCAAAAGAATTTTCAAAAATCTTGTTGGCTTTTATTCCTTCAATCTCTGTTTCTAGTTTCTTTGTTTCTTCTGTTATTTGTTGAACTTTCTTGTTCCAATCGGATTTTTCTTTCTTGCTCATTTCAAAAAGTTGACCTTGATTGGTCATTTGATACAAGTCGGCCGACAGTTTACGGAGCTTTTTTACTTTCGGATCGTTCAAAGAAATTTCACTTCTGAAATCAGATTTTATGTCGGTAATCAACCGTTCCATTGCTCTTTTCTGTTCTTTACTTTCAGCGTTCCGATAAGTGTCAACTGCAATTCTGTAGCCGTCAATTGTCCACTTACTTTTTCTCAAAGGTTGCTTTAAGTCAGCATCTATTGCAAAGCGGCTCACCAAAGAGTTTCCACACTTTATGTTGATGTCAATATTGGGTAGCGTTTCAAGCTCAGCAGCATTTTTGTAATAAGCGTTTTTTAAAAGCTCAATCCACAAACGTAAGCGACAGATTTTTACCGAGTTGGTATTGATGTCAACACCGAAAAGACAGTTTTCAATAATGGTTTGCTTTTCGTGGAAAAGAGTTTCCTGTATACGTTGGCTTTCTTTGTTGGTGGGGTTGTATTCAAAAAGCTCTCCTTCTTCGTCTGTTATAATAAGTTCATCATTTACTACTTCGACCTGATATTCTTTCAGCCGTTTTCCATCACGATCTTGCAAAATTTTCAAGTCGTTTTTTACAGCAATCATTTCATTGAGTGCCGAAACCAAAAAGTGCCCCGAACCAACGGCAGGATCACAAATTTTGAGGCTATTTACAATTTTGTTGGCTTCTTTTCGGTCTTCAATTTTGTCGTAAAGTTCTTCAATATTGTTACAGTTCCATTTTTTGCTCTCGTTGAATTTTTGCACAACAGCTTTGCGAATAGTCTCCCTACACATATACATTGTTATGAAACCTGGAGTGAAAAATGAACCGTCCTTGTAGCCGTTTATTTTCTCAAAAATCAATCCGAGAACCGAAGCATTAATCAGCGTTTTGTTGTCTTCCTGAATTTCTTCTTTACCTTCGGCTCCAAAGTCGTAAGCATCTAAAAACTTGAAAAGATATTCAATTGTGGTTAAATTTCCAGTTTGCTTTTTTCCTTGTTTGTCTTTGAGAACGGTGGAAGAAATTACTGGAATTGTTTTATCGTCTTTCAGATTACTGATAAACAAAGTAACCTGCTCAATATCAGACGGCTCGAAAAGCGATGAGTTGAGATAAGGAACTTTTTCAAAAATCTTCTTTACATCTTCGTTTCGCTCATCGTACTTGCGAGCCAATACCTGAAAAAACAAGCTATTCAGGTCGTCGTAGTTTTTGATTTTGTCAAGATTGAGAAACGAATATGATTTGTCGCCTTTGTGATAGGTGATGAGTTGGGCTTCCAACAACTTCAAAAATAAAATTCTGTTTATCCAAGTAATCGAAAGTTCAAGTGCAACATTAAAAAGTCTTTCCTGATGTGTGTTGCCAAATTGGTTTGGCTTTTCAAGTCTGTTAAGTTTATCTAAGCTGTCAAGCTGGATAATAGCATCTTCAAGGATAGTGCCAGTGTTCCTTTCCCCTTGTTTATTTCTCCCAATGAGTTTTTTACCTCCTTCCTTTGTTTCTGTTAAGCCAATGATGTGCAATAATTCACTATAAAACCTTTTGTCAAGACTATTGCTGTCATTTTTAAATGGAAGCTTTAAAAGATGCTCTGGTGATAAAAGTTTGAATAAAGCAATTAGTAAATTGTCGTCAGCTTTATCCGAATTGAGTAGGGGCTTTTTAAAGTCTTGAATGTTGAAGTAAGTAAATTCAATCTCTGACGTAATGCTATCAATAAATGGTTCAGCAATTTGCTTGTAGAAAAAATCGGTCTTGATATCAGCTAAGCGACCAGATTCAAAATCGTTGAATTGCTTTACAAGGTTTTTATTCTGTGCAAATAGTCGGTCGAAAAGAATACTGTCGAAAATAAACCACTCATTGATATTTGTAATTACCAAGTGTTTTACTTCCAGATTTCTATGTGTAATTCTTTCCCGCAAATAATACAGCACCAATTCTTGAAATGCTTTTGCATTTATTTTCTTGGTAGAAATCATTTCTGACTTACTAGTTGGCTTTTTTGCCTCAATAATTACTCCCACAGATGAGCTTGCATTTTGCCCATTGTGAATTACAAGGTCATTTCTACCTTTTGTATTTATAAAATGATTTTGCTTGTAATAAGTATCCTTAAGAAAGTCTGAAACTAGGTTTTTGTGAAATTCTTCGCTTTCCCTATCACTTATACTTTTAAGTAACGTAATAAGATTGGCCTTGAAGCTCTCAATTTCAATTCTATTAGGTTTTACTTTTAAAAAGGCTTTATTGAGCGCCTTACGTGGTTTCAGTTCTTTTAAAATCATCTGGTTCACTGTTTCAAAACTTACAAATTGTAGACTGGCAATGGGACGCTTTTGAATTGATTATTTAACTATTTTTATGTCGATGCAAGCGTTTACTTCTGGAGGTAATCTGCAACTCTTAAATTCTTGATAGGAGAAGACCTATGAATTATTACGTCTCAATTTTTGCTCTATTCTTTATAGTAAATATCCATGCTTTGGTTGACTCCTAATAATACAAAGCAGAAGTTGCTTTACACTGAGCTTCAAACAATGTTCTTTCTTCAGAGATGGTAGCAAGCAACGTGCTTAGATTGTCTAAGATATGGGCTTGCGGAGTACTTGAAGCCTTTTTATAGGCTCAAGTACTAATATTGGGTTGATTGTTAGCATTTCCTTAGGAAAATAATTAACCACATAGGACATTTTTTACAAAGTTCTTTCGTTCACAAGTTTTTTCAAATGAAGATTCAAGGAACAATTCAACCATTCCAGATCGGAGATATACGCTTTCACAATACAAATAACACTTTAACTTTCGTAAGGTGCTCATAATCACCAAATATAGCACACCACTATTTTTATGTCAATTTTATTGTAAAAAATATAGGCAAATACGAGTGTAAGCATTACTAATACATATTTTTTTCAGTTGGATAAGAACATCTGAATGAGGCCTGTAAGTCTTAAAACTTGGCTTATTGCGCAAAAAGTAAAGAAGGTACAGGTAGCATCCTTGTTTAAGAAATCATAAGTTTGTCCGAATCTTGATTTTTTGGGTGTTGGTCTTTTCAAATCGCCCATGGTTGGCAAAATAGAGCTGAATGTTTTAACAGCTATGGATATAAATTAATCAGCGTTTTTGCGGCAATGGTGCGGCAATGGCTAATTTAGGTGAGTTGTATTTTTTTATTTAAGTGTTTATTTTAATTGGTTGCGGGGGCAGGATTTGAACCTGCGGCCTTCAGGTTATGAGTCATATTTTTCAAGTTATTGCCATCATTAATTGGTGTTATTTGTCATTAAGAATCAAAACTATAATTGACATTCTGGCTTACTCCATTCTAACCTAAATTACTCCTTTTTGCGGCAATGGTGCGGCAATGGAAATGGCACAAACTCTATCCATATTACGCTTACATCAAATTTCGTGAGACTCTGAATGACCAAATCAAATGAACTGAATTTTACAGTCAAAGTGATAGAAGAGCTTTATGTACCTAACAAAGGAATAGCCACATACAAAGACTTAAAAGAGAAGGGGCTTAGTATTTATGTCACTGCCAATGGCGTTAAAACATTTTTTGTTCGTAAAAGAGTAAAAGGAAGAGATGAAAGAATAATTATTGGAAAATTCCCAGATGTTACGATCGAGCAAGCGAGAAAACGGGCATTATCATTAAAAGGATTGATAGCTTCAAATATTGACCCTTTAGCTGAAGAAAGAAAAGAACGTCAGAATAGAAAATCTTTTGGCGAGCATTTCAGCGAATATCTGGAGCGATACAGCAAGGTTCATAAGAAGTCATGGTTATATGACGAACGAGAAGTAAAGAAGTTTCTTACACATTGGTTCAAACGTCAATTATCAGATATTCAAAAAAGTGATGTCCAGCGAATGCACGAAAAGATATTTCGTGAAAATGGTTTGTATCAAGCAAACCGAATGTTAGAACGTGTAAGAGGGATTTTTAATAAAGCAATTGAATGGGGATGGGAAGGAACTAATCCTGCCATTGGAATTAAAAAATATAAGGAGAAGAGTAGGGATAGGTTTATTCAACCTGCCGAGATGCCCTGTTTATTGAAGTCACTTGAAGAAGAGACAAATCAGACAGCAAAGGACTATTTCTTTATTTTGCTTTTAACAGGTGTTCGTAGGACAAATACTCTGATGATGAAGTGGTCAGAAATTAATTGGGAACGCAAAGAGTGGAGAATTCCAGATACCAAAAATGGTGTGCCAGTCACAGTTCCTTTAACGGAAAGAGCTTTGGATATTTTGAGTAAAAGAAAAAAGGTTTGTCAAAGTGAGTGGGTATTCCCGAGCGAAACAGATAATCAGAAACACCTTATTAATTTTAAAAGGGCTTGGAAAAGAACGCTTCAAAAAGCAACCATATATTATTGGTTACAAGAAGAACAAATAGCACCACTAATCAATATTGAAAAATTAAAGCTGTCTTCTTATGAAGCTGTCGATAATTTTTATAATCAAATAATCATCGACAGTAAGAAGCAAAAAATAGAACTTCCAATTGGCTTAATGGATATTCATCTACACGATATTCGTAGGACTTTCGGTAGTTACCAAGCCATCACAGGAGCAAGTTTACAAATTATAGGAAAAAGCTTGGGGCATAAATCCCCACAATCAACACAAGTTTACGCCCGTCTCAATCTTGACCCAGTTAGGGCTTCAATAGAAAAGGCTGTTGACGCAATGTTTATATAGCCCAATCATCTAATAATCATTTATTTATTTTTTTATATGGGTACTAGGCCATGTAAATTAGCCACATACTTATCGCCTGTATTTGAACTATCTATTGTTGATAATAAAAAGTGTTCAAATATTTCTAAATTATTTAGAATTAGTTCATCGTGAGATTTACTGCTGTCTTTCTTCCTAGTAATCTTATTATTTACTATATCATACCTAATAGCAGAATTTCTTGCCTCATAAATAGGAGTAGAAGTGATAACTGTTGCTGTATGCCCGCTATCAAACAATTTTTTTAAAAGTGCTGGTGCTATTTGTGAGCCAGTACCAATAATCATAATATGAAATGGTCTTCCAACTTTCCTAAGCAAGTTTATCAGTTCATCTGTTTTTTCCATGACTGTTCCAAGAATTCTTGTTGATGAAAAATCTCTTGAAATGGTTTTAACTTGGGGATTACTAATTAACCATTGACTCCACCGTTCCAGTTCTAATAAATCATTATCTCTCCAATAAATATTCGGTATAGTATGTAATCTTGAATGATTTAATTCATCAATAATTTTATGATGTCTCATCAGCATTGCAACATTATGAGCTTGAGGGGTTCTTGTTTTTATGTCTGTTAAATTTGAAAGGGAGTAAGTCGCCCCAGTTCCTATGGAGAACCCTGCATTCTTCAATTGACTAAATGCTTTTAGCCTTTCATCTACTCCCATTCCCCATAAATTTTCCAAGAACCTATCTTGACCGTTCAAAACTGCTAAAATAGTACAATTGGAATCTACTTTAAGGTAATCTCTAGTAAGAGTTTCTGTATGATAATGCGAACTTAGCTTTGCTGCTTTTTTCTTGGGCTTTGTAAATAATGTATTCATGTCTGCAGCAACCCAACTAATAGGCAATGTATCACCTTTATACATGTTGGAAGAGATTGGTACAAACAATGGAATTTTATCAAAACCATTCGCATTAATGGACACCTCGTTAATGAACTTTCCTTCATCAATATAATCCTCAAATTTAAGGCTTGTATTTTCTGATGTAGCTTCCTTTCTATCTCGGCATATTAAATAACATTCACCGCATTTGTATCTTCTTCCACTTTTTTGTGGATAAGCACATCCACAAGGAGCAGTATCACAACCTCCACATCCTAAAAATACTTTACACTGAGATGTGCAAGTATTAAACAATCCACCGAAATCATTCAGCATCGCTCTTTTGTTTGTAGAACTCATTATTCTTATTAGTTAGGAAACTTTATTTGAACTCGGATAACAACTTTAATTATTTTATCAAGACTAATCGAGATAATACGACCTTTATTTTTATTAGCCATCATCAGTAAAGGTGTGTAGTTAGAAGGTATATCTCCAATTTTATCCTTATTAGAGAAAGCCTCATAAATGTTATTTTTTAAGATAAGCTCAACATTATCATAAACATTAACTTTATGAGCTATTAAAAAGTCGATGTTTTCCAGTTCGATATTAACGTCATGAACTTCGTTGACATTTGATGAGTTATCAAGTTCGAAAAGAATGGAACTTCTTTTGCTGATTTGCACAGTAGGGGCTTGATTTTTAAGTTTTGTAGCACCTTTCTTAGACGGGTTTCCCATGGTTAAAATATTTAGTTTATCAATTGTTTTAAAGTTAAATTTCAGATTTCTGCATAAAGAGATTTTATGAGAAAGGCTGAATATTTAAGAGAAACTAAATTTCCTGAAACCAAGAAAAAAATGTAAATTTGAAAACAAAAGGATTCCCGTAACAAAATTTTAAATTGTTAAGGCTCACAGCGTCGCAAACAAGTGATTTATCCGTTAAGCGAATACTGCCAGGTATTCGCTTTTTTGTTTTTATTTTATATTTAATTCAGATTCCTGAAATTCATTCTTCATGCGTTTCTTCTTTTATTGTTTTATCTCTTATTTTATCTTTCTTTCTTTTTCGGAGTATATATAAATCTTTTCCTTCATATACATCTTTTGTAATATCAAATGCTATTGTATACTTATCATACTCTAATTTCATTGTATCAAATAGTGTACTAAGATTAATAAAAAAATACTCTCCAGATTTTGACACTTTTATTGCTCCAGCTTCTTCTTTATCTGAAGTTACAAAAAAAATATCTTTTTTTTCTTTTGCATCTTTGTCTAAAGCAATTCTAAAGTATGTACTTTCATTAATATTCATATACTTCACAGCTTCTCTATTTAAACCAAGCTTCCCCGTTATATGTATTGTTGCTTTTGGCTTTGATGCAGTATTTATTTCAATAAAATCTAAATTCATGATGTTTATATTTTAAATAAATTTATTGTATTTTTCATTTCAATACTAACTACATGTACAGCAACGAACAAATATCCTATTTAGTTCTTTTGTGATACATTTTTTTTAATTTATTTTCAACACTTGTATATCTCACATTAATTTATAAGATTTTTAAATGCGTATCAATACTTGAATTTCATTTTAAAATTACTGAAATCTCTTGCTAATTCCTTGCACCATTACAATGCAATTAATTTTGTTTTCATTGCACTTCTTTGCTATTTCTTGTCTTCCCCAAGTTTATCATTCATTAATCAATCTTCGATTGTATTGACTCATTAGAATGAATTCCTTTATCAATCCGTCAGTATCAGAAACGTTCTGATATTCCTGATGCTGATTATTTATTCATTAGAAGGGAAGTTGAATGCCTGACAAATCAATCCCAATTCTTGAACCATTACTCGACCGAAAAGCAGCAGCCAATTATCTACGAGTGACCGTTGGAACATTAGCCGTTTGGGATTGTACCAAACGCTATGACCTTCAACCGCTCAAAGTCGGAAGGTCGGTCAGATACCGTCTTTCATCATTGAATGAATTTATAGAACGACAGCTTTGTCGTTAAAGGGCGGGTAAGAAAAGTTCTGCGAAAACTCTTCTTACCCTAGCTCAATATCACTGTTCTCTTAGAGGGTCACAATGAATATAGAACTGGCTAAACATATACCTATTTCCGAAATATTGGGCAAGCTTAATATTTTACCAAAGAAAATAAGCAAGAAAGAATATTGCTATTTATCTCCTCTCAGGATTGAGAAAACCCCCAGCTTCTTTGTAAATATTCAGCATAATCTCTGGTATGACCATGGCTTGGGTATTGGAGGCGACTTGATTTCTTTTGGTCGCTATTATCTGGAAAGCAGAAATGAAGGCCATACCACTTCAGATGCACTTCGATGGATTAAAAATATATATCAGTACCAGTACACGCCTGATATTTCTTTCATTCCTGAAGTGCAAGCAGAGAATAATCAGGAAGAAGATTCTTCTCTCATCCTAAAATCTAAAAAATCAATCAACCATTTAGGGCTGATTCATTATCTTGAAAAAAGGGGTATTCCCCTCAATCTGGCAAAGCAATTTCTCAAAGAACTTCATGTTCAGAACAAGAGAACGAACAAAAGTTTTTATGCTTTGGGTTTTCCGAATGAAGAAGGTGGCTTTGAATTGAGGAACCCTTTTTTCAAGGGCTGTTTAAGACCCAAAGCGATTTCTTTCATTCGTGGCACAACTCCCAAACCTGATGGCATCCATCTTTTTGAAGGGTTCATGGATTACCTATCGGTTGTTTCCCAACTCAACGGCAAGAGAATCAAAGGAGACACCATTGTTCTTAATTCTCTTTCCTGCATAAAGCAGGCTTTGCCCTACATCCAGAATTACGGTTATCGCTTTTACTATACTTGGTTTGATAACGACAATGCCGGCACGAAAGGGAGTGAAATTCTTGCAGAATTTCTCAAAGCAGAATCTTCACTCAAACAAGTCAAAATGAATAAAGTCTATCAAGCTCACAAAGACGTAAATGCTTGGCACATGCAAACATTAGGATTGTAGGAGTACAATAATGAGCAAAAAAAATACGGCGGTTCAATTATTCAAAGTAGCTGAAATTGAATTGGTATATCGAAGCAAAATTAAAGCTCAAGATAGACCTTTAGTAACACATTCATTTGAAGCTTATGAAATCTTGCGAGGCACTTGGGATGATAACAAAATTGAACTTTTAGAGCAGTTCAAAATAATGTTGCTTGATAGAAAAAACTCCTGCTTGGGTATCACTGAAATCGCAAGTGGTGGAACAGACTTTTGTCCTATCGACCCTAGATTGATTTTCATGACGGCTTTGAAAGCAAATGCTTCTGCAATCGTCCTTGCACATAACCATCCTTCTGGCAATTTGAAGGAAAGCAAATCAGATATTGAGCTAACAAAGAGAGTTATTCAAGCGGGGGATCTTCTGGGAATAAGAGTGCTCGACCACCTCATTATTACCGCTGATGGATATGCCTCTTTTGAAGATAAATTACTCATGCCTAGGTGAGATTGGTTTCATTTAGTCTGATAGCGCTTCATAGTTTTTCCTCCTTTTTTCTGCTTGGTTTTGATATTCATTATCAATTCTTCGTGATGAAAGTAAGGATTTAAGGACGGAGATTTACCTGAAGCGCTCATTCCTCCAACAATAATTTTCGCCTGCTTCGCATTCCCCGCCCAACCAAAATTCTTGCTGGTTCATTCGCTTTAACTTCAGGTCTATCAATCCCCGTCATCCTTACTTACGGAGAATTGAAAATGAATGCTTCTACAAGAAAACCAAACAGAAAACCTTCAAAACGCTTATCAAAGGAGGCTAAGTTGACTAATGAAACCCTAGCTCAAAATGATATTTATGCAAGAGTGACCAATAAAATCCTTGCAGATTTAGAAAAAGGAAATCTCACATGGCGTAAACCTTGGGACTCAGAACATCTTGCTGGACAAATCACTCGTCCCCTTCGTTGGAATAATATTCCTTACACAGGTATCAATACGCTGATGCTTTGGGAGACTGCCGCAGAAAAAGGCTATATTTATCCGCACTGGATGACATTCAAACAAGCAATTGACATGAAAGCAACGGTAAGAAAAGGAGAGAAGGGGACTCAAGTTGTCTATGCCGACCATATATTCAAAGAAGATGAAGCAGAAGGTGAATCCAAAGTTACCAAAATTCCTTTCTTGAAATCTTATACAGTATTTAATGTTGCCCAAATAGAGGGCTTACCAGAAGCATTCTATCAAATTCCAGAACCTGTCATCACTAATTCGCAACAGCGTATCCAAGAGCTTGAAACCTTTTTTGCCCAAACTAAAGCCGATATTTATACTGGCAAAAAGGCTTCTTACAACCAAGGTTCGGATAATATTCAAATGCCGCCGTTTGAAAGTTTTATTGATGCTCCCAGCTATTATGCAACTTTAGCACATGAGCTTACCCATTGGACGAAACATCCCAAGCGTCTAAATCGTGATTTGGGACGCAAACATCATGCTGATGAAGGCTATGCAAAAGAAGAGCTTGTGGCCGAATTGGGAGCCTGTTTTCTGGCAGCAGATTTAGGTTTTGAACCTATACCAGTAGAGGAGCATTCTGCTTATATCCAGTCATGGCTGAAAGTCCTGAAAGACGATAAGCGATTCATCTTCTCAGCAGCATCCCATGCACAAAAGGCTGTTGAATACATTCACAGTTTGCAAACACAGGAGAATTTTACTCCTTCTTGAGGGAGTAATTTAGGGTTTAGCGTTTGATTAGTCTATCAAATTAACTATTTCTTCTGTCGGTTGAATGAATGATAGAAGCATAGCTTCAACGGCTGTGACGACGCTTATCCCTCCTTTTATTGCATAAAAGGCTCTAACGACTTCTGAAAAAAATAGATAGCGAGCTACGATTTTTTTCCTTCGGGGAGCTTTCACCTCCTTATGAGCTTTTTAGCTTCTGTCATCAACAACAAAGAAAGGAGATTTGATGATGTCTAACCAAAAGGAAACCAACCCTAAAATGCCAACCCATACAGTTTACTTTGTAAAACACAATGGAGAAGATGCAAAAGCTGAATGGATTAAAGCTGGCGTAGCATGGGAACATACCGATGGAGAAGGGCTTAATCTTTCGCTCGACAGTCTGGGACAAAAAGTTACCCTGACGGTTCGTAAGAATAAAGCCTAAAACATTAAATCTAATCTGGTCAGGGGAAACCTTGACCAGATTTTTTTGCTGAAATAACTTTATATGTTTACAATCGCTCAATGACAGCTTCTATTTTGGCTAATAAGCTATCGAAGTCTGGTTGCCCTTGATAATAAAGAGCTTCTGTTTGTTTATATCGTCTTCTAAAGCTTTCTCGTAAATCTGGGTCACGCAGCAAGAATGCTTCATTTTCTTGAATTGGTATTTCAAAGTCAACTTTGGGAAAGCGTGCTTCTTTGATCTTTCAAAAGCCAATAAAATTCAAAACTATATCAAGACAAAGAATCGGGTGTGTAACGACTATTTAAAAAAGATTAGTTGATTGATATAACACGGTGTGAAAAGTAACGTTAACCTAACCCTGTAGATTTTTACATTCTAACAACGGACGGCAAGAGCATATAGCCCACAAACATTAAAACCTCGATTTGGGTTGTATTAAATTTCAATTAGCCTTTAGTAATCAAAAATAGAAAATCCATAATAAAAGTAAGATGTTATTTAATCATAGATTTTACATGTCGAGGAATTTTCCTATTCTTCCTTTTGAACTATAGGTAGGTAATATTTCATATGGCATAGAATTTAGTCCATTGAAGTATTCCCATACTGACCTATTAAGACTAGAATCATGTTCTTCAAAACTTCGAGCGAATAATTTTTCTTGTGCAGGAATTCTCTCAAACAGAATAGGTCCGAAATATAAATTATTAGACGCATTCATATAATAACCCGTAAATACTTCACCAATATTGGAGTTACCTGTACCAATATCTATTATCACACGAAGATCTTTTTCTCTTGTTTCGCTGATATGAAGATCCAAAAAAAGATATCTATTATTTTTTGTATAATAATGACCACTATAATGTTGCATACCTACAGTTTCACCACCGTGGTTTTTTGTAGCTAGTACAGTTGCATATGAGAATTGATTAAAAAAGACCATATCACGTGTAATAAACATCACTTTTTGCTCTGGAGTTTTACTAAAATAATATTCATGTGAGTACATATACCAGTAACTTCCTACTAATAAATCACTTTTGACATCACTTTGGCTACCAAGCATATAACGTTTAAGGTGCGAACTTTCTCCAATGTATTCAAGCATTAAAAAAACCCTATAGGTAGTTCGAACCATTGGAACACCTGTTTCAATTTCCTTAACTAAATCACTTAAAAAGCTTGGATAATAATTCTGATTAGCAAATTCATCTGCTATCGGCATTAGTGTTTGTTTGGCAACCTCAGCAGATCTATTAGCTCGTCTATATTTATTTAAATAACTAATAATATTTATTTCAACATCTTGTTTCGCCTTATTTTCATACTTGGCGATAAGCTTGATGAACATATCAACTGCTTCCACTCGGTTAAAAACACATTTCTCCATATCAAAGTATATTTTTTACAAAAAGTATATTTTTCTACAAAATAAATTTTTTTTTACGAAACCCTCTAGCATTCAGATTTTATCATTCTTTGTATAGAAAAAAAGAACCCAAATTAAGTATGATCAAGTGCATAAGACAGAAAATTATATCGGTCGATATACAACTTTGTGAGTTCTTCTCGCATTTGATCGAAATTTTGAATAGCTATGACTTTTTCTATCTTCTCAAGCATGTCGTATGTACTATCAAGATAGCCGCCAGATATGCTTGCGTAAAAATTCTGATTCTTAAACAGCTCCCATGTTTCAACTGTCGGAACCATCTCTGTCATGTGTTCAAGTTCACAGACAGGTTTGAGCACTTGATTATAAGCCTGACTCATTACAAATTTACTCCTAACATATTATAGATTATTACACATCTTATACCATGTTGCACAGTATTCGTCAATATTTTTCTACATCCTTTTGAACTATAACAAATTGCTAAGGGAAAGTTACAGACAGAATTGGGTTCACATAAATATTAAATTATCTTATGTTATTTAACTTCTATTGAATGACCAGATGAAATCAAACATAAAAGCAAAGGAAATATCAAAATACTGATGCGTTCTTTTGGGAGCAAAATTAATCAAACTGTTATGGACTATAATGAATACTCGTGATTCAGCACCCTAAATTAAGTCCATTAAAGAAAGGGGAAAAGTCAAGATGGCTTTAAATTAAATTGCTGATAACAAGAACGTTGTCTTGTTTTTTTTTTGGGGGGGGGCTTTTGAAAATATGCCCTAAGCAATAAGTATTTATTGAGGTTTAAAAAATAATTTAATGGCATAAAAAAATAAAGCTCGTCATAATGATATGTCAAGGTATTGCGAACCTAAGACAAAGAGCAAAAAAAGCTGTTCATCGAAGTGGGTTACGTCACCCCTCTTCTTAAACCATAAAATAACAAAAACGAAAAGATGGTAGTAATTAAACAGAATGGCGTTGGAACGATAGAAAATCGTCAAACGAATACAAAAACTTCGCACCAATACGAAGTTCTTCCTCCAAGTACTTTACCAATCTACAAAGTCAAGCAAGAGGAAAAGTTAAAATTCAAAGAATTAGTTGACTTTTGCGTCGAAAAATACCCTAACGAGGATAATCATGAATTTCTATGCTACTCACCATATCTGGCATACGAATATTTGAAGGGAACAGAATTATTTGAAAAAATAAATTCTTTCAGATATGGTTGGGGATATTTTGATTTTGGAGCACTAAAAATTGTAGGATTGTTTGATGTTAATCAAGTTGAACTTGGAGGAACTCCTAGTGACTATGATAAAGAATCTTATTCAAAATCAAAATGGTATAGATTTTCACAAGTTTTAATTCATGGTATCCTAAATACTGTTGTCATGAATTATTTATATCAGCGTCCAGGAACTGTACACTCTATTATTCAGCGTCATGGTATGGAGAACACTGAAACAAGTTCTGGAATAGTGAAGCTTTCTAAACATAATGAAGATAACCTTCTTAAGTCTTCTGCTGATTTTATAACTTTTGGGTTTTTGAGAAATTTTGAATGTACATCTTCCATTCTGACTTCAATTCGATCAATTCCTGATATTTATGATAAGTGGTATTTCGATATTCTTTTCGATGGGAAGTTTAAGTACCCCGCAGATGGGAATTATAATCCACAACCAGTTTATGATGGTGGCGGTATTTTGTACGGAAACCGACAATACCCGAAAATACGATTTGATCCAACGGAGCAATTGAAAGATTTTGTCGGGCATACTCCAATTCAAAGAGAAGCATTAATGGCATTAGATAAAGACTTAGAATCGGTTAAGGTAGAGGACATTCCAGAAGCTGGGGATATTTATCTGATAAATAATAAAATTGTCCTTCATTATCGTGCACAAGTGAATGTAGGCTTAACACCAGACAAACAACCATGTGAGCGTAGATGGATGCTGAGAACTTTATCTGTTGAATCATTTGGATATATGCAAGGGTTCGCTCATCCAGAGAATCCAAGATTAATTATAGAAAAAGGTTGTGGACATATTTATTCATCAAATGAACTTAGAGATTTTGATTTAAGAAATCCAGTTCTTAAGAATATTGATTAGGCAAAGTATTGTTTTCTATTCTATGATGATTATTTCATAGAATAGAAAATATTTAAAATGATTTCATCATAAAAAATTGATATACTATGGAACCCAATTTTGAAGCTTATAAACATCTATTAGATGATAGCTCTTTCCGAAATATTAAAGTTAAAACACATAGTCTTTTCGCTTATTCGAAATATGAGCATGTGAATCTTGATATTGAATCGACGAAAAATCTAGATATAAACAACTTATCGGAAGTAAACACATTTGTATTTAATCAAATTCCTAAAGGCTATATTGGTTTTGGGGGGTATTTAGAAAATAGAAATATTTATCATCGTGGGGATACAACTAGCGATTATCAAATCGAAGGAGAACCAAGAACGATTCATTTAGCTCTTGATTTTTGGACTTTAACTAATACTCCCGTGTATTCTGTTTTAAATGGCAATATTCATTCTTTTAGTTTTAACCCAGCTAAAGGACAATTTGGGGGGTGTATAATAACAGAACACTTTATTGGAGAAAGGTTTTATTTACTTTATGGACACTTATCTGCAAAATCTATTCAAAGATTTAAAATTGGTCAAAAAATTTCTGCTGGAGAACTTATAGGTTTTATTGGGGATGAAAATGAAAATGGACAATGGCCCCCACATTTACATTTTCAACTAATTAAAGATATTGGAAATTTCAGAGGAGATTATTTTGGTGTGGCAGCAAAGTCGCAGTTAACATTTTTTAAATTGAATTGTCCAAATCCGAACCTTATTCTAAACATCGAATAAAATGATAATGAACATAACAAAATTAACAGTTGATTCTGCTTTTGAAATTTTAAAAGAGATGGTTACAAATGACGGTCTTCGTAAACATTGTTTAGCAGTAGCAAGAGTAATGGAAGCAGTAGCAAAGGCAAATAATGAAGATGAGTCTAAATTTTTTATTGCAGGCATTTTACATGATAGTGACTGGGAATTATGGCCCGAAAAACACCCTCAGGTAATTGTTGATAAACTCAACAATTTGGGGGAAAATGAAATAGCATATGCGATTTCCTCACATGGTACAGAATTTAATGTAGAGCAGAAATCATTAATGGATAGAAGCTTAATAGCTGCAGATGAAATTACAGGGTTGATAATGGCTGTTTCAAAACTGCGTCCTGATGGATTATCTAGCCTTACCACATCTTCAGTTATTAAAAAATTTAGAGATACTAAATTCGCAGCTGGTGTTTCAAGAAATGAAATCAATATGGCAATGAAAATTCTAGGTGTAAAGCTTGAACCGTGGATTCAGTTTATTATTGATTCACTTAAACCATTTTCTGAAGAGTTAGGATTACCCAAAGTAGAAACAAATTTAAACAATGCAGTGTTTCCAGAAATGATTAAAGCTGTTTCTAATGAGAGTGGTGATAGCAAAACTATTAAAAAAAGACTATCAGATGAACAAATTATTAGAATTCAAAAACGTGAAAATTTAAATAACCTCGGTATAGACCCTTATCCTGGGAGTACTTATCCCGTTGATACTTACTCTGTAGATGTTTTGGCTTCTCATAAGTCTATTGGAGAAGATGTATGTATGGCTGGAAGGCTAATGTCAATACGCAATCAAGGGAAAGTCTGTTTTGCAGAATTACAAGATTCTAAGGGAAAACTTCAATTGTATTTTTCAAAAGATATTTTGGAAGACGATTATAAGATATTTAAAACCTTAATAGATAGAGGGGATTTTATCGGAGTCGTTGGAAAAATATTTTTAACAAAAACAAATGAACTTACAATTGAAGTAAAAAAGTTTACGTGTATTACAAAAGCACTTAGACCATTACCCTCAGTAAAATCTGCAAAGAATAATTTGGGAGAGAATGAGATATTTGATTCCTTTAGTGACCCTGAGTTACGTTTTAGACAACGCTATGTGGATTTAATCATCAATCCACATGTGAGAGAAATTTTCATTAAAAGAACTAGAATAGTTGATATAATTCGAACACTTTGGAACTCAAAAGGCTGGTATGAAGCACAAACACCAATTTTACAAGCAATTTATGGTGGAGCTTCGGCACGCCCTTTTATAACCCATCATAATGCTTTAGATATGCCCATGTATTTACGTATTGCTAATGAGTTATACCTTAAAAGATTGCTTGTCGGTGGATTCGAAGGTGTTTATGAATTTAGTGTAGATTTTAGAAACGAGGGGATGGACAAAACTCATAACCCAGAGTTTCAGCAGGTTGAACTCTATGTTTCTTATAAAGATTACAATTGGATGATGGATTTAGTTGAAGAAACAATAGAAAAAGTATGTATGGAAATCAACTGTACAACTGAAATTGAGATTTGGGGGAATCAGGTTTCTTTTAAAAAGCCGTGGAGAAGAGTATCAATTAGGGATTTGATTTTTGAAAAAAACGAAATAGATATTTACCAACATAACGAACAGTCTTTAAGAGAGGAAATTATTAAAAAAGGAGTGCCCATTGAAGGAATTCAAGGAATTATTGGCAAGGGAAAATTAATTGACGAACTTTTTAGTGAAACAGTAGAAAAATTTTTAATACAACCAACCTTTGTTACTGATTACCCTGTAGAGTTATCGCCATTAGCAAAAAGAAACCCACATGATTATTCATTAACTCACCGTTTTGAAGCATATTGCGTTGGTAAAGAGTTCGCAAACGCTTTTAGTGAATTAAATGACCCTATTGATCAACGAGAGCGATTTGAGGAACAGTTAAGGTTGGCAACAAGGGGGGACAAAGAGGCTATGAATGAAATGGATGAAGACTTTTTGAGAGCTTTAGAATATGGAATGCCAAGTGCAGCGGGTTTAGGTTTGGGAATAGATAGACTTACAATGTTAATGACAAATCAATCGTCTATTCAAGAAGTTATTCTGTTTCCAATGATGAGACCTGAAAATTGAACGCACTTTTTGACTAAGTAAATATGTGCAAAAATAATTAATATAATGTTTAGCTAGGCTTTCATGGCTGGATTGACCACAGAAGAACAGAGCACAATTCAACTTTTCATCAATTGACTTTGGGGACTGAACGGCCTGCACAAATTGTTGATGTGCGATAGAATATCTATATCTTCGGAGAAGGGCTTAATCTATCGCTTGACAGTCTGGGACAAAAAGTTGCCCTGACGGTTCGTAAGAACAAAGCCTGATAAATTAAAATCTAATCTGGTCAGGGGAAACCTTGACCAGATTTTTTGCTGAAATAACTTTATATGTTTACAATCGCTCAATGACAGCTTCTAATTTGGCTAATAAGCTATCGAAGTCTGGTTGTCCTTTATAATAAAGAGCTTCTGTTTGTTTATACCGCTTTCTAAAGCTTTCTCGTAAATCTGGGTCACGCAGCAAGAATGCTTCATTTTCTTGAATCGGTATTTCAAAATCAACTTTGGGAAAGCGTGCTTCTTTGTGTGAGAGGTATTCTTGCGTACCGATGAACGCTTGAACCTGCTCTAAATCCAGAAGGTGAGCAACATCATAGTATTGTCGCAAGAGATTTTGCTTTGGTCTTCCATCCTGTTGCTCCTGTCTGAATTTTGTGGCAATCGTTTGTAGTTTCTCTACGAAAGTATAGCCAGCATGATAGCAGGTAATATCAATCGCCCTGTTATCCACAATTTTGATAAGGCTATCGGCTTTATCGTATGCCCACGAGCTAATGGTAATTGGTTGATTAGGGGTCACATTATCAAAGCCTACTTCGAGCAAAATACCTTCTTTGAGTCCTTCTACCTTTGAAGTCTTACTATCATAGTAAAGCCTGATACCACCACTGCGATAATGTACAGTGTCATCAAATTCGGTATCTCTTTCAATAGCTGTAATCCCATCTATTGCAATATGAGAAGCAAGCCAGTCATAGAAATCCTTTCTTGCTTCGGCATTCTTTGGATTTGTATTTTTAGGGTTAGGATTGATTTTAAATTCAGCAGGTGGCTGGATATGAATATCAATGTCCTCAGAGAAACGATGAATGATATTATATCCCTTGGAAAGAGAAGTTCCTCCTTTCAATTCAAAAGTAAATCCATTCTTTGTCAGTCCATAGAGGACGTGCATTATCCAATAGTCTTTTTCAATCAGTGCGGCTTGAATGCCTGTTTCCTCTTCAAGAGTACTGAGCAAGTCAACAAAGTTTCGGTGATGGTGCAAATATTTAGATGGCATAAGCTGTATTGGACTCTGCTGATAAAAGCTTTCCTAAAAGTTTTCTTGTTCTAACACTACCATAATTTTTAGTAGCTCGTTCTAATTTTTTAACATCAAAGAATTCTCTCTTTGAATAAACCTTCTCTAAGACTTGTTCCTTGTCCTCAGCTAAATTTTCCAAATTATTAACAAGGTCAACAAGTAAAAATTCCTTTGTTACTTTCTTCGGAAAATGGGGCTTTATACAAAAAGAAAAGGTTCTTTTGCCAAGCATAAACTCCCCATGACGCTTATGATTATACACAACACGCTTATTATAGAGCTGGGTAGTGCCAACGCCTAAAGTATTATAGAGGTTGGGGGACATCAATAAAAAACGGTCATCTTTTAGAAACTGATGAACTAAGATTTCTTCATCAGGTGGCGTTTGCCCAAAAACTGTTTTCTTTTGGCAGTAATAAAGTCCCTGTGACAGCTTTTGAAGCACATTGCTTTCTACAAGTGCTTGGATATGACGATCCACAGATTTAGACCATTGTGCCAAATCTGCTCGACGATAAACCTCTCCAGGCTTTAAATGGGCTTTCAGTTCATCAAGTTTCATAACTATTTCCTTCTAACCTATTGTATATGAATTTATCTATTTTTGCAAGATATTTCATTTAAAATTCATGCAAAAATATAGCGTAATTATATATAAAACAAATAGTTATAATTATTTATAGTTTGTATTTAATTATGAGATACTTAAATTCTAACAAGTATTTTGTGAAAAGGGAGTTTATCTGAGTGCTTGAAGTAACGCTAAGTCAGAATCTTTGAATGGAGAGAATAGTTGATACTATTCTCAGAGGAAGTAATGGTTATTTTTCTAAACGGTTTGCTAAAAAAAATTGCAAGCTGAATAAAAATTTTACTTTTAGTGTCTGCATACAATTCCCATCTTTTGATGAAGAATGCTTTTATCCTTAAATTATTTATTCAAAAGCTTCTGTAATAACTCTACCTTTTCTTTTTCAGACTGCAAAAGTCTTTCATAAAGCTTTTTGTTTTCTTCGATTGCTTCAAGCCATTTGTCAATTGGGTTGAAATTGTATTGAACCGAAGCTGCGTTGTCATGATAATTATTATTAGAAACAATATGAATTGCTTTATCGTCTTTAAAATCTTTTATAATATCTTCAGAAACACCTAATGCACCAGATAGTTTCTCCAATGTTGCTTTGTCCAATATTTCTTTTTGTTCAAGCTGAGAAATTGCTTGTTGGCTTAGTCCTAATTTAATAGCTAAGGCATCTTGTTTGATACCCAATATTTCTCGAATACGTTTTACGTTATGACCCTGATGTACCATGTTCTATCAATTAACTGTGATAGGCAAAGATAGATAAAACAAGGGTAGTAAAAAACAATTATTTCACTTGTGAGATACAAGCAAAATAACTGTTTTGAAAGACGATAATGTGGTAATTTTAAGTAGACGTTTAAACTTGACCGTAACATGACAACTTTCACGAATACCCACAGCATTTTATTTGATGACTTCAGTACGCTTGAAAATCTATTAGGAAAAGGGATACTGAAAAGAAAATCTCTCAATGCAAACTGCGATTGTGATGGATATACCTCAACCGAAGAAGATGATGAAATGGATACCCCAAAAAGCACCGCAATTACTTCACAGCCAAATTAACGAAGACTATGCTTTCGTTGTTAATTGTGCCTTTCCTAATTCGTTTCGATTACTGAATAAAGCTCAGTACGAAATTTTAAAAGAGATTGATGGTCAATCTGATGTAAGCAGTATTGCCAGTCTATTTTCTTTAAGCGAGGATGCTCTGGTAGCTTACTTAAATCTTTTAGCACGTACAGAAATTATTCGCTTTGATGAGAGTTTTAGTGAACCTCAAAAGCCTAATAAACCCCAATCTCTAAATTTTTGGATTCATACGACTGATACTTGCAATCTCAGTTGTAGCTATTGCTATATATCAACCCTCAATATCAGCAAAGGTATGGCGGATATTGTAAGGGAACAGTTGATTTATAAACTAATAGAAACTGCAAAGCGTCACAAACTAAAATCAATAAAGTTTCGCTTGGCTGGAGGCGAACCACTCAGTCAATTCAAAAGTTGGAAACAATTTATTCCCTACGCAAAACAGGCTTTGTTGGCAGTAGGCTGTGGCTTAGAAGTATCCTTCATTACTAATCTTACATTGTTGAATGATGATATTACCGATTTTTCTAAAGAATATAACCTGAGTTTTGGCGTGTCTTTGGATGGAGTTGGTGATACGCATGATAAGACCAGAAGATATTTGTCAGGGAAGGGGTCATTTAATGTGGTTGATAGTAATTTGAGAAAGCTGTTGTCACAAAAGATTCCAGTTTCGGTAAACACTGTAATCAATAATCAAAACTTATCTGGCTTGCCAGAATTAACCCATTATCTTATCGCACTTGATGTACCTTTTCGATATTCTATTGTTAAAGGGGAAGACATTGATGCTATTCATTTGGAAAAGTATTTGAATACTTCTTTTTCTATCATGAAAGAAGCAATTCAAGTCGGTTGGAATTTTTCAAAACGCTTTCAATTCTGTGACCTAAAACCCAATGATTTAGGATTTCAGACCTGTGCTTCTGGTTTTTCAGGAGGAGCAATTTACGTTGATGGCACGCTTAAATATTGTCATGTTGAATTTGGGGAGGAAAGCCCTTCATCTTTCACCATCTTCGATGAGCAGAAAGACCTTGTGGAAATGATAGAAATGGGCAAACATAACGAAAATAAGAAATCCGAAGATTGTAAAAAATGTCGATATAAACATATTTGTACCAGTGGATGCCCAGTGTACCGCAAAGATGATAAAGACCCACAGTGTAGTCTTTACCATCAAATTATCCCTTTATATTTTGAGCTTCAAGCCTTGGAACGATTAAAATTGCTTCAAGCCTACCAGCCTGCTATAGTCAATTAAATTCAGTATTTCATTTGACTTAGGGAGTTTGTATCTTGGAGATAATCATTGCTCTGCTCGCATTGTTGGCGACATTCTATCAACTTTATTTACAGCGTGTACACAATGAGAAATCTTTGCGACCATTAGGGCAAATTGATTTTAGAGATAAAGAAAGAACGCTTCGGGTTCGTATCAGTAATAATGGTATTGGTCCGCTCATAATTGAAAAGATAATTTATACCAAAGATGGTAAGAAGTTCGCTGTCATATCAGATTGTTTAACTTTAAATCCGAGAACTTACGCTCATCTTCGGACAAGTGAAAGTTCACGTTCAGTTATTTCTCCATCGTCCAACCTTGTAATTTTTGAAACAACTTTTGATACCGATGAACCAGAAGACCTTATTGATGAAGTAAGAACCCAATTAGCAAGCCTTTCATTGATGGTAATTGGGCGAGATATTTACAATAATAAAATCACTATTAAGCGTGATTTTTCATGGTTTGAGGCAAGGAAAAATTAACAATGATGGGCTCATTTTGGGGCTTGTTTAGTTTGAAAGGGAAGTGAAAATCTTCTGGAAAATAGCATCTCTTTTAAATTTAAATATTTTTAAAATGGTATCTTAATCATTTTTTCTTTCAACCAGAATATCAATTACCACCGACTCAATACCATCCACCACATACCTTTCATCAGTCATGGTGATTACTTTAGGGTTATGGTCAAGAATACTCATAAAAATAGATTCTAAGCCGTACCCTTGCAATTGAACCATAAAAGAAGAAAAATGAAGTAGGATAATATTCTTTTCTCCATTTGCTGAATATTCACCCGATACCAGATAAGCGTAATTGAAAAACATCCGCTTGCCATCAAGCCATACCAGACAAAGGTTACGTGCGTGGCTTGGTGTATGATAAACCTCCATTGATTCATCTTTCTTTGATGGGGCAGGGGTATTAGGCTTTGTCGGGTCACCTTCCCGTATTTGGTCGTAACGTAGTTTATAATCTTGGCTCATAATCTTCGTAATTTGATTTTATTAGCGAATCTTTTTCTAATTGTTTTGTTTTATTTGGCTCTGGGGAAGTGCGGGTCAATTCATCTCTGATTTGATGATGAATCATTTCATCGGTTTGGTTTTGCCTACTGACAAGCTCTATCGCAGATTGTCTTTCACCAAGCTCTGAGGCATGGTGAAGCAATTGCTCTTTATCATCTGTGTAAATGTGAGCACGGTTTCTGGCACGGGATACAGAAACATAGAATTGCTTAGCATCCGTCGCCGGAAAAGTTGATGCTGGCTGAGAGATAAAGATTTCATCCACTGTTTTCCCTTGGGAAGAATGTGATGTAATACAGTGGGCATGATCGATATGTCCATAATTTTTATCAAGTTTATAAGTTCCTTTGCTAATTGCATTGCGTAGCACCATATCTCCTTTTTTACTCACTGAAACCACTTCCAACATTTGCCCATTGTTCAGCCTGTTTTTCTCTTGGTCAAAACCATTGCGGGTAATTCTGATTGTATCACCTTTGGCAATTGCTATTTCACTTTTGGAGAAAATATCGTAATCGCTACTCTTTTGAATAGGAAGCGGAACGGTGTGACCGTTTTCATTCTTAATCACGACTTCATTTTCAGCACTGGATTGCACAGTCCAAAGGCTACCTCTTTTAATTCCAGCACTGTTTTGATTGAACTGGACGATTTGTCCTTTTTCAAAGTTTCTCCAATCACTTTTTTGAGCATCGGTCAAATTAAGACTATTCAATTTTGTCGCTTTGATTTCTTTTTTACCAATCAATCCTTCCGATTTAAGTTTCTTTCGAATGGCTTCGGTAACTTCATCTCCTTGCTGATGGGTTGGCGAAACTACCAAAGCAGATTTACCTTTTTTAATCGCTTCAACATAGTCGCTGACCAACGCTTCATTGGGCTTAAGCGGTGAAACGCTTTTTACTGAACCCATGCTATCAAGCTTTTGAAAAGCATCTTTGATATTGCCTTTGGATAGGTCTTCTACGGCTGAACGATAATATTCATCCTTCTGGCGATAGATTTTACTTACCTCTGCGGTTCTAATACCGCCGACGGTATTCAGAATACGAAGGGCATCCCCTCTGACAACACTTGAATGCTGTCTGGTATCACCACCCAGAATAAGTCTAGCATTTTGTTTGTTGGCTATCTCTAATAATGAAGCCATGTCCTTTGTGCCAAGCAATCCAGCTTCGTCTACCCATAATACTTGATTGGCTAATTGCTTCTGCATATTTTGGTCTGTCAGCAGTTTGGCAACCGTTTCTGCATTTTCAAAGCCTTCCTCTCTCAAAACACCACGAGAAGCTTGTGCAGTCGGGGCAACAACTATTACTTTCTTGCCAGCTTTTTCCATCAAGCCTACGGCTTCTTGCATTAAGGTAGTTTTGCCCGTTCCTGCTGCGCCACGAATGATGGATACCCGATTGGTGGTTGTCAGCACATGGCTAACAGCTTCTGCTTGTTGTCCATTTAATTTAAGTTCAGGTGCTTTTGTATAAAGGGGTTTAAGTTTTCCTTTTCCTTCCTTCGCCAGCTTGACCATCCACTTTTCTTCATTGAGCGTATCATGGGTCGTGCATAGAATTTTAGACTGTTCTTTCACACGAAGAATACGATTATCTTCCTTAAAATGTTTGTCGATTTCATCAATAGAAATGGATTCATCGCCGATGCTATGGCGATAAGCTGATTCCAGCAAACGTCGGTCATGCAACACAGATGCTCGTTCAAAGCCATGTTCAAGGGCATAATCAACACATTGCTTTGAGGTGAGGGCTGTCTTTTCTTTTTCAGGAGCAAAGCGAATATTGCCTTGTTCGCCTTCCTCTTGTCCATTTTTATCCAATTCTTTGATTTGTCGTTTCCATTCCGCTTTTAATTCAGCCATGCTTAAACCCGCTTGTTTTTTAGAACGAGTTCTTGCACCAAGGGCACTGAGTTCATCAACGTCTGTAATACCTTTCTCTTTGGCAATACGACCTATCTCATCCGTGCGTTTTGAAAACAGGGAAATAACATTTTTAGGAACACCTTCCACTTCAAAGGATTTTTCAGTTCTCCTAATTTGATAACCTTGTTTAATCAGTTTATCTGAAAGCCGTTTATGAAACATGGTCTGGTAATAAGGCATATCCCGTTTAATATCCCTAAACTGAGTTGCCTTGATTTGTTTTTCTTGCTCATCCCATGTAGCATTAAAGACAAAGCAATGGGCGTGTAAATGAGGGTCTGGAGCATGACCTTCTACTGGTCTGGCAGTCTGATGGACAAAATCAGCCCATACCAGTTCTTGGGTATCTCTGTCATCGTAAACATTGTTTTTTCGGATACGGGTTTTACTATCCTTTTCAATGTCTTGCATGGTTTCCCTTACGCTTTCGTGAAAAGCATCGAGGATATGACTGTCTTTGGACAGGGAGTGCAAGATGGAAACGGATTTGGGGCAATGAAAATTAATGTCATAGCCTGTCGTCCGTTCCTCTCTTTTTCTGGGGGTCAGTGGAGTGCCATCCGCTGGGTTCACGTTCTCACAGAGGGCAAAAAATGCCTCCTTGGTGGCAATACCGCTAATCCCTAAACGTTCTGCCAATTTTCCCTGAATATGTCCGTTGAGTTCTTGGTCGTTGATATAGTAATCCGACTTTGACAGGGACTCAGAGAAGTAGGCTTTCGCATGAGCAGCCGAGGTGCTTTGAATCATTCTTATCATGCTCAGGGATTTTAAGGATATACTACAACGCTCAGGGAATGTTTCTGTTGATGTTATTGCCTGTTCATCTTGGATAAATCAGATAGTCGTAAAAAGCTGTGCTGAGGGATGGCAAGTATTAAGTAAATAAATTTCATCAGACGTCTTCCCTAAGCACAGCTTAAGAAGGCTAATAAACCTTCACAGGCTCGTCGTCGTCATATTCAAAAAAGGTTTCAGCGACCTTGCGCCTGAAATCCGTATTCTCGGGTCTTCTTCCGTATGTCTCAAAACCACGGGTTTCTTCTGGTCTGCGTCCGTGGATAAAAGATTCAGTCATTTCTTCGTTGGCAATCAATTCATCAATTTTATCCATAATAAATTGGTCTCCTCTGTAGAAAGCCGCCTTCCAACTCAAGGAGTAAGTGATACTGCAAAATATCAGTAAATATCCAAGTGACTGCTGGAAAATTGCCAATAGGATACCAAAGCCCAAGAAAATGGCAGGCTCTAACAAGATAGAAATCTGACGTGGAGTAGGGGTCTTACCATTGATTTTAAAATCTAAGAAAGCTGGATTAACGACACCGGTCGAAAGACTAAAGCGAGCAAAATCAAAAACAGAAGGTTCTCTCTTTATTTCTTCTCGACGCTTAAAACATTGGTACATGAATGCTCCTAAGTAAGCATACCAAGTGAAGTACTTGCTAAGGATTGCACCAATACCCGTCCCACTCTCTTCTCTACCGTAATAAGCATAATTGTCAAAACTGGGCATATTTGAGATAACGATAGGATAGATTGCCAATATTAGTGTAAGAATAATGGCTGATGAAAATGAAAAATAGCGTTCTCCAAATTTGGTTCTGGTAAACACTTCTAATAATAATCTGGGTCCAGAAGATATCTCTAAAAATGTGCTTAAAATAAACTCTTTAATCACATTTCTTCTGCCGTAAACAGTGTGGTAATACAGGTTCTTTTTCATTGTGTGTTATCGTTTTAAGTTAAAAGAATTGTTTATTATGGTCTGAATAATTGGTCAAAATCCATTTTGATAAAATTCTTTTTCCCAGCCAAACTATCACCTTGACGATGAAAGTAGCCTTCTACCCTGTAATTGTTTTTCTCCCCACCTGTTCTGAGGCTGATAAATTTTTCTGGTCGTACATGCCTGTCAATTTTAAGCGATAAACTATCGCTTTGAGAAAATTCTGTTGAAGTGGTAATGGTTCTCGAAGGCTCAAAGAAGGTTGTATCCCCGATTAATTCCGAGGCGTATTTATTTGTTTCTATATCAGCATTGGCATGAAATATCTTTGTCCCTAAAGTTCCCAGAAAACTTTTGACACGGTATTCTCCTTTTTGACCGCCCATAGAGGCATAGTAATTGGGTAGGTTTTGGCTGATATACACTGTAGAAATGCGACTACTTCTTGCAGTAGCCTGATATTCGGCATCATGCTCATGCAGGAAGTTTTGAGCCTCATCGGCCCATAAGAATAGAGGTCTTTTGTTAATCTTTATATTGCGTTTTTCCATTGCTCTTTGCCAGATATATTTGAAGAGTACCTGACAATCGCGCCCCACCTTGTGATAAACTTTCACAGGCAGATTAACGAGAATGATTTTTCCATTCAAGCAATCATCAGGCGTAATATTGGACTGATGACGACAAAACATCGAATAAACAGGTTCTCTAAGTAGCCTGAATAGAAATCCAGAAAAAGTAAAATCGACGATTGAACGTGTTTTTGAGCTGAGGTTCTTGAAATTGTCAAAGAAAAATCCGTATAAAAATTTTATCAAACGAGCTTCCATCACATTATCTTCGACAATTTGAAAATATGATTCATCATTCGGGAGTGAATTTTGTTGTTCAGGAGTAAGAGAGTTGTGCCATGCCTTAATCTTTTCAAGAACATTGCTATTTGCCAAAAGGTATGCTTTCTCAAATGCTTTTGCTTCTTGGTCTTCGCCTTCTTGTTTGTTTAGTGAGTCAGTGGCTTTTGGCAAGGATTGAACAATGTCGTACATCATTTGTACAGAAACATAGCCATAGGCAATTTTACAAAGGTCAATGACATTAAAAAGAAGCATATCCAAAGCAGATTCCCAGAAGGGGTCATCTCCTTTTCCACTATCTTTTTCTTCGCCTGCACGAATGACTGTTTTTAATACCTGTACAATGTTTTCAGTGATAGCTTCATTGGAATCTGTATGCGTAGATTCGTACTCCAGAAAATTAAAACTGTATTTTCCGTTCGGTTCGATAATAACCAAATCTTTTGTTCGATTGGTCTCTGCACAATATTGTTGCCACAATTCTTTTTCGTCTGGTTTGGCAGTTAATACCAATCCACCAAATCCAGCTTTGAGGTATTTCAGAGCAAGCATCCGACCAGATCCAGAGGTTTTTCCAGAGCCAATGCCACCAAATATTTGCACACCTTCAACGGCGTGTCTGATTGTCCATGTTGATTGTTCATGGGAATTGGATGGAAAATGTAATATTGGATAGTCAAGGTTTGAAGTATCCATATACACAGCATTAAGGTGTTAATACAGAGGTGTTTATAATAAAATTAAATAAATGCAGGTTCATCTGCAAAATATTTTCAAAATATTTTTTCGAGTGTAATAAGCTGTATTTTAGTTGTTTATATTTTTGTTATAATTTCTGGTGTTCAGTACACGATAACGTAATTCCATAGCGATAAGTGGCGATTTATCTGCTTCTTCTTTCCCAAGTTCAATCAGTACCTCTCGATATTTTATGATGGTAATGGCTCGAATATCAGCTTGAGAAAGAATGCCTTCTTGGAGAATAAATCTATCTTGAACAAAGCATTCTCGTGTCAAAATTTCGGCAACCACAGAATGTTCAAGCTTGGGTTCATAACCCAAAAATTTAGTAAGTCTATTTTTGACTATTTCTTTGTACTCGGGCAAGTAGTCAAAATATTGCTGATACTCATCTCTTGAGTGATACAGATAGCTATAATCCTCCATATCCTTATTGCGAATAAGTTTGATATATTCTTCTGACTGCTCAAGCATTTCATCTGGTGAAATGCTACCATTATGATAGCCATACACTACTGTTCTTAAAAAAGATTCATAAGGGAGTGTAAGATAAGTAGGGGGGCTATAGCCCAATAATCTTTCTATAATATCTTCGACTGTTGAAGCGTATTCAGGAAAGATTTTTTCGCTGGTGATAATATCATTCCAATTGAGTGCACTTCTTCTTGATTGAATATGGGCTTGAACAAAGGCTTTGGCGTCACCTCCAAAGCGTTCATCTATGATTTTTTGTGCTGATTCAGAGAACATTTAATGCACCTCAACTACACTAACAATCTACTTATCTTAGCATATTTATTATTAGATTCAATACTTTTAATCCTGATACGCTTGGGCTGATGATTAAAATGAACTTTCCTTGCAAATAGTATTTTTGAGGACAAATAACAATAAGTATCTGATTTTCAGAAGTATATTTTTACTATATTTAATGCACTCTATTATTAACCAGTAAAACCTTGGAGTATGAAAACTGAAGATGAAGAAAAGAAACTTTTACCAGAAGAATTAAGCCATCTTGAAGAGCCACTCAAAGAGGCAAGGGCAAAAATAGATGCCATCGACACTCAAATTAATAATACCAGACCTGACAGAGGTCCACAATCTGCCTATCGACCTCCTCAATATGGAAGTCCTCAATACGGTAGAACCCCAGATATTTCACAAAGTAATGACAGTAAGATTGCGGGATGGAATCAAGAAAAAGCACAGATAAAGGATGACTTCTTGAAAAGGGTAGATGAAGAACTTGAAAACTTAGACCCCGATAAAGCAAAAAAAGTTAAAGATGTTGTCGATTATCAACTGAGTGATAACAAGTATAAGGCTGGTATAGAAAAGGATGGTCAAAAGCAAAAGGGTGATCCGTTCGACCGAATTGAAAGCATATATTACGAAAGATATTCATTTGATAAAAAGAAAGATGTAGTTGTAACTGAACCTGATAAAAATGAAGCGACAAAATCAGATGCTCAAACTAAAAGTTCAGTGAACCAAGATGATTTGCCGAAGGATAAAGACTTTGCTGAAAATGCAAAAGAAATGACAGTAAAAGGTAGCGAACCGAGTAAAAGCGAAGTTAAAAAAGAAGAACCAGAGTCCAAAAATACTCCTGAGAGCTTTATGGCTCAATATACACAGCCAAAATCAAATGAAATTTCAGAAAAAACAAAGGATATGGCTGATAAGCAAAATGCTAACCAGCCTGATAAAAGCGAAGTAGCAAAATCTGAAGCCCAATCTAAAAATATGCCTGAGAATTTTATAACTCAATATGATTATCCGCAAATGAATGACTTCAATGAAAACTCAAAGGATATAACAGAGAAGAAAAACTTTAGTATTGATATTGATAAAGAGTGATTATCTCTCGTGTTCAATATCAAAGTCTTTATCCTTTTCATTTTTCACTGGTTTGCTTTCTTTTTCTTCAAAAGGATTGTTTTTCAACCAAGACGGCATTTTTTCTTGTAACTTTTCATCCAAATATTGCTTCCTTCCATCTTGAATACCAGAAATGAAAGAGCTCTCTCCCGTTGTTTTTGAAAGTTTCTCTGAAAGCTCTGGTTCGTATGTTGCTATCATATAGCCTTGATTAAAGCCTTTGATATACAAATCCATATTTTCTTGCTCGTTCATTGTTTGTTGTTTATAAAGTATCAATCTTGTGGATAATTAAAACGTTTTATGAGCATTGCTCTCAAGGTACTTATCAATTGAATCCCTGTCGTAGAGAATGATTTTTTTCTGTGGTTGAGAAAATCTAATTTTCCCTTCATCTCTCAATTTTTGTAATGTAGTCTTTGATTTGATATTCAAGAGTTGCATGGCTTGTTCATCAGAAATCCATTTTTCTTTTTCCACTTTGTTTGTTTCTTTTAGTCGAGCAACTACCTGTTCAACTAAAGCATAAAAGGCAGATTCTTCTAAGCAGATGACTTGCATGAATTTTGAAGAGAAGAGGGTGGATGAAACAATCAAATAAATTTAAAAAATTATATGATAAGCTTCATCATTGCAGCGGTAAGATTTTAGCAATTTTTTTGACTTTTTTTCGGGATTTTACAGTTTTTTTTACCCTAATTCGTACGAAAAAAATGTTGTACCTATGTTGTACCAAACAAAAAAGGGTTTCTGCATTTTACTGCAAAAACCCTTCAAATTTGTACCGGGGACGGGAATCGAACCCGTACGAGCGTTGCGGCTCACAGGATTTTAAGTCCTGCGTGTCTACCAGTTCCACCACCCTGGCATGAAATCAAAGATGTATTATCTTTAACCTCTTAAACTTAAAAAGCACCAAAAGGTGCTTCTGTAAGCTGAGCGAAAGACGAGGTTCGAACTCGCGACCTCAACCTTGGCAAGGTTGCGCTCTACCAGCTGAGCTACTTTCGCTTGTAATTCTTTTGAATTGTTGTTGTAATTCCGTTGAATTGTGGTGCAAAATTATGCGATGTAATTCGTCTGTGCAAGCTTTTTTTGAAATTTTTTAATAAAAAAGTTTCAAAAAATATATAAATAGCTGATTATGTTTGGATTAAGCTTGGAAGTTTTTTTATTTTTTTTGTGCATTTAAATGGGCTGTAGGCTGTAAAATTGGAAAGTAACTAAGTATTCGTGTAATTTGTAAGATATTTATTAACTGCTTAAAATGAAAAAATATGTTTTGGGCTTTGCTATGATTTTTTTAGTGAGCTTTTCAAGTTATACCCAAAATTATCCACACTATAGTTGGTGGTCAAGAATTTCAATTCAAAAAAAAGTAAGTGAGCATTTTGATGTGAATGCCGATTTTCTTTACAGAAGGCAAAATGATTTTAGTAAAGAAAATTATAATCTTTTTGATTCAAGATATGTAGAAGCTTACAGAATTTCGTCAGTTTATAGAAAAGGAAATTGGGCAGTAAGTTTTGCTCCAATTGTTTTTAATACTTATCCACTTTATGGAAAAATAGATGATTTAAAAAGACCTGTAAGATTAGAAATAAGACCTGTTGGTTATTTAGAATGGACTAAAGTGCTGAGTCCAAAATGGACTTTTCGGTCAAGATTTGGTTATGAATATCGTTTGTTTAAAAGAAGTGATAATACTTTTGGAGATGAACAAGCTAGGGTTCGTTTAAGGATTCAGTGGAGGTATAATCTGAATAAAAACAATATTTTGTATGTCAGCGAAGAACCACTTTTGAATATTCCTCCTAATTTACCAGCCAATAATTTTAGTCAAAACCAGCTTACATTGATGTTGAGTCACGTATTTTCTCCGCATTTTACAACTGAGATTGGTTATATGTGGAATCATAGACAAAGGGCTAGTTTAGTTGAGTTTGATGAAGAAAATACTTTGCATACTCATTTCATTATCAGGCTATAACAAAAAAGAGTAACTGCTTTTAAACAATTACTCTTTCTGTAAAACGAAACTTTCCAATCAATTTATTTATTCAATAACTACTCTTTTTGCAGTACCATCTTCACGTTGTGTTACGGTTACAAAAAGTGTTCCTTTTGTATTTTTCTTTAGTTCTACTTGACCCATAAAATCTCCTTGGAAATCTTTGAATTTTTGAGAACCTACTTCTTTTCCATTCACATCTGTCACTGTAATATTTACATCTCCTTTTTCAGGGGTGTAAAATTTAAGATTCAATTTATTATCAAAAGGTTTGTTTGGATAAATTCTCAAGGCTTTAACTGTTTTTGAATCACTAAAAGGCTCAAAATCTTTGAAGTCGTGGTCGAATTTAAACTTGAATTCTTTCATGGCTGGTTTTAAAGAACCTAAAAGCTTATCGTGGTCAAAATCAAAGTGGAATTCTTTGTGGTCATTTCTATCAAAATCTTTTTCTATTCTTTTGCCATCTTTGTAGATTTCAATGCGTTTTTGCTCGTTTCTAGGAGATTTAAATGATTGTGCAAATCTTGGATTATTTATATTGTCTCTATCAATTTTGATTCTAATTTGCTTTCTTTCGCCCTTTCCTAAAGTTGTCGATAGCGAATCAGTAATACGGTTAATAAGGTCTTCTTTTTGTTCTGCATTCATTCCTTCGGCATTGTAGGTACGGTCGAAAACTTGTTTTTGTCCGTTCTCTGTTGATTCTACATGAATTTTAATTTTGCCGTCTTTTTCCTCAATATTTTGAGAGGTACTTTTTTGTGCCATTGCAGTCATGCTAACTGCAAATAAAATCGCTGTTCCGAAAAATTTGATGTTCTTTTGCATAGTGATTTTTGTTTTTTGAGTAAAAAAAATCATGTAAAGATTACATGAAACAAACTTAATCAACCTATTCTATATCAAACCTTTAAACTTTGTTAAAAGATGTTAAACGGAATAAATTGCTTAAGAATTAGTTTAATTTTGTTGCTCTGTAATAGACACTCTAAAAATAAAAATGTTGCAACGCTGCTATAAGCACAATATTTTTAAGGGTTTAGCTTGTTTTAAAGTATATAGGTACAAAAAAAATTGAAAGAAATAAATCACTTACAATGGTTAAAAAGACTTATAGCTTAATGTTTACAGTTCAATCAATATTAATGATTAAGAATGACTAAGCGGAAAATACAATATATAATTGCTTTGATGGCTTTTGCTTTATTAGGTTTAATTGCCTTTCAAATGTATTGGCTAGGATTTACTGTTCGATCTAAAAATGATCAATTTGGAAGTGATGTACGGGATGCCATGCAACAAGTAGTGCGTAAGCTTGGAAAACAAGAATTTTACTATTTTGTACAACGAAAAGTAGAAGCAGAGGAAAAGAAAAAACAGCTAATGGCGATTGCTAAACCTATCCCAGAGAAGGCTGTTGAAAAACCAAAACAAAAAGTACCAACCAGTTCAATTGCTTCAAATCAAGCTGGAATTGGTTTGGATAAAGTAGCCAGAACACCTTTTCCTTCAGATATTTTGGTATCTAAAGGGACAGAAATTTTGCCTAATGGAGAGATTCGAGAATATCAGGAGTTTTCGATGAATATTGACATTCAAGATTTTCAGAATCGTTTAAATGAACATAAACAATTAGACGAAATTTTTTCCGAAGCACTTCAACAACATCAAAATACACTTCAAAAACAAGATTCTATGCGAAAGGCTGAATTATCAGCAGCAAGAAAAAAGCAAGTAAGCAAAAAACATGTTGATAAGGTTATTGAACCATTACAAGCCCAAGATAAAGTAATGAACAAAGCCGAAATGGCTAAAGAGGTTTTCAATGATTTTTTGTTCAAAAAGAGAAGTATTTATGACAGAATCAATTATTTAGTACTAGATTCTTTGTTGAAGTATGAAATCAAAATGAAGGGAATTGAAATCCCTTTTGAGTATGGAATTAGTAGTCAAGAAGAACCAAGTTATTTGCATTATGCTTCTTCGATGAAGTATAAAATGACAGGTTTAAAGAACGATAAAGATACCTATATGGTTAATCTTTTCCCGAATGATTATGCCAATTCTGAGAATTATCTGAGAGTATATTTCCCTAATCAAGACCGATACATTATCAGAAATATTTGGGTAATGTACGCAACATCATTGTTATTGATTTTAGTAGTTTTGAGTTGCTTTTATGTAGCAGTAAGTACGATTGTAAAGCAAAAACAATTGGCTGATATCAAGAATGATTTTATCAATAATATGACGCATGAGTTTAAAACGCCAATTTCAACGATTTCGTTGGCTACTCAAATGCTACAAGATGAAGCCGTATCGGCTAGTCCATCGATGTTTAAGCGTTATTTAGGCATTATTCGAGATGAAAATAAACGTTTGGGTTCACAAGTAGAGAAAGTGCTTCAAACAGCACAAATGGAAAGAGGAGACGTTCAATTGAAGCTAAAAACCGTTGATGTTCATGAAATTATTGAGAAAGTATTAGAAAATATTAGTCCACAAATTGAACTCCGTGAAGGCATCATCGACTTAGATTTACAAGCCGAAACTACAGAAATTGAAGCTGATGAAGTACATTTGACTAATATTATCTTTAATCTTTTGGATAATGCCAACAAGTATTCGCCCGATAAACCTGAAATTACCATTGCTACCAAGAATACTGAAAAAGGAATTTCAATTACGATAAAAGACAAAGGAATCGGGATGAGTAAAGAATCTTTGAAGAATATTTTTGAAAAATTCTATCGAGTTCCTACTGGAAATTTACATGATGTTAAAGGTTTTGGATTGGGTTTGAGCTACGTGAAAAAGATGATTCAAGAACATCATGGAAAAATTAGTGTACAAAGCAAACTCAATGAAGGGAGTGAATTTGAAGTGATTTTACCGATTGCTATTACTTCACAACACAGTTAATATAATTTTAGAAGCATTTAATTTTACCTATTTATCAACATGACAAAGATTCTCCTTGCCGAAGACGACCCCAATTTAGGTACTTTACTTCAAGAATATTTGACCATAAAAGGCTACGAAACTGTTTTAGCAAAAGATGGCGACGAGGCTCTTACAAAGTTTGTACAACAAGATTACGACCTTTGCATTTTTGATGTAATGATGCCCAAAAAAGACGGTTTTACTTTGGCAAAAGAAGTACGAATGTCTGATAAAGATACACCAATCATTTTCCTGACGGCAAAGGCGATGAAAGAGGATACTTTACAAGGTTTTAAATTGGGGGCAGACGATTATATGACCAAGCCTTTTTCGATGGAAGAGTTGTTGGCTCGTCTGCAAGCTGTTTTACGAAGAAGTCAGAAAGTAGAATTACAAAATGAAAAAGTAACCAATTTTAGTATCAGAGGCTTTGCTTTTGATGCTGAAAAACAAGTATTGGAAAGAAATGGTGAATCGCAAAAATTGACAGCCAAAGAATCTGCTTTATTGAAATTACTTTGTGAAAACATGGGAAAACCCGTCAGTAGAAGTTTTGCATTGAAAATGGTTTGGGGCGATGATACTTATTTTAATGCCAGAAGTATGGATGTTTATATTACCAAATTAAGAAAGTTCTTGAAAGAAGAACCAGAAATTCAAATTCTGAATCTTCATGGTGAAGGTTTTAAATTGATGGTTTAAGTACTTTCGTACAAGTTATCAGTTATCTGAAATTCGTTAATCGTTTGTCTTTCAATAAACTGGCAAAAATTATGATGCCAGAAATTTTTTTTAAAAGATACCTAAAAGACTAAAAATAAAATGGACATACTGCTATTGATTGTTTCAATAATATGCCTTTTGGTCGGATTGGCTGGAGCAGTATTGCCATTGCCTGGTCCGCCATTGAGTCTGGTTGGTTTATTTATGCTACATTATTCCAAGTATGCTGATTTTGATAAAAAAACTTTGATTTTCTTTACTTTGGTCACTATCGGAATCAGCATTTTTGATTATTATGCACCTATTTGGGGAACAAAAAAATTCGGTGGAACGAAGTATGGAGCTTGGGGTTCAACAATTGGTTTGCTTGTAGGCTTATTTATTATCCCAGGTTTTGGTATGTTTCTTGGAGCTTTTTTGGGAGCATTTTTAGGAGAAATTCTTGGAAAAGCAGTGCCTAAAAAAGCCCTAAAAGCGGCGATTGGCTCATTTTTAGGGCTGATTGCTGGAATATTTGGTAAAGTAATACTTTGTTTAGCAATGTTGATTTTCGCTTGTATTGCTATTACAGAATACTTTATGATTATGCTGTAATTTCTTCTTTCACCGTTGGTGGTTTTTTGCCAGCCAATTGTCCACAAGCGGCATCAATATCTTTTCCTCTTGAACGACGCACATTAATCACCATATTTTTATCTTCAAAAAACTGAGCAAATTTTGCTAAAGTTTGTGGGTCAGTATTGGTATAATTGGCTTCTGCAATTGGGTTATACTCGATAATATTGATTTTACAAGGAAACTGTCTGGCAAATTCCCAAAGCTCTTTGGCATCTTGTAAAGTATCGTTGAAACGATAAAACAAAATATATTCTAAGGTAATTCTACTGCCTGTTTTCTTGTAAAAATGCAATAAAGCATCTTTCAAAGCTTCTAATGTATTGGACTCGTTGATGGGCATAATCTGATTACGCTTTTCGTCATTGGCGGCGTGAAGCGAAAGTGCCAAATTGAATTTTACTTCATCATCGCCCAATTTTGTAATCATTTTGGCAATACCAGCCGTAGAAACCGTAATACGTTTTGGCGACATTCCTAAGCCTTCGGGCGAAGTAATATAATTAATCGACGACAACACGTTGGCATAATTCAACAAAGGTTCGCCCATGCCCATATACACAATATTGGTAAGGGGAGTTTGGTAATGCGATTCTGCTTGGTCACGAATCAAAACTACTTGGTCGTAAATTTCGGCTGGGTCGAGGTTTCTTTTTCTGTCCATATAACCCGTAGCACAGAATTTACAAGTAAGTGAGCAACCCACTTGCGAAGAAACACAAGCCGTCATTCTATCGTCGGCAGGAATCAATACGCCTTCAACCAAATTGTGGTCGAATAATTCAAAAGATGATTTGATAGTTCTATCCGAACTTATTTGTTTTTCAGATACTTTTACAGCTCTGATGTCGAAGTTATTTTCTAATAACTCACGAGTTTTCTTAGAAAGATTAGTCATTTCTTCGAAAGTGTGAGCCGATTTTTTCCAAAGCCATTCATAAATTTGTTTAGCTCTGAAACCCTGTTCGCCCTGCTCTGTCAAGAAATCTTTTATTTGAGCCAACGATAATTTACGTATATCTTTTTTGGTGATTATTGCTGTTTCCATGAATTTGGTAATCATTACTCTGAGTTTTACTGAAAGTAAGATTATTTTTATCGACAAAAAAAGAGCAAAGATTGGCGTCTTTACTCTTTAGGTTAATTTTCTACAAAGTTAAGGATAAAAACAAGTCAAACCAAGATGTTGGTATAGGATTGATAATCAAATGCTTATAAATATTGATATTGCAGCTTTAAAACCATTGCTAACATGACTCCGAGTCATGCCAGCAAAAAAATTATGATAAAATAATTAAATCATTCAAAATCTAAGTATCAGTTTTTATGTCGGAACAAAAATATATAGGAGCAAAAACGTCAGTTTGGATGTTTCAGCTTTCCTTTTTTATCTTTCTAATGATTTTTATGCTTCAAGCCATTTCCTTTTTTGTATCAGATTCAAGCTTGTCAATATTTCCCTTTTCCTTAATAGGTTTATTATTTTTTATGAAAATAAATACTCTTTCTTATGATAAAAGCAATATCTATGTAACGAACTTTAAGAGTAAAAAATCGTATTTGCGTTCGGCTAATTTTAGTGTTGAACCCATCGTTTTTTTCTTAGATTTTTATTGGATAAAATTTTCTACAACAAATGAAAAGTACTTATTTACGCCACAAATTGGGCAAATTTTCGGAACAAGTGACAGTAGTTTGACGGCTAAAGAAATAGAAAAGTTATTAAAAAAACAGTAATACAATCACCTATTTCATCCCCTCCAACAGCAATTCTGCCAAGTCATATACTTTTACAGAATCTTCTTTTTCTTTATTTTTCACACCATCCGACATCATTACCATACAAAATGGACAAGCTACGGCAATGGTACTTGCTCCTGTGGCTAAAGCGTCTTCAATGCGTTCAATGTTGATGTCTTTGTTGCCTTTTTCGGGTTCTTTAAACATTTGTCCGCCACCAGCACCACAGCATAGACCTTTGGTTTTGCAGCGTTTCATTTCTACTAAATCAGCATCTAAGGCTTCCAAAACTGAACGTGGGGCTTCATAAATATCGTTGGCACGTCCTAAATAACAAGAATCGTGATAAGTGATTTTTTTGCCCTTAAATTCGCCACCGCCTTGTAATTTTATTTTTCCAGCATCAATTAATTGTTGCAAAAAAGTAGCATGGTGAATTACTTCATAGTTTCCACCCAAAGCTGGATATTCATTTTTTAACGTATTAAAACAATGCGGACAAGCCGTCACGATTTTTTTTACGCCATAACCATCCAATACTTGAATATTCATAGTGGCTTGCATTTGAAATAGAAATTCATTGCCAGCTCTGCGTGCGGGGTCGCCTGTACAAGATTCTTCTGTGCCAAGTACAGCGAATTTTATCCCAACTTGGTTTAGGATTTTTGTAAAAGCAATCGTTACTTTTTTGTATCGGTCATCAAACGAACCAGCACAACCCACCCAAAACAAAATCTCAGGACTTTCGCCTGTACTCATCATTTCTGCCATTGTTGGCACTTTATATTCTATTTCTTGTGTCATTTCTTTATTGATAAATCATTTATTTTACTGGATAAGTCTTTATTTTTCACTATATTTGCAATGAACAAAGACGTTTTGGACGTTAGGAGGAGGGATAAATATTTTAGGCACTCGCTCGTTGTTTTTAAAAGGAACTGTCAGGAATGATGGTTCTTTTTTATTATACGCATTGAGTTTAGTGCTAACTGTTTTTTACCTGTTCTCACTTCTTTAATAATTACGTATTTGTCACCAATTATTTTCTGAAATTGAAAAACATCTTTTCCCAATTTATTTTTTCCATCATAGAAAACAATATCAGGATTCTCTAAAATTTCAGGGATTAGGGTAAAATCTTCGTCTGTAATAGCTACTTGTCCTTTTGGTGTTTCTATTTCAGGTATTCCATGATTTTTAATAATATGTTTTACGGCATAAACATCTATCGAAAAACGATAATTTCTTAGTTCAATACCTGATTGATTTGTCAAAAGAACAGATAACTCTGGAGATATTTCACCAATAATCAAAACTTTGTTTTTATTTTCGGTATCTGTTTTTGCTAAGGTTAGAATTTCGTTTAAATCCATTGATATGTATGAAATTTTATTCTCTATTTATTTCCTCCTGCATCTGTTTAGCTGTTTTTCTTGAACCATCGTGACTCCAACCCGGAGGAGCAAAAATATAATTAAAAGCGTTTTTCAGAGAACCAGCCTTCCAAACATCTTTGGCAATATCAATCCATTCGCTGAAAGCAATTTTTACAGGATTATAAGTCTTTAAATTGTTGGTCAAACCATAAGTTGGACGTTCGTCTTCGTCGATAAAAGTACCAAACATTCTATCCCAAATAATCAAAATACCTGCATAGTTTTTATCCAAATACTTCACATCCGAACCATGATGTACCCTGTGATGCGAAGGCGTATTAAAGATAAATTCAAAAGGTTCCCACATTTTATCAATGGTTTCGGTGTGAATCCAATACTGATAAAGCAAGCTAATCTGTTGCATAATCACCACGACGATGGGGTGAAAACCAACAATGGGCATCCACAGATAAAAAATAAATGACCCCGAAATATTGCCCGTCCAAGTTTGTCGCAGTGCCGTTGCCAAATTATATTTTTCAGAAGAATGATGCACCTTGTGCGAAGCCCAGAAGTATCGAATCAAATGTGCTTCTCTGTGAAACCAGTAATAGCTAAAATCATCGGCAAAAAACGCTAAAACCCACATCCACCAAGCCGAACCGTCTAAAGTAAAAACATGAAAATTTTCGTACAAGTACAGAAAAATGAATGCTATGGCAGTTTTAGTAATCAGTCCGCTTAATAAATTACCAATGCCCAAAGCGATAGAAGTAAAAGTGTCTTTTACTTCCAAATAATCTTTTTGTTCACGAGTAATAAAAATTGCCTCAAGAATAACCGTCAGCACAAAAAACGGAACAGCATATAAAATTAGATTAGGAGCCATTGAGCGTAATTTGAAAATTTGAAAATGAGCTAAATTTGAAAACAACCGACGACTAAAATCTGATTGCCGAATACTTTTATTTCAAAATCTTATCTAAAAATTGCTCAGTTTTTCTTTGAACGTGTTGATAATCTTTTGATAAAACATAAGAGCCAATTACATGATTTCCAGCATTCGGAAAAACAACTTTTTGTTTTTGATTGGCAGCAACGCCCAATTCATCGTACATTTTTAGCATCGCTGGCACAGAAACTACTTTGTCTTGCTCTTCTTCGTTTTTGTAATAATATCCCATAAAAGTTGGGCATTTTACTTTTGCAAAAGTTTCTGGCGTCATTACGTTTGTCAAGAAATTCTGCAAAGCAATTACACTGTTAATATGATAATGCGTACTCCAATATTTGGCATGAATCGGATTGTGCGGAGGGAAATCTCTTACATCTGAACCTGTCACTAATTTCGCCAAAGCCAATCCCCAATGATTATCCAACAATTCGGCATTTTTATCAAAAATCTTGATGCAAGGAGAATAGAGTACGATGGCTTTAATTTCTGGATGTTGCGAAGCCAAATACAAAGTCAATGCTCCACCGAATGATGTTCCCACCACTACAACTTCATCACCCAGTTTTTTGCCAATTGCCAAAGCCTCTTCGGCTGAATTGATAAAATCTTCGGCTTTTACATTTTTCATGGTAGAATCGCCCAAATCAATCCCATGACCAGCCAAGCGAGCTAAGTACAAATTTGCTCCGTACTTTTTTGCTAAATTAGTATGAACAGGGTCGCCTTCTTCCTGACTTGCCGAAAAACCATGCACATATACAATGGCTAATTTAGTTTTCACTTTTTTGGCAGTATCAGCCCAAATAATTCTGGCTTCACAGTCGGGACGAATGCCTTTTACGGCTTTTTCAGCATTATTGATTTTGGTTTCTAAATCCACCAATGAATCTGGTAATTCAAAAGTGGGTACTTTTATCGAAGGGACATCAGGCTTTGGACCCATTAAATAGCCAAAAAAGCCAACAACAAAAAATATAATTAGTACTCTCAACAATAGTTTCATTATTCGGAAATTGTTAATGTTTGTTGAACAAATGTTTTTGTTTCTAAAATATCAAGGATAAAGCTCGCTAAGTTTTTTCTACTAATTAACAAATTGGGTTTAGGAACACTATTTATGCTAATTTGTACTTTATGTTCTTTAGTGAAATTGGTTAAAGCGACGGGTCTAACTATTGTCCAATTTAAATTAGAGGATTTTATTAGTTTTTCTTGCTGCTCATGTGCTTCATATCCAAACTTAATATTGCTATAATCTATCATTAATCTAAACCACCACGGGATTTCAGATTTTGTTTCAAAAACACCCCAAGCTGAAACAATTATGAGGGATTTGATGGGGTATTGATTACTCAAGTAAAGAATATTCTCAATTGATTTTTCAATAAAATCTTTGGGAGTACGTAGTTTAGCCCATGGAAAATCAGATTTTCTTGAAATGTTTAATGCACTAATGACAGTAGAACAGTTCTCAATAGCATTTGTCAAGGCTGATAAATCACTTGGTGTTCCTTCAAAAACCCTTAGTTTATCAGATTGAATTTCTATTTTTTGAATATCTCTTACCAAAATACTTACTTCGTATCCTCTCGCCAAAGCAATGTTTAAAAGGTGTTTTCCAGTTCTTCCAGTTGCACCTAATATTAGTATTTTATTGTTCATAACTAATGAGGATAACTTGACTAAGAATGAGTATTAAGTTTGAAATTTTGATAAACAGTGCTTTAGTCCACATAATAGCGAAGCAACTTAAATCACGCTTTACTTCACTTCATTCGCCCAATTAAATCTATCCGATGTCGCAAATTTCCACGGAGCTTGATTGGTCTCTAAATTAGAAAACATCGCATTCCAAGAAGCAGGAGCGTCGGATTCTTCCATGATTTGATAGCGACGCAATTGAAGAATAATATCTAATGGCGAAATATTTATCGGACATTCCTGTACGCAAGCATTGCAAGTAGTACAAGCACGTAACTCTTCGGAAGTAATATAGCTTCCGTACAAAGCTTTACCGTCTTCAACAAAAATGCCACCGTTTACGGAAAGATTTTTGCCTACTTCTTCGAGTCGGTCACGAGTATCCATCATAATTTTTCGTGGCGACAAAGCTTTGCCCGTTAAATTAGCAGGACAAGACGAAGTACAACGACCGCACTCAGTACAAGAATAGGCATCCATCAAGTTTTTCCAAGATAAATCTTTGATGTCTTTCGCTCCGAAACGAGCAATTTCAGTACTTGCTTCGGCATCAGGCTGAGCCAAACCCAACATAATTTGTACTTCTTTCGTCACTGCTGGCATATTCGGAATTTCACCTTTTGCTTTCAGATTTGAGAAGTACGTATTCGGGAACGCCAAGAAAATATGTAAATGTTTGGAATAAGTGACGTACAGGGCAAAACCCAAAATACCCAAAATGTGTAGCCACCAAGTCGTGCGTTCGTAAATAATTAAAGCGGTTTCGTTCCAATTGCTGAAAATAGGTTTCAAGAAAGTACTAATTACAAAAGAACCCACTGGATGATAATGTTCGTTGCCACGTTCTTGCAAAATACTATCGACAGCATTCATACTGAGGAGTGCCGTCATTAAAATAATTTCAGCAAAAAGAATCGTGTTGGCATCAATAACGGGAAAACCATTTAACTCTCGGTGGCGAGTTGCTTGAAGGCGTTCTACTTTGGTAATATTTCTACGAATCAAAAACACCACACAAACCAAGAGTACGCCAGCGGCTAATATTTCAAAGAAATTAATCAAGAAAGAATAAAAGTTACCCAAAACAGGAGCAAAAAGCCGATGAGTACCCAAAATGCCATCCAATACAATTTCTAATACTTCAACATTAATCAACAAAAAACCTGCATAAATAACAAAGTGCATAATGCCAACGATGGGGCGGTCGAACATCTTTTTTTGCCCGAACGCAATGCGTAACATGGTCTTCAATCGTTCAGAAGGATTATCCGAACGGTCTTCATCTCTGCCTAATAGAATGGTTTTTTTTATGATTTGTATGCGTTTTGAAATAAAATAAGCCGCCAAACCGAAAGCTGCTACGAAGAGAATTTGTTGGATGATTTGCATAGTTCAGAAAAAATAAGTTTTGGTACTTATTTATTTTTAAAATGAATCAGAACCCTTTTTTGATGAATTTAAGGTAAATCTTGTACTTTATTTAACAATTTACTGATTTTATTGTGTGATACAAAGATGTTGATTTTTCAAATAGTATGCAAGCATACTATTTGAAAATAATTTCAAAAATTTTTGAAATTATTTTCGGAAAATGTTTGGTGTTAAAAAAAAGTTTCCTACCTTTGCAGTCCCGAAACACAGGCGGGATTCAGGTGAAGTAGCTCAGTTGGTAGAGCATCGGACTGAAAATCCGTGTGTCGGCGGTTCGAGTCCGCCCTTTACCACAAAAAACCCCTTAAACGCAATGTTTGAGGGGTTTTTGTTTTTTCGAGGTATGCTTTGGTGAACAGTTTTTGCAAAGGATTTCAAACCACCTCCAATCTCAATTCTTTCCCCAAACCCAATTCTACAATTTTATGCAAGGTTTCTAAAAGTCTTGACTTGTAAATAGCCAATTGTTAATTCTAAAAATGTACTTCCACCTTTCATCAAATACAGACTAAAAGAGTATATTTGAGTAAATAAAATAAACGTATTGACGTGCAAATTTACGAGGCTATATCTTTTCAGGAAATTGTGGATGCTGGTGGTTCTACTTATCCGTGGCGAGTGTTGGTTGTAGATGAGCATAAGCATATCAGACCATTTTTAGCAAAGATATTTACGAAACGACAACTCATACAGCAACATGCTATTGCCAAAGAACTATTTGGGAATGTGTTGGCTCGTGAGTTTGAATTAAATGTTCCAGAAGCAGGGTTAGTGAATTTTCAGAACTGTTTATTGAGTATCAACTTAAACAATCAGAAAAGGATATACTTTCACAAAGAGATAATGGATTGAAATTTTGTTGTGAGTGGGTTAATGGAATGCAGATTGTTGATACAAATAACTTAAAATCCCATTTAAAAGATTACGATTTGGCTACCATTTTTGCTTTCGATAACTTTGTACTCAACTTAGATAGAGGTGGATACCGAAACAAACCCAATCTGTTAATTAATGATGAATATTTTTTGTTAATTGATCATGAACAACTTTTTTACTTTTCAGATGATGTTAATGCTTCCGATAATCCAGTAATCGCAGACTTCAAGAATAATATTTGGAATTATCAGGCTGAGAGACATTTATTTTATCCCTTGTTGAAAAGTTTATCACCACGAGCAAAAAAGGATATTTTTGGTACGTTCTGGTATTATCTAAAAAACTTAGATACTAATATTTTGGATGAGACGGCATTTTTCCTAAGTCAACATCAAATTTCGATAGGGAATTTTGATTTGATAAAAGAATATATTTATGAAATAAAGTCCAAACCTGATAAGTTTTGTGATTTATTGATTCAAAAGATTGCTTGAGCCAAGCAAGAAGTAAAAGAGTTTGTCTATTTAGTCGTATATATTTGGAATTGAAATAGCGAATAAATATTACCTAATGCCTAAAATTATAGGTAATTAGAATAATAATTTAAAGATTTCTAATCTTGATGAAATAAGGATTGAAACCAAAGATGAATAACATTTTTCAATATAGCCCTCTTCAATATCACTATAATTCAGCTTCTGGAGAAGTATTGAATGTGGGCTTATTGGTATTGTTTCCTGACCAACAAAAAGTGGCGTTTGTTTATCCAGAAAAACTAAATCGCCTTCGTTATGCCTATCCAAATAGTCTTGCAGAACGTACTTTAAAAGCTTTTTTAAAGGGTATTGATGGCAAAGTTCATGCTCTGAATCGTCAACCTGAAATTTTTAATGATTATAAAAATCGTCCAACTGAATTTATTAATAATGAACTTTTAATAAAAGATGCTTCTGTATTGCAGTTTGGGGAAATTAAAACAAGTATTCTCTACACAGAGAATATTAAGGATATTATAACACAGTTAAAAGATTTGTACTTGTCTTTTTATGAGGTTGAAGAAAGTCCTTATAAAATCCATACTGAGGAGTATTTAATAAAAGAGTATAGAAAAAAAATAAAGTTAGGTAACGAGCAAATTTTTAATCAAAACAAAATTGAAGAAAATAAAAAGATAGGAGAGTACTCTTTCCCGTTTGCTTGGCAGAATGGTACTTATAATATTGTCAGCCCAGTAAGTTTAGATTTAAAAATGCCTGAATCTATCATTAGAAAAGCGACGCTCAATTTTGGGAAATTTACACTTCTACAAAGCTATGCGGATGAAAACAAGGCAATGTTTGATATTTTATTAGCAGAACCCAAGCAGAAATCACTTGTAAAAAAGTACGAAGAAGCCATTACAATTTTAGAACAAGTAAAGTGTGTAAGGCTTTGGGCAGAAAACCAATTAGAGGAATATTCCCAGAGAACTTTGGAAGCGTTAAATTCACAAATCTAAAGAGAACCGAAAAAATGGTTCTCTTTTTTTGTGGGTACTACTTACAAATATTCATTTACAAACCTTTAAGAGTCTGTTGTTGTATGCTTATTTTAAACTTCACTTCAAAATTATTCAACCCCACCCATAGAAAAATATTATCTTTGGCATTGCAAACAAGCAAATCAAAATTTAATCATGAACTACATAGAAGTAAAACTAAACATCAACCCAGAATTTTCGGATATTTTCATGGCGGAGTTAGGTGAAATTGGCTACGAAACTTTTACTGAAGAAGCGGAGGGTTTGAACGCTTACATTACGGAGGACTTGTTTTCTGAAGAAAATCTGGACGAAATTATGGAGCGATATTTAGCGATGACTCCTATTAGTTATAGCTATTCGACTTTAGAGAAAAAGAATTGGAATGAGGAATGGGAGAAAAACTATGAGCCAATTTTAGCTGCCAATGGGCGTGTAAGAGTACGTGCTAATTTCCATGAACCTGATCCAAATATTCAATATGAATTGTTGATTAATCCTAAAATGTCGTTTGGAACTGGACATCATGAAACTACTTCGATGGTGTTAAGTTTACAAATGGAGATTGACCACCAAGCTAAAAAAGTATTAGATGTTGGTTGTGGAACGGGTATCTTAGCCATTTTTGCTTCAAAATTGGGGGCTTCGGAAGTAGCAGGTTTTGATATTGAAGAATGGGCTGCTGAAAATTCTCGTGAAAATGTACAGTTGAATTCTTGTGAAAATGTAGTGATTCGTCAGGGAACAATTGAAGATGAACCTGCCGACCAATACGATATTATTTTGGCAAATATCAACCGTAATATTTTGATGCGTGATATTCCGAAATATGTTGAATTTATGAAACCCGCTCCTTCAAAATTAATTGTAAGCGGTTTTTATCAGCACGACATCGAAGATATTGAAAAAGTAGCTAACGAATCAGGCTTAACAAAAACACATACCGAAAACAAAAATAATTGGGCAGCGGTGATTTTTGAAAGAAAATAATTGGCTTTCGGTCGTCAGCAATCGGCTTTCGGTTTTTGATAGTAGCAAATAAGATAAAATGCAACGGCAACCGTGGAGGTTGCCGTTTTTGTTTTATCAAAACCGAAATCCGAAAGCTGACATCCGAAAGCCACTTACCCTCTCACCAAGCCTTCCGCTCGCAAGTAATCATTTGTCAAAACTTCTTTTTCGGGATTGAGTACTTTTTGCTTCAATACTTCACAGACAAACAATTCATGGTCGCCAGAGTCGATAATTCCAGTGCATTTACATTGAACATAGCCAATGGCTTCGGTTAAATATGGGCAACCTCTTTCGTCCATTTCAAAAGGAAGGTTTATGAACTTGTTTGAAGTCCTTCCACTTTTTCTGCCCAGTTTAGGAATAAGTTTTTTGGCTTGGTCTTTCGCCAAAAGATTTACATTCAGTATCATGCTTTCTCGCACCAATTCTATGGTATAATCCGTTTTGTAAAGAGCAACAGTGATAAATTTACCCTGCATAGCACTTTGCATAACCCAAGTAGTAATGTTTGCATTGATTTGTCCTAATGATGAAACCGTTGTGATAGAATGCAAATCGTAATTTTTGTATTTTAATAATACTTTAGCCATAAAGAGTATTTTTAGGAAATATTAAATTATAAAACGGGTCATTAAACAACTATAAAAGCTTGAATTTTAGTGACCATTTACTCAATTACTGATATTTATTTGACTTGATTTTTACAATTTGATGTAACTTTGAAAACTGTTAATCAAAAAAGTTGTTTAAAGAGATGGAGGTAATTAGTAATTCTTCTGATATTGAACTGTTTCGGGTAGATGCTCCTTCGGAGGGAGATGCCCGAAGAAAAATGAAGAAAATGAAATCATTTCAGATTCCTGATCTATACAAGAGTACTATCATCGGTGGTATCAAGGAGAAACGCCGTTTACAAGATAAACTCAAAAAAGACTTCACGCCAACCGTTTTGGATTATGGTGTTGTAAGGTTTTTGATTTCCAGACATTTTGGTTTTTGCTATGGAGTAGAAAATGCAGTTGAGATTGCTTACAGAACGATAGAAGAAAATCCTGATAAAAGAATTTTTCTGCTATCAGAAATGATTCATAATCCTGATGTAAATGCTGACTTGTTGAGTCGTGGCGTAAGTTTCATCATGGATACTTCTGGTAAACAATTGATTCCTTGGGAAGAATTAACTTTTGATGATGTCGTTATTGTGCCAGCTTTTGGTACAACGGTTGAAATCCAACAACGTCTTTCTGATATTGGAATCAATGCTTATCAGTATGACACTACTTGTCCTTTTGTTGAAAAAGTATGGAATCGTGCTACAGCGATTGGTCAAAAAGATTATACAATCGTGGTGCATGGAAAACCTGCCCATGAAGAAACCAGAGCTACTTTTTCACATGCCAAAGAAAATGCTCCTACTATTGTCGTAAAAGACATTAAGCAAACCATAGAATTGGCGAAATACATCACAGGTGAAAAGTCTGCCGAACAATTTTACGAAGAATTTAAAGGACAGTACTCTGAAGGTTTCGATGTAAAGAAAGATTTACAAAGAATTGGCGTGGTGAATCAGACCACAATGTTGGCTTCGGATACACAAGGAATTGCGGATTATTTGAAGCAAATCATGATTCAACAATATAATATTGAAGGTTCAGACGTAACGGCTTATTTTGCGGATACTCGTGATACACTTTGTTATGCCACTAACGACAATCAAAGTGCTACTTATGGTCTATTGAAAGAGGAGGCAGATTTAGTAGTGGTTGCGGGTGGTTATAATTCATCGAATACTTCACATTTGGTAGAATTATGTGAACAAAAATTGCCAACCTATTTTATTTCTTCTGCCGATAAAATCCTGACAGAAAATCTTATCAGTCATTTTGATTTACATTCAAAAACTGAAAAACATACAAGTGATTTTTTACCGAAAAAAGAGCAAGTAACGATAATGCTTACTTGTGGAGCTTCTTGCCCTGATGCGGTTGTAGAATCAATTTTATTGAAATTGCATTCATTCTTTCCTGAAGCATTGCCGATTGAAGCATAAAAATCGGCAACACTTCTAATAACCGCAAAATACCGCAAGAAAGTATCTCTCGACATACTTGGAGTATCTTCTGAGATATTTTTTGCCGCAAAATACCGCAAAAAAGTATCTCTAAACATTCCTTCTTATTCTTCCTTAAATTCCTCTTTTTCTTTCAGATAATACTTTAGTTGCTTTTTTCTTAGTTTTTATCTTACAATATTTTCTAGTAATTTGACATGGATTTGAGCTTTTGATTGTTCAGTAAATCAGCAGATTTGTCCTAGCTTCCTGAAAGCATATAAGTCAGTCTAAAATCCAGCTTAAAAACTCTTTTATTTGTATTCCTAAATTAATCATAACATAATGCAAAGACGTTCGGCAATCAAAAATTTAGCCTTGACGATAGGTGGAACAATTGTTCTACCAGCGTGGGCAAATGCGTGGAGCAAAGAATCGATTCAAAGTGGTGCTTTTAAGATTACTTATGCTCAAGAAACTTTATTGGCAGAAATCGTAGAAACAATTATTCCGAAAACAGATACGCCAGGAGCCAAAGAACTGGGTGCTGATAAATTTATCTTGAAAATGGTAGCAGATTGTTACGATAAAAAATCTCAAGATATTTTTGCGAAAGGAATGGTTTCGGTAGATGAGATATCGAAAAAAGAAAATGGCAAAACTTTTGTAGAAAGCGATGCTAAACAAAAATTAGAAGTATTGAAGAAAATGAGTACTTCACCAAACAGCGATGAAAAAGGTTTTTTACAATTGGTAAAAAGTCTGACAATCGATGGTTATTTAGTTTCTGAATATGTGATGACCAACTTAAGAATTTTTGAAATGGTTCCGGGTCGTTATCATGGTTGTGTGCCAATCAAGAAATAGTACTAAAAATTTGCTTGACTACTTAAACGTCTAAGCTATTATTCACGATCTCAAATTTCATCTCAAGAAATGTCTAATTTTAATATAGATGCTATAAAAAACCAAACTTACGATGCTATCGTGATTGGTTCAGGAATTAGTGGTGGCTGGGCTGCCAAAGAACTTACAGGAAAAGGATTACGTACTTTGGTTTTAGAACGAGGAAGAGATGTAAAACACGTAATTGACTATCCGACAACGTTGATGCAACCGTGGGAATTTGAACACCATAACCGTATCAAAAAAGAAGTAAAAGATGCCAATCCAATCGTGAGCAAATGTTATGCTTTCTATGAAGGCACAGAACAATTTTTTGTAAAAGATGCCGAACATCCTTACGTACAAGAAAAACCTTTTGACTGGATTCGTGGCTATCAAACGGGTGGGAAATCTTTACTTTGGGCTCGCCAAACACAACGTTGGTCAGAATATGATTTTCAAGGACCAGCTCGTGATGGCTTTGCAGTAGATTGGCCAATACGTTATGCCGACCTTGCTCCGTGGTATAGTTATGTAGAGAAATTTGCTGGAATTTCTGGTAATAAAGATAATGTGCCAAGTTTGCCAGATGGTGAATTTTTAGCACCCCATGAATTAAACTGTTTAGAGAAATATTTTAAAGAACAAGTAGCCAAAAACTATAAAGACCGCCATATTATTACTGGACGTTGTGCGCATCTTACTTCGCCTAAACAAGTACATTACGACCAAGGAAGAGCACAATGCCAAAGCAGAACGATTTGCGAAAGAGGTTGTCCTTATGGTGGATATTTCAGCAGTAATTCTTCTACTTTACCGTGGGCGGCTAAAACGGGTAAATTGACTTTGCGTCCACACTCAGTAGTTCATTCTATCATTTATGATGAGAAAAAAGGCAAGGCTACAGGCGTAAGAGTAATTGATGCTACGACAAACCAAATGATGGAGTTTTATGCAAGAATTATTTTTGTAAATGCAGCAGCTTTAAATTCAAACTTGGTATTGTTGAATTCCACTTCACACCGTTTCCCGAATGGATTGGGTAATGATAGCGGAGTATTAGGTAAATACGTAGCTTTCCATAATTATACAGCAACGATTGATGCTCAGTATGAAGGATTCTTGGATAGTACCACCGATGGACGTAAACCAAATTCAGCTTATGTGCCTCGTTTCAGAAATGTTGAAAAACAAGAAACCGATTTCTTGCGTGGTTATGCGGCAGGTTTCTCGGCTGGACGTTATCAACATGATGATAGAAGTGGTTTAGGAGAAGATTTAAAGAAAGCTTTATTGAAACCAGAATATAACAATGTTTGGAACGTAGGTTCGCACATGATGGGCGAAACCATTCCTAAAGAAAGTAATTATGTGGCTTTGGATAAAACTAAAGTAGATCCTTGGGGAATTCCTCAACTCAAAATTTCAGTTGAATATGATGATAATGACCGTAAAATGGTGAAAGATTTCTTTGAGCAATTCACTGAAATGTACACCAAAGCTGGATTTACAAACATCAGAACAAACGATTCAAACCGTACTCCTGGTTTAGATATTCACGAAATGGGTGGAGCAAGAATGGGTAAAGACCCGAAAACATCTATCCTAAATAAATGGAATGCGATTCATAGTTGTAAAAATGTTTTCGTAACAGATGGAGCATCAATGACTTCAACATCGACACAAAATCCATCACTAACTTATATGGCAATGACGGCTCGTTCAGTTGATTATGCCGTGAAAGAAATGAGAAAAGGGACTTTATAGCTTTGAGTGATGAGCTATAAGTTTTGAGATTTTAGAAAGAATAAAAAAGAAAAGGGTAAGTACCAAATTGGACACTTACCCTTTTCTTTTAGTACAAAAAAGCTCATGGCTCATTTCTCAGGGCTAAGTCTTACAGCTATACCATAAATTTTTCTCTCGAAGTTTTAATTTCATTAATATTCTGGTCTGCCCAAGTTGTCAGACTATGAATGTGTGGCATCAGACTCATGCCCAAATGCGTTAATTGATACTCTACTCTTGGCGGTATTTCTGGAAATACTTGTCTTGCCACCAAACCATCGGCTTCTAAAGTTCTTAGTGTAACCGTCAACATTTTCTGCGAAACATCTCCAATTGTTTTATTGATTTCATTAAAACGCATCGTGCCATTTTCTCCTAAAACCAAAATCACAAGTATCGACCACTTGTCACCAAACCTATCTAATACATTTCTGATAGGGCATTGAGGCGATCTTGAAAATTTCTTTATATTTTTTTTCATCTTAATTGTTTGATTTTCAGTATTAATAACTTCTAAGTAAGTGTCTAACTTTTTCGTACCTTCTTGTGAGGCTATAACTTACCTTTTATCTTTGACTTACCAAAAGTAACTTAATAACTTTTAGTTTGCAAAAATATTCATAAAATAAACATTTAAAGAAATGAGTAAGATATTAGTAACAGGAGCAACAGGCGGATTAGGTAGTGCCGTTGTAAATTTTTTATTAGAAAAAACAGCCGCTTCAAACATTGCAGTATTGGTAAGAGATGCGGCTAAGGTAGAAGCGTTGAAAGAAAAAGGAGTAAATGTACTTGTGGGTGATTATAGTGATTTTGATTCATTAGTCGCTGCATTTCAAGGAATTGATAAATTGTATTTTGTTTCAGGAAGTGATATTCATAACAGAATTTCTCAACAAGAAAATGTAGTAAAAGCAGCTGTTGCGGCTGGTGTAAAACATGTAGTTTATACAAGTTTCCAACGTAAAAACGAAACTGAAACTTCGCCAATTGCCTTTGTTGCAGAAGGTCACTTAAAAACTGAAGAATGGTTGAAAGCATCAGGACTTACTTATACCATTTTGAAACACGGTTTATATACAGATTTATTACCAATGTTTGTGGGCGAACAAGTACTTGAAACAGGAGTAATTTATCAGCCAGCAGGTGATGGAAAAACAGCTTTTGCTTTGCGTACAGACATGGCAGAAGCTGGAGCAAATGTGTTGACAAGCGAAGGACACGAAAACAAAACGTATGAAATTACTGGTTCAAAAACTTATTCTTATCAAGATATTGCCAATATCATTTCGAAAATAACAGGAAAGCAAATTGTACATGTTTCGCCAAGTGTGGAGGAATTTACAAAAACACTTACAGAAGTAGGCGTTCCTGCTGAATACATTGGTTTATTTGCTGGTTTCAGCGGAGCAATCAAGGATGGAGAATTTGATGAAGTAAGTTCAGATTTAGCAGATTTATTAGGAAGAACCCCAGTAGATGCTGAAACTTTCTTACAAGGAGTTTATGGGAAGTAATTTGAAAATTAAAAAAGCTGTTGCACAAATTTTGTACAACAGCTTTTTTAATAAGCTAAAACCTGAAAGCTGAGGACTGATAGCTCAAAGCCTGTAGCTGCTACAAAGCCGCCAAAGCTTGTTCAATATCTTCTTTTAAATCGTCGATATGTTCGATTCCTACAGAGATTCTCAACATCGTAGGTTCAACCCCTGCTGAAATTTGTTCCGCTTCTGAAAGTTGTGAATGCGTTGTTGACGCTGGATGAATAATCAATGTTTTAGCATCGCCCACATTGGCCAAATGGCTGATGAGTTTTAGGCTATTTACAAATTTTTCAGCTTTTGCTTTATCACCTTTTAGTTTGAATGAAAACACGCCACCAAAACCACGAGTAAGGTATTTTTTCGCTAATTCGTGATACGGACTACTTGCTAAACCGGGATAATTTACAGCTTCTACTTCTGGATGTTCAGATAACCAATTAGTAAGAGCAAGTGCATTTTCACCAATTCTTTCTACTCTTAAAGTCAACGTTTCTAAACCTTGTAACAACAAGAAAGAATTGAATGGACTTTGTGCTGGACCCCAATCACGCAAACCTTCTACTCTGGCACGAATGATAAACTGAATATTTCCGAAAGGACCACCGATTCCAAAAACATCGTTGAGTACCAATCCGTGATAACTAGGAGACGGCTCAGTAAACTGTGGATATTTTCCATTTCCCCAGTTGAAAGTACCCGCATCTACAATTACTCCACCCATCGTAGTTCCATGTCCGCCAATCCATTTGGTAGCAGATTCAACAATAATGTGTGCTCCATGTTTGATTGGCTGTGCAATAGCACCGCCCGCACCAAAAGTATTATCAACGATAATTGGTAAATCGTATTTTTTAGCCAATTCAGCAAAAGCTTCAAAATCAGGAATACTGAAACTTGGATTTCCGATAGTTTCTAAATAAATCGCCTTGGTTTTATCGTCAATCAAGGCTTCAAAAGACGAAACATCGTCACCATCAGCAAAACGAGCTTCAACACCAATATTTTTGAATGAATTTTTGAATTGATTATACGAACCACCGTATAAAAACGAAGTAGTAATAAAATTGTCGCCAACCGTAGTAATATTATTGATAGCGATAAACTGTGCCGCATGGCCAGAAGCCACAGCCAAAGCCGCCACGCCACCTTCTAAGGCAGCTAAACGTTTTTCAAAAACATCACTTGTTGGGTTCATAATTCGGGTATAAATATTCCCAAATTCTTTTAAGGCAAAGAGGTTGGCTCCGTGTTCTGCATTGTTGAACTGATAAGCCGTAGTTTGATAAATAGGTACTGCACGAGAATTTGTTGTAGGGTCGATTTCTTGCCCAGCGTGCAATTGGAGTGTTTCAAATTTCATGAGATTGTTATGTTAATTAGATTTAATAAATTCTACAAATTCGATAGACAAAGTTATAATTTTAATTTAATGTGTAAGTAATAAGGTTGTAAAATTTTAGAAAAATATTTAATGGCAAGTAAATCAGTGGATTATCATTAATACTTCTTCAAAATCTTCTCAACGGCATCTAAATATCCGCCACCAAAAAGATTAACATGAACCATTAATGGATATAAATTATATAGTGGAATTCGATCGCCAAAACCATTTTCGATTGGATATACTTCGTGATAGGCTTCATAAAAAACAGGTTCAAAACCACCAAACATAGTAGTAAATGCTAATTCTGCTTCACGCAAACCGTAATAACAAGCGGGGTCAACCAAGGCTACTAAACCTTTACTATCAGTCATTACGTTTCCCGACCATAAATCACCATGTAATAATGCTGGCTTTTCATTTGGTATTAGGGTGGGTATTTTTTCAAAAAGTGTTTGAAATTTATCGTATAATTCTTGAGAAATCTTGCGGTCGTAAAGGGCTAAACCAGCCTGTACTTTCAATCTTTTTTCAATAAAAAACTGAACGCCATCTTCCATCCATTCATTGTTTTGGCGTAAAGCACCAATATAATTATTAAAATCTAAGCCGTGACTGTGGTGAGTATGTGTATGAAGTTTAGCCAGTTTTTGTCCAAAATCTTGCCAATAATTTTCTTGTTTATAACTTGCCGTCAAGAATTCAATCATTAAATATTCTTTATCCAAAATCTTTCCATAATTGATTACTTCTGGAATTGAAAGTACGTTTTTATCACGCAAAGTTTGTAAGCTTTTTGCTTCCGATTCAAACATTCCATCATGGTCGCCTTGATTCCATTTAATAAAATAATCGCCTTCGGCAACTTTTACTTTTACGGCAAGGTTGAAATTTCCGCCATAAAAAAACTGAAAATCAAGTACTTCTGGATGATGTCCTAAGTTTTCAAAAAGAATACTTTCGATAAACTGATATTGTTCTTGCGTCTGAAAAGTCATACAAATATTGATTGCAAAATGTGTCGATAAAGATTTATTTATCTTCTGCCTTCTTGGGTTTATTCCAAAATTACGAGAAAACCGTTAAATTGCATGGATTGAACGATTTTATCAAAAACAAATTGTTGAAATTCATTTCAGCAGTTATCAGCGAAAATTAAAAAACAAAATGAAATACAAGAAACACGTTTTTATTTGTACGAATCAGAAAGATGCACCCAAAAAATGTTGTGGCTCAGAAAGAGGAAGTGCATTGGTTGATGCTTTCAAAGCATCTTTAAAAGAAAAAGGATTATTGTCAGAAATCAGAGCACAAAAAACAGGCTGTTTAGATGTTTGTGCTTTCGGACCAGGTTTAGTGGTTTATCCTGAAGGAGTATTTTATGGCAACGTACAATTATCGGATGTAGAAGAAATTGTAGAAAGTCATTTAATTGGCGATCAAGCGGTTGAACGTTTGGTAATAGCTTAACATTATTTCTATTAATTTGAAACGGATTTTTCCGTTTCAAATTAACAATCAAAAACAAAATGTATAGAATTTATCCCACATTAATCAATTCATTTGTTTTGTATGAGCAACAAGTATTGGATGCTCAGGGTAATATTTTGGTGGATTTGTGGGAAATGATTGATAGGATTAACAGAGTAAAAAAGCCAACTACCGAAGCCCAACAAAAAGGTATTGATTTTGAAAAGGCAGTAGTGACGGGCGAAAATGAAGAATTATTTGGTGAAAAAATTATCGAAAAAGCTCGTGAATTTTTACCAGCCAAATACAAAACACAGTTTTATACAGAAGCCAAGTATAAAAATTGTTTAATTTACGGTTTTGTAGATTTAGTCGGTGGCGACCGTGCCGTTGATTTAAAATCGACTAGACTTTATGAACCCAATCGTTTTGCGTTGAATCATCAAAATTTGTACTTATTAGGATTACAAAAATGGGGCGTAAAAACCTTAGATTATATCATCACTGATTTTGAAGACGTATATCAAGAACGCTACGACATCAAAACTTACGATTTTACACCACTCTATCACCAAATAGACGCTTTCGTAGCATTTCTTGAACAGCACAGAAAATTAATCAAAGACAAAAAGATTTTTGATAAAAAAGGAGATACAAATCAGTTGTCGTTGTTTTGAAATGGTTTTAGGCTGTATGCTTTAGGCAGTAGGCTTAAATTTTCTACTCTTTTGTCTTGCCTCAAAAAATCTTCAAGTCAAAAATGCTTAAGTCTTCCAGTTCTCTAGTCTCTAGTCTCTAGTCTTTTGTCTTGCCTCTTGCCTCTAAAAATCTTCAAGTCAAAAATGCTCAAGTCTTCCAGTCCTCAAGTCTTTGAGTCTCAAAATTAAAAAATCTCCTTCAACTCAATCAAATCCTTCACTTCATGTTTGGGTTGTAAAGTAATATCTTGTTTTCTGCCATCTGGATTAAAAAAAACTGTATCAATTCCAGCTTTGGCTGCTCCCACAATATCACTTTGAAAACTATCGCCAATCATGATACATTCATGAGGTTTTGCTCCGACCAAATTTAAAGCATATTCAAAAATACCCACTTCTGGTTTTTTGAATCCTGAATTTTGGAAAGTAACGATTTCTCGGAAATAATGTTTAATCCCACCTGAAGTCATTTTAATATCCTGCACTTCCATAAAACCGTTCGTGATAATGTGTAATGGATACTTTGGAAAAAGGTAATCCAAAACAGATTTAGCATTCGGTAATAAATTGGGTTTACGAACCGAAATGTTGATATAAGTATCCGAAATTTTATCGCAAAGTGAATAATCATAACAACCTAATTCAGAAAAAATCATTCTAAAACGGTTATGGCGTAATTCGGGCTGAGCTATTTTTCCTTGTTCATACAAATCCCATAATTGATGGTTGATTTCATTGAATTTTAAGTAAAATTGATGTGGAGAAGGAATGCCATAAGTATGTAATTCGAAGTGTTGATATACTTCGTCTAATGCTTGTTTAGAATTGGTATTATGATCCCAAAGGGTATGGTCAAGGTCGAAAAAAAGATGTTTATACATAAAGATTTTTATACAAATATGTTGAGGTAAATCTTTGAAACAAAGTACTAAGCATTTTGTTTTAAAGGATAAAACCTGAATTAATTTGCAATAAGATATTCTTTTGTATAAATTCATAGTCTGTAAAAAACAATTTCAAGAAATCTAATTGAACTATAAAATGGCTAGTCAACCCACTGAAGAAAACCAGATAAATGTAGAATTAACCGAGGCAATGGCAGAAGGAGAATACGTAAATCTGGCGATGATTGCACACTCTCAAAGTGAATTTGTGATTGATTTTATTAAAATGATGCCCGGAATACCCAAAGCAAGAGTAAAGTCAAGAGTCATTCTAACACCTGACCACGTGTACCGTCTTTTGAATGCTTTAAAGGAGAATATTCAAAAATACGAAGAGGCTTATGGCCCAATAACAGATGATAAAAACCAAGACGGCTTCCATTTTCCAACAAATTATCGTGGCCCGATAGGAGAAGCTTAGATTAAACTATAAGCAACACAATTTTTAGCATTTTCATCAATAAAGCGTAAAATGAGTAATAGATTATGGTCTATTTGCTTGATTTACGCTTTATTGTTAAAACAATAATGAGTAGATAGTAAGTACTTTGAGGCTTTAAAATATATAAATAATTAAATATTGTGATACAATGAACCAAAAACTGACCAGAGAATATTTAGCGTCGAATGCTGAAAACTTGAGTAAACTTGTTGAATTACCTAATGATAAAATTTTTGAACTTCCCGAAAAAGTACTTCAATTTGGTACTGGAGTATTATTGAGAGGACTTTGCGATTATTTTATTGATAAGGCTAACAAAAAGGGAGTGTTCAATGGTCGTATAGTGGTGGTTAAATCTACAGACAAAGGTGGCACTGACGATTTCAATGAACAAGATGGACTTTTTACACATTGTGTAAAAGGTTTAGAAAATGGACAACCCGTTGAAGAATACATTATTAATGCTTCAATCTCTCGTACTATTTCAGCTCGTTCACAATGGAATGAAATTTTAGCTTGTGCGAAAAACCCTGAAATGCAAGTAATCATTTCTAACACAACGGAAGTTGGTATTGCTCTAGTAGAAAATGATAAAATCGCAAATACTCCACCACAATCATTTCCTGTAAAATTATTAGCTTTTTTATACGAGCGTTGGAAAGAGTTCAAAGGTTCTCCAGAAAGCGGAATGGTGATTATTCCAACAGAATTAATTGTTGGAAATGGAGATAAATTACAAGAAATTGTATTAGAACAAGCACACCGTAATGGACTTGAACCAGAATTTATCGAATGGCTTGAAAACCACAATTCATTCTGTAATTCATTAGTAGATAGAATTGTGCCGGGAAAACCAGACAAAGAAATTTGTGAAGAACTAGAAAAGAAATTCTCGTATCAAGATGATTTGATGATACTTTCTGAGGTCTATCGTTTATGGGCAATTCAAGGAGATGAAAAAATCCGTAAAATTTTATCTTTCGCAAGTGTAGATTCAGGAGTTATCATCGAAAGAGACATCGAAGTGTATCGTGAATTAAAGTTAAGAATGCTTAACGGAACACATACTTTAACTTGCGGAATGGCTTATTTATTAGGTTTCCGTTTAGTGAAAGATGTAATGAGTAATAGCTATTTAAGTAAAATTATCACCAATATGATGTTGGGTGAAGTTTCTTTAGCCATTCCTTATAAAATAGACCCTAAAATTAAAGACCGTTTCGGCAGAATGGTTTTAGACCGTTTCCGTAATCCATTCTTGCAACATAAATTATTAGATATTACGGTGCAGTACACCGCTAAAATGAAGATGCGTAATATCCCTATTCTTTTGCAATACTATCGTGAATTTGGCAAAGCACCAGAATTGTTTGCAATGGGTTTTGCGGCATATTTACAATTCATGAAGGCAGAAAAAGAAGTGAATGGTAATTATTTTGGAGAATGCAATGGTGAGTATTACCCAATCAATTGTAATTTTGCTCCGTACTTTTATGAAGCATGGGAAAATTTTGATTTAGATAAAGTATTATCCAACAGAAGTTTGTGGGGAGAAGACTTAACACAATTAGAAGGATTTTCTGATGCAGTAAGAAAATATTTATGAAAAAAGTAGTCACTTTCGGTGAGATAATGATGAGGCTTAGTACGCCAAATCATGCTCGCTTTCAACAGTCGACAAGTTTTGATATTAATTTCGGTGGGGGCGAAGCAAATGTTTCGTCCTCATTGGCTATTATGGGTATTCCTGCGAGCCACGTTACTCGTTTTCCCGATAATGATTTAGGTTCAGCCGCTATCAACACTTATCGAAAGTACGGATTGAGTATGCAAGATGTTGTCCGAGGAGGCGACCGTATCGGTATTTATTATGTAGAACAAGGAGCAGCGATGCGTCCAAGTAAAGTAATTTACGACCGAGCTAATTCTTCTTTTGCTAGTCTAAAACCTTCTGGATTTAACTGGGAACAAATCTTTGAAGATGCTCAATGGTTTCATTTCACGGGTATTACTCCTGCTATTTCAGCAAGTGCAGCTCAAGCTTGTTTAGAAGCAGTACAAACAGCTAGTCGTTTAGGATTAAAAGTTTCTGCCGATGTAGGCTATCGTTCTAATTTATGGAAATGGGGCAAGAAACCCAATGAAGTAATGCCTGAATTGATTGAAAACTGCGATGTGATTATTTGTAGCAAAGGTGATGCCGAAGATATGTTTGGCATTGTGCCTAATGACGAAAAGAAAAGTTTCAAATCAGTTTGTCAACAACTTACAGAACGTTTTCCAAAGCTAAGAAAAATATTGACAACCAAACGAGGACAGATTTCGGCTTCACACAATACTTTGGTTGGAAAATGCTGGAACGGCTTTGAAATGCTAGAGACCAAGCAAATCAATATTCCAGATATTGTTGATAGAATTGGCGGAGGAGATGCTTTTATGGCTGGTTTTATTTATGGAGAAATCATTTATCAAAATACACAAAAAGCAATTGAATTTGGAGTAGCAGCTTCGGCACTAAAACATACGATTGAAGGCGATTTTAATTTATCGTCAGTAAAGGAAATAGAAGCCGTGATGAATGGCGATGTAAGCGGAAAATTAAGAAGATAAATTAGCTATGAGATTTTCCAAAGAGGTTTTGTACGATAAACTTTATCAGACACCAATCATGCCACTTTTCAATCATCCTGATGTTGAAAAGAGTAAAGCTGTTGTAAAAGCTTGTTATGATGGTGGAATCAGAGTTTTTGAATACACTAATCGTGGTGTTGGTGCAGATAAAGTTTTTGCCGCATTAGTAAAATACATTCGGAATGATTTTCCAGATATGGCAATTGGTATTGGCACTATTTATAATGCAGAAGAAGCCGAATACTTTGTTAGTTTAGATGCTGACTTTATTGTTCAGCCAACATTGGATGTTGGAGTAGCTCAGGTTTGTCAAAAAAATGACATGGCGTGGTTCCCAGGAGTACTTACTCCTAACGAAATTTATAAAGCCTATCTATTGGGTGCTGATATTGTTAAAATATTTCCTGCCAATATTTTAAATCCTTCTTTTGTAAAAGCTGTTAAAACGGTGATGCCCCAAATAGAAATGATGATAACTGGTGGCGTTGAACCCAATGAGCGGAGTTTGAATACTTGGCTAGATGCTGGAGCTAAATTCGTTGGAATGGGTGGACAACTATTCCCTAAATCCATTTTAGAAAGCAATAATTTTACTTGGATTGAAAATACAGTAAAAGAAAGTCTAAGAATTCTTTCAAACAGATAATCCTTTATCTACTTTGGTCTTTATCTTTAAATCCTACTAAATTTTTTCCTCATGGTTTTAAGGTAATCTCTCACATTCTCATTAATTTTGTACTTTTACAAGAATATCTGAAAACAGGTGATTTTAAATGATTAACTTTACACAAGACCTGTCATTAAAAATATTAATATAAAGAACAAAATCATAAAATGGGATTATTCAATTTCCTGACGTCAGACATTGCTATTGACCTTGGTACTGCCAATACGTTAATTATTCATAAAGATAGAATTGTGGTTGATGAACCATCAATTATTGCCCTTGATAAAGCCACCAATAAAGTATTGGCAATTGGTAACAAGGCGATGCAGATGCACGAAAAAACCAACGAAAATATCAAAACGATTCGTCCTTTAAAAGATGGAGTAATTGCCGATTTTACGGCTGCCGAATTGATGATTCGGGGAATGATTAAAATGATTGATACGGGAAACCGTTTTTTAACGCCTTCTCATCGCATGGTAATTTGTATTCCTTCAGGAATTACAGAGGTTGAAAAAAGAGCGGTAAAAGATTCAGCAGAACATGCTGGTGCTAAAGAAGTGTACATGATTCACGAGCCTATCGCTGCGGCAATTGGTATTGGAATAGATATTGAACAACCGAATGGTTCAATGATTGTGGATATTGGTGGTGGTACAACTGAAATTGCAGTAATTGCACTTTCAGGAATTGTATGTGAAGCTTCTGTACGTATTGCGGGTGATGTATTTACTCGTGATATTGTTGACTATATGCGTCGTGAACACAATTTATTGATTGGTGAACGTTCAGCAGAATTAATCAAGATTGAAGTCGGTTCTGCTTTGCCAGAATTAGAAAACCCACCAGCAGATTATGAAATTCGTGGACGTGATTTAATGACGGGTATTCCTAAAGAAATTAAAGTTACTTATTCTGAAATTGCTTATGCTTTAGATAAATCAATTTCTAAAATTGAAGAAGCTGTAATGAAAGCCCTAGAGGTTTCTCCTCCTGAACTTTCAGCTGATATTTATCACAATGGTATTCATTTAACAGGTGGTGGAGCTTTATTACATGGTTTAGATAAGCGTTTGGCAAATAAAACTAAATTGCCAATTCATATTGCAGATGATCCATTAAGAGCTGTTGTACGTGGAACAGGTGAAGTATTAAAACATCTTGACCACTTCAAGCCTATTCTCATCTCTTAATTAAACAAGCTAAGAAATGAGTAAATGAAAGAATGATATTTTATGTTCTTTCGTTTACTCATTTTTACATTATAGACTTTTCCAAAATCAATTACTCCAAGATTCTTCTTTTAGCAAATGTATCAGTTAATCCAATTTATTTCTAGGAAACGAGCCTTCATTCTATTTGCATTATTGGAGGTACTGAGTCTATGGTTTTTTTATTCATACAATAATTACCCAAGTGCTGTGATGTTTAATACAACCAACTATTATGCAGCACAAGCTTTAGAAATTTCAAATTCAATTGTTGAATATTCAAATCTTAGAAAAGTAAATGATGATTTAAGTGCTGAAAACAAACATCTGTATGAATTGGTAGGGAAATTACAAGCCCAGCAAACGCCAATAGCATTATCAAACATTACTTATAAAGCAGATTCTGCTGTAGCTGCTCGTTTTAGGTTTACTGTAGCCAAGGTAACCAACCTTTCGGTAGCACAATTCAATAATTATATTACTATTGATAAAGGTACTGCGGATGGCTTAGCACCAGGAATGGGCGTAATTTCTTCAACAGGAGTAGTTGGTAAAATTAAATCCTGTTCAGAACACTATTCAAGAATAATTTCTATCCTTCATTCAGAATATACCGTTTCTGCGAAAGTAAAAAGTAATAACGAAATTGGTTCAGTAAAGTGGGATGGTAAAAATCCTTCTATTGTTGAAATGACGGATGTTTCAAGATATAAAAATGTTAGAGTAAAGGATACCATTATGACTTCCGACTTTAACTATGTTTTCCCTTCTAACATCGTAATCGGTTATGTCAGTAAAGTAGGTTTAAAGCCAGATCAAACTTTTCATGACATCAAAGTAAAATTGGCTACCGACTTTAGTACACTTTCTTATGTGTATGTCATTAATAACAAACTTGAAAAAGAACAGAAGGCTTTAGAAAGTACTGACAGCGAAGTAAAGAAATAAAAACCTGTTGTAATAATTGTGCATAGCTTAAACTCGGCAATTTAATTTAAGAATGACTCCAAGAAATATTTTTCCACAAATACTTACTTTTATTTTTTATCTTTTGTTGCAAATTTTCTTTGTCAGACAATTGGTATTCCTCAATCACGCATTTTGTTTTGTTTACGTAGCCACTGTTATTCTACTTCCTTTTGATATTAGTAGAGTACAGCTAGTGTTTCTAGGCTTTATTGCTGGAATATTTATTGATATTTTTTATAATACCATCGGTGCAAATGCCGCAGCGATGACTTTCATCGCTTATATTCGTACTCCCATTTTAGCACTATTAGTACCACAAAGAGGCTATGACGAACGCCAAATACTTAGTCTAAAATCAATGGGTTTATCTTGGTTTGTATCTTATGTAACGATATTGACTTTTGTTCATCATTTTATACTTTTTTCATTAGAAGCTTCAGATTTTGGTCTTATTCTACCCATTCTAGCCAAAGTAATTGCCAGCACCATTTTTACAACTTTAGTAATTATCATTATTCAGTTTTTTAGAAAAGATTAATCACCAATCATGATTGTGCCTTTTTGTCAGGAAAATGACAAAAATCATGCTTGGCAAGTTGTTTGTTTATAAAAATTTATCTAAAACAATGTAATGTAGATTCAATAAATTACTTGATAATTAAGGTATCATTTTCTATTTTTATCAAGTGATATTCAGCAGCAACCATGGACGAGCAAGAAGAAATTAAAATAACTCAAACCTATACTGAAGTAGAAAAACACAGAGTTTTCGAAAAAGAGTTTATGCCGTACATTGACTCAATGTACAACTTTGCCTTTCGTCTGACGAATGATGAAGATGATGCTAACGACCTCGTTCAAGATACTTATCTGAAAGCATTTAGATTCATCAACTCTTTTGCTGAAGGAACTAATGCCAAAGCATGGCTGTTCAGAATCCTGAAGAATAGTTTTATCAACGATTTTAGGAAGAAGTCTAAAGAACCTTCAAAAGTTGACTATCAAGATGTTGAAACAACTTATAATTCTGAAGAAGACGCTGAAACAACCCAAACAGTAGATTTAAGAGCTGATACAGTTCAAGATTTAATTGGGGATGAAATTGCAAACGCTTTAAATGCTTTGCCAGTTGATTTTAGAACGGTGATTATCCTTTGTGATGTTGAAGGATTTACCTATGAAGAAATGGCGAAGATTTTGGATATTCCTATCGGAACTGTCCGTTCTCGTTTGCACCGTGCCAGAATGTTGTTAAAAGAGAAATTGAAATCGTATGCCAAATCATTAGGCTATGACGTAAATGCTGACAGCATGGCAGAATAAGTAGCTATGGATATGAAAAAATGAACTTTCAAAGGATTATTTTTTATATTTTTAAATTTATGGGAATTTTTTTATAAACCTTCCTGTTGATTAACTACTTGATTATCACAAAGAGTAACCCAATAAAACGCCAAATTAAATTTGCTTAATCCAATAGAATAATGGTTTCCGAGGTTGAAAAAATTCAAAAAAAGACAAGCTGCGAGCATCAATCTGAATGTATGAAATTCGTCCAATTAATTGTGGATGGTCAGGCAACAGATGAGCAAATAGCACAATTTAAGCAAAACATGGATAAGTGTTTGCCGTGTGAGAAAGGATATGAATTGGAGAAATGTATCAAAGAAACAATGCAATTGAAATTGGAAAAAAAATGCGTTCCTTCAAGCTTAATTGATTGTATCAAAAAGAAAATAAGTGCATTGTAATTGAGCTATCTTGCTCTTTTGATAAAGGTTATTAAGTCCGTCGTGATTATTACGATATACTTAGTAGCCTTTTACTTTTAATTAATTAGGGTATTTTGTACCTACTTACTTGTTGAAAATTGGAAAACGGAAAGCTTATTATCTTCTCAGCCCCTTCTGGTTCGGGCAAAACTACTATTGTAAAGCATTTGCTTGCCAATAATGACAATCTTGGATTTTCTATTTCTGCTTGTACTCGTGATAAACGTGGACGTAACGAAGAAAATGGGAAAGATTATTACTTCATGACTCCCGATGAATTCAAAACTAAAATTGATAACGATGAATTTGTAGAATGGGAAGAAGTATATCCAGGTGCTTATTATGGAACACTGAAATCAGAAATCGAACGCCTTTGGGCTTCTGGGAAACACGTGATTTTTGATGTTGATGTACGTGGAGGAGTGAAATTGAAAGAATATTATAAAGAAAGAGCTTTGTCAATCTTTGTAAAAGTACCAAGTGTACAAGAACTAGAAAAACGTTTGCGTGAACGTGGTACAGATTCAGAAGATTCTATTTCAAAAAGAGTATTTAAAATGAATTTTGAAATGTCTTTTAAAGACAAATTCGACATTATTTTATTAAATGATGACTTAACAGAAGCTTTTAGAAAAGCACAAAAACTGTTTGATGAATTTACGAAAAAGCTGTAAGTAATAAGCTTTAGGCTCTAGGCTATAAGCCAAAGGCTTAAAGCTTAGGGCTTATAGCTTACAGCTATATGAAAATTGGTCTCTTTTTTGGTTCTTTCAATCCCATCCATATTGGGCATTTAATTGTTGCCAACGTAATGGCAACCACTACAGATTTAGAACAAGTCTGGTTTGTAGTTTCTCCACAAAATCCTTTCAAGAAAAATAAATCTTTATTGCACGAATTCGACCGTTTAGATATGGTTGAAAAAGCCATTGCTGATAATCCTAAATTTAAGGTAACCAACATAGAGTTTTCGATGCCCAAGCCTTCTTATACGATTGATACGCTAATTCGTTTGCAAGAAAAGTATCCACAACATGAATTCAAATTAATCATTGGTGGCGATAATCTAGCACAGTTTCCAAATTGGAAAAACCACGATAAGATTTTAGAGTACTTCGGTTTATATGTGTATCCACGCCCAAATTCAGAAGCAAGCGATTTAGCAAGCCACCCCAATGTGCGTTTAGTCAAAGCTCCTTTATTGGATATTTCAGCTACTTTTATTCGTGAATGTTTAAAAAATGGACAATCTATCAGTTACATGATTCCTGAAGCAGTAGAAGAGTTTATCTTGAGAAAAAAGTTTTATCTATGAAAATAAGTATTTTAGGTTGTGGTTGGTTAGGTTTGCCTTTGGGCAAATTTTTAGTAGAAAATGGTCATGAAGTAAAAGGTTCTACTACTTCTGAATTCAAATTATCATTGCTTCAAAGCGTAGGGATTCAGCCTTTTTTACTGAAATTTTCTCCGGCAGTAGAAGGCGAAGAACTTGCAGAATTCCTTCAATCAGAAATATTGATTATTTGTATCCCACCTCGTGCTGGCAAGTATGGTGAAGATTATCATGTTCAGCAAATACAATCTTTAATTCCTGCCATTAAAAGTTCCAGTATTCAATCCATCATTTATACTTCCTCTACGTCTGTCTATCCAGATTTGAATAGAGAAATCACAGAGGAAGATGAAGTAATCAATTCTTCGGCTTTGATAAAAGTAGAAGAATTACTAAAAGCAATGAATGTACAAACAACTATTTTACGTTGCGGAGGACTGATGGGAATGGAAAGAATAGGAGCGAAGTATTTTGCTGGAAAGCACATTAATACTGGACAAATTCCTGTGAATTATATTCATCAAGATGATGTAATTGGCATTATTTCAATGATACTTGAAAAAGGTTTTTGGGGAGAAACTTTTAATGCTGTTTCGCCAGAACATCCTGTGCGTGAAGTAGTATTTCTAAAGAATTGTGAAGAATACGGTTTTGATGTCCCAATTTTTGAAGAAGCTACAGAAGTTATTCCATTTAAAATCATCAGTCCGCAAAAACTTGTTGAGAAAACGGGCTATCAGTTTAAATATGCTAATCCTTTAGATTTTACTTATTCATTTTTGTAGTTAGTGAATTGTGAGTTAAATTTCCTGTAGCGGTAACCCTTGCGGTTACCGTTTAAATAATACAAGAAACGGTAACCGCAAGGGTTACCGCTACAGGGTTTATAAAACCTTAAATTTTATTATTTGTAAATAAGATTACAATGATTAATTAGTACCACAAATCTAATTGCTGATGACCACCTAATCTAAAAATCACTTCTTCTTCAATGTTGTTTCAAAAAGTTTGAAAATTCTTTTGTACTCATCCATCCATGATGTTGGTTCTACAAAACCGTGGTCTTCCATTGGATAAGAAGCCAACTCCCAATTTTCTTTTTTCAATTCAATTAATCTTTGTGCTAAACGCACGGCATCTTGATAATGAACATTGACATCAACCATTCCATGACAAATCAACAAATTGCCTTTTAAGCCATCCGCATAATAAATCGGTGAACTTTTACGATAGGCAATTGAATCCGTTTGTGGTTCATTCAAGATATTGGCTGTATAAGGATGATTATAGGCTGCCCAATCTGTTACAGGTCTTAATGCTGCACCAGCCGCAAATACATCAGGTGTTGTAAACATTGCCATTAAAGTAATAAACCCACCATAAGAGCCACCATAAATACCAATCTTTTTAGGGTCAACGCCTTGAGTTTCTACTAACCATTTAGCACCATCTACTTGGTCAGTTAAATCTTTACCGCCCATAAAACGATAAATGCCTGTACGCCAATCTCTGCCATAACCAGCCGAACCACGATAGTCAATATCCAATACCGTATAACCATTATCAACCAACATATTATGGAACATATATTCACGGAAATACTGACTCCACCATTTATGCACATTTTGTAAATAACCTGCACCATGTACAAAAATTACGGCTGGCTTTTTACCTTTTTCTCCTTTGCCTTCATACAAACGAGCATACACCTCTGAGCCATCTTTAGCATTAAAAGTAACGATTTCAGGCTCACGCCATTTATATTCTTTAAACTGTTGGCTTTGCGATTTTGTAATTTGGCTAGGCGGAGCATTTACTACGTTATCCTGAATATATACTTCCCAAGGACGATTTGAATATGAATTCAAATAAGCCAATTTCGTTTCATCAGGCGAAAGTACTACTTGGTTTGAACCTGTCATTTTCGTTAAACGTACTCTATCGCCACCAGTTACTGCCATTTTGTAGAAATGCTGTTCGCCCGGATGTACTTCATTAGAAGTAAAGTAAAAATGTTGTTTGTCTTTTGATAATTGAAGACTTTGAATCTCAAATTTTCCTTTGGTTAATTGTTTTTTGGCACCTGTTGCAAGATTAACAGTATATAAATGAGAGTAACCATCTTCTTCTGACTGATAATAAAGCGTTTGGTTATCTCCTAAAAAGCCAATGTTTCCTGTACTAAAATTAGAGCCAATCCCAGGACCACCAATCCAAGCTTCATCTCTTTGGCGGTCAATGGTTTTTAGTTTTCTTGTCGCAACATCTAGTTTTAAAATCCAACGGTCTTTATTATCTTGACTTCTTACTACTACTACGCAATATTTTCCATCTTCCGACCAAAGTGCTTCGTTGAAAATTACTTTTTTAGCTTCAGCTTTTTTATTTTTTGTTGTGTCTTTTTTAGCATACTCTTTCAAATAAGCTGGTTGTTCATCAATACCTTCAATTTCTTTGGTGGATACTTGTAAAGCTGTATCTTTTTTAATGTCATAAACCCAAAACTCATAGGTAGGCATTGGAGCGCCAACCTTTGTTCTTGCAGGTAAATCTTCTGTAAAACCAGACTCCGTAACATAACTTGGTACTGCGGCATTTTTTGCACCAGTGGCCGATTTTGTTAGTCGATAAGTAATATAGTTTTCATCAGGACTTAAGGTCTGAATATCTACTCTTTTATCTTCAATATAAATCTCTTTGGCACGTTTGGGTAAATCTTCTTTGGCAATTGCCTCACCTTGTTTTTTCTTATCTGCACGTTCTTTTAATACTTCAAAAAGGCTCAATTGGTCTTTCTTGAGCCATTTTTCTTGCTCATTGGCTTTAGCTTCTGTTTTCTTAGTACCAGTCAAGAAATTACTTAGTTGTTCTGTTTCACCAGTCGAAAGATTAAAACTGTATAAATTACTTGCTTTGCTGTAAATAATTTTATTCTCTTTGCCATTAAAACTAGGATTACTTTCAGTCTCTACAGTATTTGTAATCTGCCGAATTGCCATTGTTTTACAGTCTAGCAAAAACAAATCCCCATTTTTTGTGTAAATCTTTTTTGAGAAATCTCGATTATAGACACCATTAAAAGATGGCAAAGCTCTACGGACTTGAGGAGCAACTTTAAAAGGCTTTTTTTCAGTAACCGAAGCACTGTATAAAGAATCAGCCTTATTACGGAAAGGATTCCAGTTGAAGTAAATCATTCTGCTATCTTCCGACCAATTAATAGAAGAAGGTAAAGCACCAATGGTAAATTTAGGGTCTTGCATGATATGCTCGATACTCAGATGTTGGGCATTGAGTTGCATACAAAAGCAAGTAATTGCAATTAACGTAAGGATTTTTTTCATGTTGATGATTTTTATTATTTAGTAATAGATTTTTCTAGCTTTGTCAACTTTTTAAAAGTTGACAAAGCTGTGGGAAGTGGGAATTTAAAACATTACAAACTCAATCCCCATTCCTTAATTTTAGGAATTAAAGTATCAATATCACCCGCACCAACGCTAACGATTAATTCAGGTTGTTTTTCTTTGAGGAGGTCTAATACGGCTTCTTTACTACAAAGTGTTTTGCTTGGCGAAGTTACTTTGTTGAAGATAATATCAGAAGTAACGCCTTCGATTGGTAATTCTCTGGCTGGATAAATATCAAGTAAAATCAAATCGTCGGCTAAACTTAAACTTTCAGCAAAGCCTTCTTGGAAATCACGAGTACGAGTAAACAAATGCGGTTGGAAAACCACCGTTAATTTATGTTGTGGATACAATGCTTTTACAGAAGACAAAAAGGCTTGAATTTCAGTAGGATGATGGGCATAATCATCAATATAAACAATCTTCTCTGAACGAATATGGTATTCAAATCTGCGTTTTACTCCTCCAAAAGTACAAATACCATCTTTGATTTGCACTGGACTAAGCCCTACTTCTAAAGCCACTGCGGTAGCCGCCAAAGCGTTTTCCACATTATGGAAACCAGGTGTTAATAAAGTACAATCTTTGATGATGCCATTTGGATAAACAATATCAAAAATCATTTCAGCATTTTCAATTCTTAGGTTTTCTGCATAGAAATCTCCTTCATTTAATGAATATTCTGTCGATTCATTTTTAGTGAAACTTGCCAAATTCAAACCTTTACGCTGATATAATTTACCGCCTTCTTTCAGTTGTGATACAAATAATTGGAAAGATTCCAGTAATTGATCGTGGTCGCCATAAATATCTAAATGGTCGGCATCAGTAGAAGTAACAATGGTTAAGTTGGGGTATAAAGTAAGAAAAGAACGGTCGAATTCATCGGCTTCTACTACACAAATCACATCTTCTGGCGATTCGTTAATCAAGAAATTTGTGCCATAATTCTGGGTGATTCCTCCTAAAAAAGCCGTTACATTTTTACCAGCATTTTTCAGAATATGCGAAACCATTGAAGAAGTAGTGGTTTTGCCATGCGTACCTGAAACGGCAATGGTATAAAAACTTTTGGTTAAAAGTCCCAATACTTGCGAGCGCTTCATTAAGGTAAAACCATTATCTTTTAAATAATTAAATTCAAGATGGTCTTTCGGAATAGCTGGTGTGTAAACGATGAGTGTTTCTTCTTTATTTGCTAAAAATTCAGCAGGAATCAGACTAATGTCATCTGAGAAATGAACGGGAATTCCTTCAGCTTGTAAAGCATTGGTTAGTGGAGTTGCAGTTTTATCATAACCAGCCAAAGAATAACCATTGGCAATAAACCAACGAGCAATTGCCGACATACCGATGCCACCGATTCCAAGAAAATAAATGTGTTTTAGGGCTTTAAGATTCACTTTCATCAAGGGTTAAATTTCTATTAGGGCAAAGATATTTAGTTTTTTATAATTATTACCAAAGGCTTTTGTGGCTGTACTTCTTCTGAAAGATTATTTTCAAAAAAAATATAAAATTTTAAAACAAAATCATTTTACAAAGACTTACCATCATCAGTAAGTTTAAATTTATTTGTAAAATGACCAATCTTTCCCCTGAAGTCCATTGTAATACTTTCAAGAATGTACACTTGGTGAGTCCACTGCTACATGCCTATGAGTTTACAACTAGAGCGAGCAAAAACATAACTGAGTATGAATTTTTAGAAGAATATGCTAGAAACCGTGCTTGGCATTTTAATTTAAGTAAGATCAGAAGCTTTTTGAAGCATCGTGAAAATGCAATTGTTATTACTTGCCCGAACGAAAGAATAGAGTGGGTCAACAAAGGGTTTACTAGAATGACGGGCTATGATGCTAATGAAGCCGTTGGGAAGTTCCCGAATTTCCTTCAAGGAATTGAAACTTCTGCGGTAATCAGAAAAGAAATTAGAGAAAAGCTGGCTATCAAAACAACGTTTTCTGGAGAAGTACTTAATTACCGAAAAGATGGAGAGCAGTATTTGTGTAAAGTAGAAATTTTGCCGATTTTTAATAATGACAAAGTATTGTGTAATTTTATAGCTTTAGAACGAGAAGTAAATTAAGGTTTAGAAAAACGATTGCTAATCCCATAAGGTGAAAAACTTTATGGGATTTTTTTGTAACTTATAGAATCATTTGAATTCTGATAGTAAGACAAAATATTATTATTGATATTTATTAAAATATATACTGTTGATTTGGTTATTTATTTTCTTGATAAAATTATATTTGCAAAATAAAAATTAAACTTCTCAAAGAAAACACATAAATTTAATTCAAAGTGTAAATAGTAAAATGTAATTTCGCATTATATTATCTAATTGAACTATCAAGATTGAATAATTAACTGAATTATGTCCTATCAAAGAAAAACTAAAATCGTAGCAACAGTAGGCCCTGCTTCCGATTCAAAAGAAATGCTAGTTAAGTTTGCAGAAGCTGGCGTAAATATTTTCCGACTTAATTTCTCGCACGGAACACACGAAGATCATTTAAACAGATTAAAAACTATCAGAGGAGTATCTGAAGAGTTAGGAATTAATCTTGCAGTTCTTCAAGATTTACAAGGACCTAAAATTCGTACACAACTTGTAGAGAATAACGGTGTTACTATTACAGAAGGAAATAAATTGACATTCGTAATGGATGAAACTTTATTGGGAAATTCTGAAAGAGTTGGAACAACTTATACTTCTATGTACTTAGATGTAAATGTTGGAGAAAGAATTTTGATGGATGATGGTAATTTAGAAGTTAAAGTTTTAGAAATTGATAAAGTAAAGAAAGAAGTAATTACTGAGGTTGTTTATGGTGGCGTTTTAAAGTCAAAGAAAGGTATTAACCTTCCAGGGACTAAAGTTTCTTTACCATGTTTAACAGAAAAAGACCTTAAAGATTTATATTTTGGTTTAGATAATGGTGTTGATTGGATTGCCCTTTCATTTGTTCGTACTGCTGCTGATATTCATGATATTAAAGACAGAATCAAAGCTTATGGTAAGAATACAAAGGTGATTGCTAAAATTGAAACGCCATTTGCAATTGATAATTTAGACGAAATCATCGAAGCTACAGATGCTATCATGGTTGCTCGTGGTGACCTTGGTGTTGAAATTGATGGGGCAAGAGTACCACATTTGCAAAAACTAATGGTTGAGAAATGTACTTTGGCTGGAAAACCAGTTATCGTGGCTACTCAAATGTTAGAGTCGATGATTACTAACCCAGTTCCAACTCGTGCTGAAACATCTGACGTTGCCAATGCAGTATTGCAAGGTGCTTCTGCAACGATGTTAAGTGGAGAGTCTGCTTCTGGTGCGTATCCATTGAAAGCTGTTGAAACAATGGCACATATTCAAGAAGTAGTTGAGCAACAACAAAACGAAATCAAAATCGTAAAAGGAGATGAAGCGTCAATTTACTTTAAGAATCACTCTTTGAGTAAAGGTTCAATTCAGTTTCCTTTAAATGATCGTATGATTGCTGGAGCTTGTCGTTTAGCTCGTGATACTGAAGCAAAAGCAATTTTGTGTATCACAAATAGTGGTTATACAGCTTTCCGTTTGTCTGCTCACCGTCCAAAAGCTGGTTTGTTTATTTTTACTTCTAACAAAGCAGTTCAACAGGAAATGGGTTTATTGTGGGGAGCAAATGTTTTCTATTATGAAACAAAAGGAAATGATGTTGAAGCAACTGTAAAAGGTATGACAGATTTCTTGAAAGAAAAAGGATTATTAGCTATTGGTGATACTTTCGTAACGACGTTAAGTGTTCCTTCTGATAAGAATTTAAAGACCAACACCGTTCAATTAGGTATTGTTGAATAGTAATTCCTTAACGATATTAAAAGGGTTAAATCTTCAAGATTTAGCCCTTTTTTATTGCCCAAAAAGAAAGGAAACAAAAAAGCCTGACGAAATTAATCATCAGGCTAAATATTAATATTTTTTGCTTAGAAATTACGTTCTCCAGCTTCTCTTTTTCCTAGCATTACTGCACCAACCATTGCTACAAAAAACAAGATAGAAACTAATTCAAAAGGAAGTACATAATCACGATAAAGGATTTGTCCTAGTCCTTCAACCATTCCTGTTTGAGCATCGTATGCTTGAAGACCTACAGCGTTCTTTAAATCTACTTTACGTGAGGCTGCAATTAAAATTACTAAAAGTGTTCCACCTAAAATTGCTCCTGCTAGTTTTGTCAATGTACTTTTCGAATCTGGTGAATTTTTACTTAAATCCATCATCATGATTACGAAAAGGAATAATACCATAATGGCACCTGCATAAACTACGATATTAACAGCCATTAAAAACTGAGCATTTAATAATACGTAATGACCAGAAATACAGAAGAATGTGAAAACCAAATACAAAACACTGTGTATTGGGTTTTTAGATAATATTACCATTGATGCACTCAGGAGTGTCAAGGCAGTTAGAAAGTACCAAAAGTTCATATTTTTAATGAATCGTTATCAGATATTACAAATAATTTATTTACAAAATGGCTATTTCCAACCTTCTCTTAAATAGCGATTATCCATTTTTTCAACCAATTTATCTTTTCCAAAGATTACTTCAGAACGGTCTTCAAAAACAGGAACCATTTTATCGTGTTGTAAGTAAATGGCTTGCTTAGGGCAAGCTTCTTCACATAAACCACAGAAAATACAACGAAGCATGTTGATTTCATACACGCTTGCATATTTCTCTTCACGGTATAAGTTTTCTTCGCCTTTTTTACGTTCTTCTGCAACCATTGAAATTGCTTCTGCTGGACAAGCTACAGCACATAGCCCACAAGCAGTACAACGTTCTGCTCCTTGTTCATCACGTTTCAAGATATGATGTCCACGAAAAACAGGTCCTAAATAACGTTTTTGTTCAGGATAACGAATAGTTACTTTTTTAGAAAAGAAGTGTTTCAGCGTAGTAGCCATACCACCAACGATAGCTGGTAAGTAAATGCGTTCGGCAAAAGTCATTTCTTCTTGCTCTAAGACTTTGGATTTATTTGATAATTTCATAATAGTCTTCAAACCTTAAAGGAAAGAGTTTTTATTTTGAAGCTTAAAAATATTAATACATTTTAAGCTGTTGCTAATTTCTTTTTCTTGTATTTCATTTCGCTGTAAGCAAATGTTACCACTAACATGATGATAACGCCAGCCCATGATGCACCAACTGTCATCCAGTTTGAACCGCCATCATTTACAGTAAATAACATTGAAGCACCCGTAAGCACAACATTGAACATTGATAACGGAATTAAGCCTGTCCAACCTAAGCCCATTAATTGGTCATAACGGAAACGTGGAAGCGTCCAACGAACCCACATGAACACAAAAACGAAGAATAAAGCTTTTCCGATTAATGCACCCACACCTAGTAAAGTAGCAATATTCCCACCGAATTGAGTAGCTACATAATCATGTCCTGGATAATCATAACCACCGAAATATAAAGTAGCCATTACTGCACCTGAAATAAACATGTTGATGTATTCAGCGAATAAGTAAAAGCCTAATTTCATAGAAGAATATTCTGTGTGATAACCACCAATTAATTCAGTTTCGCATTCAGGTAAATCGAAAGGAGTACGGTTACACTCTGCAAAAGCACAGACGATAAAAATAACAAAACCCAATGGTTGATAAAAGATATTCCAATGACCATTTTGTTGAGTTTCAACGATAGATTTTGTTGAAAGTGAGCCAGAAAGCATTAAAATGGCGATGATTGAAAGCCCCATTGCCAATTCATAAGAAATGTTTTGAGAAGCAGCACGAATCGCACCAATTAATGAATACTTGTTATTTGAAGCCCAGCCTCCGATTAAAACGCCATAAACACCTAAAGAAACAATTCCAAATACCCAAAGGATACCAATGTTTACGTCAATTCCTTGCAAATCCAGAATGATTCCTCCACCTAAATCTAATTGGTCACCAAATGGAACTACAGCTGATGTCATCAAAGCTGTAAGCATTGATAAACATGGTCCAGCAATAAAAAGCCATTTGTTTGAATGAGCTGGGATAAAATCTTCTTTCATGAACATTTTTACAGCATCAGCAAGAGGCTGTAAAATACCGAATGGTCCAGCTCTATCTGGTCCAACACGGTCTTGCATAAAAGCGGCAATGATACGTTCAAAGTAAGTAGAATAGGCCGCTACCCCAAGAGTAATAGCGAAGATAATACCTACATAAATGGCTTTGGCCGTAAATAATGTTGATGTAATTTCCATATATCTAAATGAGTAAATAGTAAACTATCTACAATCAATTAATTTAATTGCTTTTGTGGGGCTAAAAATGAACGATCACGGTTGTCGTCAATCTTTTTGTATTGTTCTGCTGCTTGTTTTAATGGGAATGCTGGCGTGATTTTGTTCGCTCCATACTTATTAGCAGAAATTACCGAATTGTGTGGTACTTTGCTTGGTCCTTCAATAGTCCAATCAGAAGTCTTTTTACGTTCAAAACGGCAAGTATTACAGATAAAATCTTTTACTTCTCCCCATTCATTTTTGCGTGCTGTTACTCTGATTACTTCATCGCCTCTGTACCAAAGTGTTACTTTTCCAGAACATTTTCCACAATCGCAACTTGCATCTACTGGTTTCGAGAACCACACACGACTTTTGAAACGATATGTTTTATCTGTTAAAGCACCTACAGGACAAACATCAATAATATTTCCAGAGAAATCATTATCAATTGCTTTTTCGATATAAGTACTAATCTCTGCATGGTCGCCACGATTCATTACACCATGTACACGTCCGTCAGTAATTTGGTCTGCTGTATAAACACAACGATAACACAGAATACAGCGATTCATGTTTAATTTGATGTTCGGACCTAAATCAACAGGGTCAAATGTGTTTCTTTCTTCAACTGTACGTGTTTTAGATACACCGTGCTCAAAAGTAAAGTTTTGTAAATCACATTCACCAGCTTGGTCGCAGATTGGGCAATCTAAAGGATGGTTCAATAATAAGAACTCAACAATCCCTTTTCTTACTTCTAATACTTGTTCGTTGATAGTGTTTTCAACCACCATACCTTCTTGAATTTGAGTAATACAAGCAGGCACCAATTTCGGCATTGGACGAGGGTCTTTTTCAGAACCCGCTGTTACTTTAACCAAACAACCACGGCATTTACCACCCGAAGCCTTTAATGGTTCGTAATAACACATGGCTGGAGGTGCAATATGTGGCCCAATTTGACGAGCCGCTTGCATAATGGTTGTTCCAGGAGCTACGTCAACGGTGATGTTATCTATTGTAACTTTCATATAAAAGCTTAATATTTATTTGTCGATTAAAACATGGTTTTTCCAAAGAATAACCTAATTACTATATTACGATTCAGACGGTATTTCATTGATAATTAAGAAATACTTTCATGCTCGTTTATTTCTTCTAAAATTTGTAATATCTGTGGAGCTATTACAGAAGCATCATAATTTAATGCCTTCTGAAACATTTTTTGCCCTATTTCTTCTCTGAGTACTTTGTCCTCAATTAAGCTTATCAATTTATTTTTGGCACAAACTATACTGCCATAAGGAATAATTACTCTTTCATCTTGCTCCACGTATTCTGGAGCACCGCCAGATTTATCAAAACATACCACAGGAATTTTATTTAAACTTGCTTCAATCATGACCAACGGATGTGGGTCTTCTCTTGAAGAAAGAAAGAATATATCAAAACAAGACATATAATCCATGTTTTCCATCGTAGGAGCGATAACATGTACATGTTCTTGAATTCCCATTTTTTCTAAATCATACAAGATATTTTGGTGTTCAACAGAGTTTTTTTGAATACCTATCCAAAGAAAATGTACTTCTTTCTTTTTATTAAGTATGGCATTAGCTACTGATAAAAAAGTATCAACGCCTTTTCTCCATTCAAAATTTCCGCAACCTCCAATTACAATAGCGTCATTAGGAATATTCAGCCTTTTCCTGATACCTGATTTATCTGCATTGTTGAGCTTTTCAAGTATATTATTTACTGATATAAATGGATTGACAACAGTAATTTTATCTTCATCAATTTGATGATTCAAGAAGAGATTACTTTTAATCTCTTTAGATGCCGCTAGAAAATGGATGCAATTTTCTATTTGATACTCCAAGTCTTCAGGCAAAGTATATTTTTGAATAGAGTTTTCAAGCTCGTGTACATATACCACAAATGGACATCTCAGAAACTCTAAACTTCTCAACAAACCGCCATTGGCAATGGTATTTGAAAATATTAAATCGAACTTTAATTCAGTAAGTTCTTTATGTTTTTCCTGATAAAAGGCTAATTTACGAAGCTTGTTTAATTTAAAAACTTTATCATAAATAATCCTTGAATATGGATTTCTTTGAGTGTCTTTATCATCGTATTCCCAAAGAATTACTTCTGCAACTTTACTGAATTCAGGAAGTAAAGAACCTCCTTTTGCTAATAGAAGATAGGTTTCAAAACCTTTTTGTTTTAAAGATTTTAAGAAATCGAGTAATACATATTGAGCACCTGCAACGTTGGCGTCGTGTCCAATAAATAATATCTTCTTTTTCATAACCTTTAAATTATAAACTCCAACTAGCACCTTCACGCATAAATACTGCTCCTTTTTGTGTTGCTTTTTCAGGATGTTTAATATGCCATTCAAACTCATCACGGAAGTGACGAATCGCAGCAGCGACTGGCCAAGAGGCAGCTTCTCCTAATGGGCAAATGGTATTTCCTTCAATTTTCTTAGCAACATCTACTAGTAAATCAATATCTTCCTGACGTCCTTTTCCATGTTCAATTCTGTAGAGTACTTTATCCATCCAACCTGTTCCTTCACGGCATGGAGAACACTGTCCGCATGATTCATGGTGATAAAAACGACCGAATGTCAATGTGTTATGAACAATACAAGTAGTTTCGTCCATTACCACAAAACCTCCAGAACCTAACATTGTGCCTGTGATAAAACCGCCATCAGAAAGCGATTCGTAAGTCATCAAACGATTTTCACCGTTTACTGTTTTTAAAATCAACTCTGCTGGAAGAATTGGTACTGAAGATCCGCCCGCTACTACAGCTTTCAATTTATGTCCATCTCTGATACCACCACACCATTCATCTGCATAAATAAAGTTTTCGACAGTAATACCAAGAGGAATTTCATAAACACCTGGCTTACGAACATGGCCTGATGCTGAAATTAATTTAGTTCCTGTACTTCTACCAATACCAATTTTAGCGTATTCATCGCCACCATTGTTAATAATCCAAGAAGTAGCAGAAATAGATTCTACATTATTAACTACTGTCGGGCATTGCCATAAACCTTTTACTGCTGGAAATGGAGGTTTATTACGTGGATTTCCACGTTTACCTTCCAACGATTCTAACAAGGCTGTTTCTTCTCCGCAAATATAAGCACCACCACCCGGTTGAACGAAAAGGTCGAGGTCATAACCAGAACCCAAAATGTTTTTACCTAAAAGACCTTTGTCATAAGCTTCTTGAATGGCTTTTTCAAGAATATTTACAACGTACATTAATTCGCCTCTTACATAAATATAAGAAGTATTTGCTCCTAAAGCATACGACGAAACAATCATCCCCTCAATTAAAGTATGAGGAGATTTCATCATCAAATAATGGTCTTTGAAAGTACCCGGTTCTGATTCATCCGCATTACAAACTAAATAACGAGGAATACCTTCAGGTTTAGCCAAAAAGGACCATTTCATACCCATCGGGAAACCAGCACCACCACGTCCACGAATACCTGATTTTTTTACTTCTTCAGTAACTTCATCGGGAGTCATCGTTTTTAAAGCTTTTTCAACAGCTTTATATCCACCATTTTTACGAAAAACATCAATAGTATCGATGCCTTGTACGTCAATATGTTCGGTTAATATTTTCATTTTTCTATTAAATTTGCTCAGCGATATTTCGCATCGAATTCAGATAAAGTGTATCAATTAATTAAGAGTACATTATTATTTTGACAACTCATCAATGATTTCATCAACCTTTTCGTTGGTCAAATTCATATAATATTTTTCACGAATTTGAAAGACAGGTCCCCAACCGCAAGCTGCTAAGCATTCTACTTCTTTAATTGTAAATTTACCGTCTGGAGTAGTTTCTCCAGTTTCAATGCCTAGTTTTTTCTTTAAGTGATCATATACTTCAACTCCACCCATTAAACAACATGGCCCAGTACGGCAATATTCAATTACGTGTTCACCTACTGGTTCTAAGTGAAACATTGTATAAAATGAAGCTACTTCATATACTTCAACAGGCTTAATTTTCAACAAGCTAGCCACATAATCCATCACTTCTGAACTACACCATTTCCACTCTGCTTGAGCCAAATGTAAAATTGGAAGTAAAGCAGATTTTTGCTTACCTTCTGGGTAACGTTTAATGATTTTATGAACTAACTCCAACGTATCCGCTGGAAACTGTATGGTTTGTGTATTTGTCATGTTTTAGTCTGAATTAAGCAAAAATTACACGTCTAATTCTCCAGCAATCACATTCATAGAAGACATCGTAACGATGGCATCTGAAAGTGTTGAGCCTTTAATCATTTCTGGGAATGCTTGATAATAAATATAGCAAGGACGACGGAATTTCAAACGATATGGTGCACGGCCACCATCTGATACCAGATAAAAACCAAGTTCACCATTACCACCTTCTACTGAGTGATATACTTCACCAACAGGAGCATCAATTTCACCCATTACAATTTTGAAGTGATAAATCAATGCTTCCATGTTATTATAAACCTCTTTTTTCTCAGGTAAATAATAATGTGGGGCATCAGCGTGATATGGCCCTTCTGGAAGATTACTTAAAGCTTGTTTGATGATTTTCAAACTTTGCCACATTTCTTCTCCACGAACCAAGAAACGATCATAAGTATCACCTTTTGTGCCAACTGGTACTTCAAAATCAAAATCTTCATAAGAAGAATATGGATTCATCGCACGAACGTCATAATCAACACCAGCGGCTCTTAAGTTTGGTCCAGTAAAGCCATAGTTTAAAGCACGTTCAGCAGAAATAGCACCAACATCAATGGTTCTATCCATGAAGATACGATTACGTTTTACCAAACTTTCAAACTCTGTTAATCCTGCAGGAAATTCGTCAAGAAGTATTTGGATTTTGCGAATGGCTTCTTTAGATAAGTCCCTTTCCATTCCACCACAACGACCCATGTTCGTTGTAAGGCGAGCGCCACACACTTCTTCATAGATTTCGTAAATGTGTTCTCTCCACTGCATTACATACAAGAAACCCGTTAAAGCTCCTGTATCAACAGCAAGAATGGAATTACAAATGATATGATCGGCAATACGAGCCAATTCCATCATAATTACTCTAATATATTGAGCTCTTTTAGGTACTTCAACGCCTAAAAGTTTCTCTACTGTCATGTGCCAACCCATATTATTGATAGGCGACGAACAGTAGTTCATACGGTCTGTAAGCGTTGTAATTTGATAAAGAGGACGACGCTCAGCAATTTTCTCGAATGCACGGTGAATGTATCCTACTGTCTGTTCTGCATCAATGATTGTTTCTCCGTCCATCGTTAAGATGTTTTGAAAAATACCATGTGTTGCAGGGTGAGTAGGTCCTAAGTTTAGGGTTGTCAACTCATTGACATATTTTTTATCTACTTGTGCTTTCTCTAAGCCTACAAACGGGCTTGATACTAATGCGATTTCAGACATATTTTTATAAATTTATCTACCAAACAAGGCATCAATTTTATCTTGACGAGTGGCGTCTTCCAAAGGATATTCTTTACGCATCGGATGGTAATCCATGTCTTCTGCATTCAGAATACGTTCCATTTTTGGATGCCCAGAGAACAAAATTCCGTAAAAATCAAATGCTTCCCTTTCCATCCAATTGGCACAAGCATATAAACCTGTGATAGTTGGTACTACGATATTTTCTCTGGAAACATATAATTTGATAATCAATCTTACATTGTTTTCTAAACTATGTAGATGATAAATAACACCAAATTCATGACTTGGAACGTCTGGAAAATGAATGCCACCTAAATCTGTAAGAAACTGGAATTTGAAGGTTGGATGTTGATATAAATAATGCATCAACGGCACAATGGTGTCGGTTGTAGTCGTTACGTTTAAAAGCCCGTAATTTTCTACAATTCCAAAAATGTTATCTTCGCCAAATTGTGCGACTAAATCTTGTGCTATTTGTTCGTTTGTCATTGTTAGCTTATCTGTTAATCGTCTAGCTTTTACTTGTTATTCTAACCAGCAAAAATTAAACGGATAACTGTTACTCAATTCCGTAAGATGCTAAAAGTGCTTTGTATTCTGGAGATTCTCTGCGACGGCGTTGTTCTGACTTTGCAATTTCTTGAATTTGCATAAAACCATCTAAGATTTGTTCAGGACGAGGTGGGCAACCCGGAACATACACATCAACTGGAATAATACGGTCGATACCTTGTAAAACAGAGTAAGTATCAAAAATTCCACCTGAAGAAGCACATGCTCCAACTGAAAGTACCCAACGAGGTTCAGCCATTTGAAGATATACTTGTTTAAGGACTGGTCCCATTTTCTTAGAAATAGTACCCATTACCATAAGAATGTCGGCTTGTCGGGCAGAAAAAGACATACGTTCAGACCCAAATCTAGAAATGTCATAATGAGCTCCGGCTGTTGCCATAAATTCAATACCGCAACATGAAGTAGCGAAAGGAAGTGGCCAAAGTGAATTTGCACGAGCAAGACCCACGAAATCATCTAATTTGCCAGCGAAGAAACCTTGTCCTTCAATTCCTTCTGGAGCATCAACTGTTTTTATTATTCTATCGCTCATTGTATCTATTTGAGAATCTAAGTATCAGAAAGCCATCATTTTTGGCACGCTAATCAATTCAGAAACACAATATATTTATATATTCAAATTTGTGATAACACTGTGATGAAGAAAGGCTTGTTTACAGAAAAACCTGTTCCATTCAACGATACTATTTCTCCCAAGTTAAAACGCCTTTCTTGATAACATAAATGAAGCCTACCAACAATAAGCCCATGAATACTAACATTTCAAGGAACATGTTAATGGCTACATCTGAAGATGATTTTACCCACCCCATAAAATTTACAGCCCAAGGATACATAAAAATAATTTCTACGTCAAATAGGACAAAAAGAATAGCTACAAGAAAGTATTTAACTGAAATAGGAGTACGGGCATCACCCACTGATTCGATACCACATTCAAAAACATCATCTTTTAATGCACTATGACGTTTAGGCCCCAGCCAGTGCGTTGCAAGCATTGTTGCAACAATAAATGCTAAAGCAGCCCCTAATTGGATAAGTATTGGAAGATAATCGGATGGTTGATAGTTCATTGTTGATTTTTGAGTTTTAGGCTTTGATTATCAAGTAATTATACTTTAATCTTCAAACCGATACGTAATTTGACTAGTATCCTTTCAAAATTTATCTGCAATTTACTGATAAAATTTTGTTTGCGACATTTTTTTAATGCTAAAATTAGGGGAAATGTTAAAGTGTACAGATTAAGTCTTTTTTATCATCTGTTATATAGATTGGTACTAAATAGTACGAGACTATTTAAACTTAAACTAATATTTATGGAATATGTTTTTTAAGAAAACATATCTTTGAATGAGTATTTGTACTTATTTTCAAAACCTTCAAAAACAAATAGAAGGCAAAGGCTCTATCAGTCGTTAGAGTTTTGATTCAGTTTACTAACTTGCCAAAAAATCTTCATCATGGAACAAGACAAATTAAAATTTATGAAAAGAGCCATCGAACTTTCAATTCAAGGAAGTTCTGAAGGTAAAGGTGGGCCATTCGGTGCTGTAATTGTGAGAAATGGAGAAATTGTAGGCGAAGGTTTTAATCAAGTTACTTCTAGCAACGACCCTACAGCTCATGCAGAAGTAGTAGCTATCAGAGAAGCCTGCAAACATCTCGATACTTTTCAATTATCCGATTGCGAATTATATACTTCATGCGAGCCTTGTCCGATGTGTTTGGGTGCAATTTATTGGGCTCGTCCTTCAAAAGTGTATTATGCCAATACTCGTGATGATGCAGCCGAAGCAGGTTTTGACGATGCCTTTATTTATAATGAAATTCCATTACCACTTTCTGAACGAAAAATCGAGATGATTCCTTTGGGAAGAGAAGAAGCTAAAAAAGCATTTGAATTATGGAATGAAAAGAACGATAAATTAGATTATTAAGCAGTATCCAATTTAAAATTATATACTATTTCCAATTAAAATTCATGAAAAAAACAATGACACGCTACTCTTTGAGTCTAGCCTTATTTTCCTTACTCTTATCCCAAACTTTTGCACAGCAAATCAAAGTAGAAGATTTTACCGCAGAGAATTTATTTACCAACAACATCGAAGGTCCAAATTTTGACAAAGCTGGTAATTTGTACGTCGTAAACTTTAAAGAAGATGGCACGATTGGTAAAGTGAATCCAGATGGTACTTGTGAATTATTTTTGACTTTACCCAAAGGAAGTACAGCCAATGCAATTCAATTTGATAAAGCAGGGAATATGTATTTAGCCGATTTTTCAGGACATAATGTCTTGAAAGTTGATATGAAAACTAAAGCCATTTCAACGTATTGTCATAATGATGCCTTTAATCAACCTAATGATATTTGTATCAAAAAAAATGATGTAATTTTTGCTTCAGACCCAAATTGGAAAAATTCAACAGGAAAAGTTTGGCGAATAGACAAAGGAGGAAAGGAAACGCTTTTAACCGACCAAATGGGAACTACCAACGGAATTTGCCTTAGTCCAGATGAAAGAACTTTATATGTAAATGAAAGTATTCAGAGAAAAGTTTGGGCTTTTGATGTTGACCTAACAGGAAATATTTCGAAGAAAAGACTTTTTACTTCCTTTGAAGACGGCGGTTTAGACGGCATGAAATGTGATGCAAAAGGAAACCTTTACGTTTGTCGTTGGGGATTGGGCAAAATACTTGTCTTTTCAAAAAAAGGTAAATTACTCAAAGAAGTACAATTAAAAGGCTTGCAAAGTAGTAATTTAGTCTTTAGTCCAGATGGAAAATATGCTTACGTTACTTTGCAAGATAGAAAAGGAATGGAGCGATTTAATGTGAAGTAAAACTGTTTTGTTGAAAATTATCCTTTCAAAATTATGCTAATCAGAATTGTAAGAATGACATTTCATGAAGAAAAAGTGGAAAACTTTTTGGCGATTTTTAATGCTTCTAAGCACAAGATTAGGCATTTTGAAGGGTGTCAACATTTAGAACTATTACAAGATAAAAACTTTCCCAATATCTTTTCAACATATAGTTATTGGGAAAGTGAAAATCATTTGAATAATTATCGAGATTCTGAATTATTCAAAAATGTGTGGACTTCAACCAAAGTATTATTTGTTGAAAAGCCAATTGCTTTTTCTTCGGAAAGAGTAGAGTTAATAAACTAGCTTTGAGGCTTTAGGCTATAAGCAATAGGCTGTATGCTTTTAATACTTCTAGCCTAAAGCCTATAGCATTTATTCGCCTCCATTCAAAAACGTTTTTAATTCGGTTGCTTCCGAAGGTTTCATTCTTCCTGCTAAAACCAAACGTAATTGGCGTCTGCGTAAAGCACCTTCATGAAGTGCTTTTTCTTCGTCTGTTTCAGTCAAAGAAATAGGTACATCTATTGGGCGACCGCTTTGGTCAACAGCCACAAAAGTGAAAAATGCTTTGTTGGTACTTACTCTTTCTTGGGCTGGAATATTTTCTGCCCAAACATCAATTACAACTTCCATTGAAGAACTGAAAGCTCTAGTTACTTTAGCTTGAAGAGTAACTACACTGCCAAGTGGAATAGATTCTTTAAAAGATACATTATCGACAGAAGCAGTAACAACAATTCGGTTTGAATGTTTTTGCGCACAGATTGCACCGACAACATCCATCATTCGCATGAGGTTTCCGCCCATTAAATTTCCTAAAGTATTGGTATCATTCGGAAAAATCATTTCCGTCATTGTGGTAAGAGATTCTGAAACGTATTTAGTTTTTGTCATTTTGGATTGAATGAAGTTATTTATTATTAATATTAGGTTTCGGTTCTTCGGCTTTCAGTAATCAGCTAAAAATTATAAAATATTGATGAGTTATTATAAGTTTTTGGTCTTTAGCACTCAGTAAGTGACTAAGTTAGAGAGAGTAAATGCCGAAAGCCGATAGCTGACATCCGACATCTGAAGTCCGACAGGTATTAGGATTCTGAATTATTACTTATCTCATCAAGATTGATTGATTGGAAATGTTCATGTGCTTTCAACACGATGGCGAGTGCAACGACGGCTTCACAAACAGCAACGACAATCACAAAGAGTGCAAACATTTGTCCTTGTAAATCTGGGTCATTTTTGCTGAAAGCTACTAAATTTAGGTTTACAGCATTCAGCATCAATTCAATCCCCATCAAAACCACAATAACGTTTCGTTTGGTAACTACTACAGCCAAACCAACGCTAAATAATATAGCACTTGTAAGTAAATAATATGAAAGAAAACTATTGTCCATTTTGCAAATAGCGTCAGAATTTTATAAATATTTATACTTTAGATTTACCGCTTAAGTACGCCGCTCCAATAAGTGTTGCCATCAATAAAACACCCGAAACCTCAAAAGGTAAAACGAAATCTGTCATCAATAAAACGCCAATATTTTGAGTCGTAGACAATGTTTCGATAGGTTCGAACAAACTGGCTTGTATTTCGACGAAGTTTGCTTTTACAAAAGAATAGAAAAGTAAGCTGAAAAGACCTAAAGCAACGAAAAGTCCAATAAATCGATTTGTATTAGTACCAATGATGTCATTTTTACCATTTTCTTTACTTCCTTTATGATTGGTAAGCATTACGCCAAAAAGGAGTAGTACTAAAATTCCACCAACATACACTAAAAGCTGAGTGATAGCTAAAAAGTCTGCTCCAACTAACACATAAAGTGCTGCAATACCAAAGAAAGTAAGTAAAAGGCTAAATGCTGCATACAATACGTTATTACTCCACAAAACAATACTTGCAGAGATTACAATCAATAGTATAAATGCTATAAAAATAAAAGGTATCAATTGTCAGTTTTTGGTTTTGGTTTGAATGAGGGTTTAAAAACTGGTTTTGGTTTTGGAGCAGGCGTAATTTCTTCTGCTTTTACTTCTTCCGAATTTGTTACTTCTGAACTTTCAATTCCTTCTTCTTTTTTCTTAAACGAAGGTTTAAAAATTGGTTTTGGTTTTGGAGCAGGCGTAATTTCTTCTGCTTTTACTTCTTCCGAATTTGTTACTTCTGAACTTTCAATTCCTTCTTCTTTTTTCTTAAACGAAGGTTTGAAAACAGGTTTCGGTTTTGGAGCAGGAGTAATTTCTTGAGATTTTACTTCTTCCGAATTTGTTACTTCTGAACTTTCAATTTCTTGCTCTTTTTTCTTGAACGAAGGTTTGAAAACTGGTTTTGGTTTTGGAGCAGGCGTAATTTCTTCAGCTTTTACTTCTTCCGAATTTGTTACTTCTGAACTTTCAATTTCTTGCTCTTTTTTCTTGAATGAAGGTTTGAAAACTGGTTTCGGTTTTGGAGCAGGCGTAATTTCTTGAGCTTTTACTTCTTCCGCAACTTTTACTTCAGAGTTTTCAACTCCTTCCTCTTTTTTCTTGAACGAAGGTTTGAAAACTGGTTTCGGTTTTGGAGCAGGAGTAATTTCTTCAGCTTTTACTTCATCCGAACCTTTTACTTCTGAATTTTCAATTTCCACTTCTTTTTTCTTAAACGAAGGTTTGAAAACTGGTTTCGGTTTTGGAACAGGAGTGATTTCTTCAGCTTTAACTTCTAGCGTTTCCTTTAGTCCTTCATTCTCCAATCCCGATTCCTTTTTCTTGAATGCTGGTTTAAACGCTGGCTTTGTAACTGGCTTTTTCTCTTCTTGTCCAACATCCTTTAGTTCAGAATCCTCAAGTCTTGCATCTTGTGTTTTGCTATCTTCCGTCTTCTTCGTTTTCAAACCTTTCATAGCTTCTTTTTCAAGCATAAATTGGTCGTACAAATCACGTTTTTCTTGTGCTTGTTCTGGACTAAGGTTTCCGAAAGCAAAATTATGTTTAGTAATATCAAAAACAGAGAAATCGTATTCCTGCGTCATGGTCAAACATTCTGTTGGACAAACAGTAGTACACAAGCCGCAGAAACAGCATTTAGCCATATCAATATCGAACTTCGCAGCATATAAACGAATAGCAGAACCATCAGAAGCATAACCTGCAATACCAGTTGCTTTGATGGGTTCAATTTCTATACAATCGACAGGACAAATTTTAGCACATTTATCACAGACGATACAATCGTCCATTTCATTGTGTAATTGATAGCGACCATTATCAGGAATTGGTAGCTTTTCATGAGGATATTGTAAAGTAACAATCCCAGTTTCTTGTTTGAAGTAATCAGGATTATTGACAAAGATTGGTTTTCGGCTTTGGCGAGCTTCCTTCAGGTGTCTCCATGATAATGAAAGCCCTTTCAGAGAAGATTTAATGCCTTCTTTTATATTACCGAAATATGTATTATTTGCTCCTTTAGACACAGTTTTAAATAATTTTCATTATTGGTTCACAAAATGAGTCCTAGTTTGACTAGTAAAATGCCAACAATTAAACACAAAGGTACGTTCTGTAGATTAACAAAAGAAGGAAGGAAAGGCTTTTCTCATCTATACTTTGTTCAATTGCTACTATTGCCTGAGGTTCTGAGAGTTATTTTTTGTGAGAAGCGAAAAAAAGATGAAAATATTTAAGAAAAACACAGAAAACAATGTAAAACTTTTTGCATATACCGAAACAACTCCGTAATTTTGCGTTCCCAATTTTTAACTGGATGCCCGTTCAGAAAAAAAATAAGGCAAAATCATTGAAAATCAGAGACGTTCCAACTTTGATTTACCGAAAATACTTTCACAGCAATTAATAAGAGTCCACCGTGAATATATTTTTTGTAACACCTTTTGGCAAAGGTGCTTTCTTTGAGAAAACATTTAGGACTTTTAAAATCTTAATAAAGTGGATACTTTAAGTTATAAAACCATCTCAGCCAACAAGGCTACCACAGAAAAGGGATGGGTTATCGTTGATGCAGAGAATCAGATTGTAGGTCGTTTGACTTCTGAAATCGCAAAAATTTTACGTGGAAAGCATAAGCCTTCTTTCACTCCACATGTTGACTGTGGTGATAATGTTATCGTTATTAATGCTGATAAAATTCGTTTTACTGGCAAGAAAATGACTGATAAAGTTTACATCCGTCACACAGGGTATCCAGGTGGACAGCGTTTTGCAACGCCAAGAGAAGTGTTAGCTAAAAACCCAAGAGGAGTTGTAGAAGCTGCCGTTAAAGGTATGTTACCTAAAAACCGTTTGGGAAGCCGTTTGTTCACTAACTTGTATGTATATGCAGGTACAGAACATCCACACGCAGCTCAACAACCAACTGAAATTAAATTCTAATAATCGTTATTTGTTATTCGTTATCCGTTATTCGTCTTTACGAATTAACTATTAACAGATGACTGATAACTTCTCTATAAAAAAATGGCAGAAGTAACTAATACATTAGGAAGAAGAAAAACAGCTGTTGCCCGTCTTTATATGACGCCAGGTAACGGTACTATTCTTGTGAATGGTCGTGCTTTGAATGAGTACTTTCCATCTGAAATTTTACAAATTATCGTTAATCAACCATTTGCATTGACTAAGACCGAAGGTGCTTACGATATCAAAGCAAATCTTGATGGCGGTGGAATCAAAGGACAAGCAGAAGCTCTTCGTTTAGCAATTTCACGTGCTTTACAAGAAATCGATCCTGAGCGTCGTCCAGCTTTGAAAAAAGAAGGATTCTTAACTCGTGACCCTCGTATGGTAGAACGTAAGAAACCAGGTCGTAAGAAAGCTCGTCGTAAATTCCAGTTCTCGAAACGTTAATATCAGTTATTGGTTATCCGTTATCTGTTCACAGTTTTTCTGTCAACCATTAACGGATAACTTAATATATGATTTTAATTATATGCAACAAGACTTACAGTGACCGATGTCTTTGTTGTTTTCAATTTTCTTTTCAACTTTTAATTTAAGTTATACGTAATTATTAGATTTGGCTATCAGTATATACTGATAACGATTAATTGATAACGGATAACAGTCAGAAAATGGCACAATTAGAATACAAAAACCTTTTGGATGCTGGTGTTCACTTTGGACACATGACACGTAAGTGGGATCCAAGAATGGCTCCATACATCTTTATGGAGAAGAATGGTATCCACATTCTTGACTTGAACAAAACTTTAGCTTGTTTAGACGAAGCTTGTACTGCTATCAAAGCGGTAGTTCGTTCTGGCCGTAAAGTAATGTTTGTTGCTACAAAGAAACAAGCACAAGAAATTGTTTCTGAAGAAGCTCGTCGTTTGAAAATGCCTTACGTAACTGACCGTTGGTTAGGTGGTATGCTTACAAACTTCGCTACTGTACGTAAATCAATCAAAAAAATGTCAACTATCGACAGATTATTGAAAGATGAAGTAACAGTGAAAGCTTTAGCAAAACGTGAGCGTTTGATGATGTCTCGTGATAAAGAGAAAATGGAAAGAGTATTAGGCGGTATTACTGACCTTACTCGTTTGCCAGCAGCTCTTTTCGTAGTTGATGTTAAGCGTGAACACATTGCAGTAGCAGAAGCAAAAAGATTAGGTATTCCAGTTTTCGCAATGTGCGATACTAACTCGAACCCTGATTTAGTTGACTATCCAGTACCATCTAATGACGATGCTTATAAATCAATCGCTTTGATTACTTTGGCAATTGGTAAAGCTATCGAAGAAGGTTTAATGGAGCGTAAGCAAGATAAAGATGATGCTCGTTTAGCAGAGGAAGAAGAAGCGAAGCGTTTAGCTGACGAAGAAGCAGCTAAAGAAGCAGCTAAAGTTGCGGCTAAATACGAGAAAGAAGATTAATAATAATTTGAAGATATGATAATCTGAAAAGTCATGAGTACTTATCTTTTTGCCATAACTTTATCATTATAATTTATCAAAATTGAAGCAGCCCATGGAATTCTATGGGCTGTTCCTTTAAAAATTAACATTGAATTAGCGAATGCGGATTGCGAAATAACGTAATTAAGCCAGTTCAATTCCGCAATCCGTAATCCAAAATCTAAAATCAATAAAACGATGGCTATTTCAGCAGCAGACGTTAATAAATTAAGACAAATGACCGGTGCGGGCATGATGGATTGTAAGAAAGCCCTTACTGAAGCAGGTGGTGATTTTGAAGCCGCTATTGATATTCTTCGTAAAGCTGGTCAAAAAGTGGCAGCTAAACGTGCAGATAACGCTACTAACGAAGGTGTAGTATTAGTTGCAATCAGCGAAGATGGAACAAACGGTAAATTAGTAGCTTTAGCTTGTGAAACTGAACCAGTTTCTAAAGTAGCAGATTTCAATGAATTAGCTGCTGCTTTATTGGCATCAGCGGTTGCTACAGATGCTGCAGATAAAGATGCTTTATTGGCTTCTACTTTAGCTGACGGACGTAACGCACAAGAAGCAATGGTTGAATTAACTGGTAAAATTGGTGAAAAAATCAATGTAGCTGGTTACGAAAACATCACTGCTGATAAAGTTGTTTCTTATATTCACTCTAACAACAAAATCGGTGTTTTAGTAGCATTTACAAACGTAACAGGAACTGACGTTACTGAAGTTGGTAAAGATATTGCTATGCAAATCACTGCAATGAAACCAGTTGCTTTAGATAAAGATGGCGTTGATGCAGCTACAATCGAACGTGAAATCGAAATCGGTAAAGACCAAGCTCGTCAAGAAGGTAAACCAGAAGCAATGTTAGAAAAAATTGCAACAGGTAAATTGGAGAAATTCTACAAAGAAAACACTTTGTTGAACCAACAATTTGTAAAAGATAGCTCAATCAATATCAAACAATTGTTAGAGCAAACACAAAAAGGATTAACTATCAGTACTTTCAAACGTATTGCTTTAGCTTAATATCTTTATAGTGATATTGAAAAAGGCTTCCAGTAATGGAAGCCTTTTTTGTTTATAAATCTAAAGGTAATGTGAATACTTTTGCTATTTTTTAAGCAAATCATTAGGTATTTCTAAATCCTTTAAGACAAGTATTTATTTACCTATGCAACGCTTAAGAAAAATAGGCTGTCTAAGTAATTGAAATGTCCCAAATTAATTTTAAACTTAAAACAACCATTACACAATGAAAAAATTATTGTTTTTAATGACAACCTTAGTGGGTATCACGTTCGCAAGTTGTGAAAAACAGAATGATTTAACAGCTTCTGATGATGCTTTGGAAACCCTAGAAGTTTCCGCTGCACGTACTGCGGCAGTTACAGACACGGTAACCAAACAAAAATGTAGAGGAAAAATTACAACTGTTGACCCAGCTGCTTTACCAGCTGCTATCGTCACTTATATTTCTACGAATTATGCAGGTGCTACGATTAAATTTGCAGGGACAGATACTCAAGGTCAATATGTTGTAGGAATCACTTTAAATAGCGTTGAAACAGGCTTATTGTTTGATGCTAATGGTGTATTTGTAAAAGCACTGCAACATTATGCTAGAAAAGCGAAATTGACAGCGGTTGAATTGACAGCTTTACCAGCTTCAATTGCTACTTATGTTACTGCAACTTACGCAGGTTACACAATCAAACGTGCAGGAACAGATGCTGATGGTAACTATTATGTAGCTATCAACGATGGAACAAATCGCAAAGTACTTTTATTTGATGCTACTGGTGCATTCAAACAGGAGTTAGAAAAACCTTTACATAAAATGAGAAAACTTAGAAAGCAGTAGTTTCCATAAAATCATTTTATTAAACCCCACAATGTTGAATGTTTCAATGTTGTGGGGTTTATGCTTTTGTAAAGCCTAATCTTTTTAAGGTATAATTCAATTAAGAGCCGTATTTTAGCATTCTTATTTTAATCAGAATGATATTCCATGAAAATTCTACATACTGCCGATTGGCATTTTGGGAAAAAACTCCATAAGTACGACCTTCACGAAGACCATCAAATGTTTTTGGAATGGCTGATTACTCTTATCCAAGAACGAAAAATAGATGTATTATTGATTTCTGGAGACATTTTTGATCTCGCCAATCCGCCTGCCGAAGCCCGAATTTTGTATTATTGGTTTTTGAGACAAATGATTTTGCAAAAATGTAAAATCATCATTACAGGTGGAAATCATGATTCGGTGTCATTACTGAATGCTCCCAAAGATATTTTGTCGATGTTGGATATCATCGTGGTTGGTGGAGCTACGTCCAATATTGAAGATGAAATCATTGATTTAAAGGAATTAATTATCTGTGCCGTTCCGTACTTGCGTGATGCTGATTTGCGTCAGGCAGTGGAAGGAGAAACCGCTATAGGACGAATAGAAGCAGTTCGAAATGGCATTAAAAATCATTATGATCAATTAGCTAATATTTGTCAAGTACGTTTTCCGAATACTCCTGTGATTGCGATGGGGCATTTATACGCCAATGGTTCTGTCGCTTCAGAATCTGAGCGAGAAATACAGATTGGGAATTTAGCTGCTTTTGAAGGAAATGATTTTTCAGAAACTTTCGATTATGTGGCTTTAGGGCATATTCATCGTCCACAGAAAGTATCTGGAAAAGAAAATATCCGTTACTCTGGTTCGCCGATTGCTTTAAGTTTTAGCGAGAAAAATGACTTGAAAATCGTAATTGAACTGGAGGTTTCAGCAGGAAAAATTCAAAAAATTGAAGATATTCCAGTACCTAAAAATAGAACATTAAAGAAAATTTCTGGTGATTTCGAGAAAGTAAAAAGTCAACTTAGTAGCTTCCAAAATGAGTTGCCGCTGAAAGCTTTTTTAGAAATTGAAGTAACAGATGAATTACACAATCCGATTTTGACCAGAGAATTAAACGATATTATCGCCGTTTTTGAAGATGAAAATGCCATTGTTTTAAAACATAGAATTTCATTTAAAAATGAAGTTAACAGCACCGAAGAACTGTTTTTTGAAGGACAAAATATAGATGACATTAATGAAACCGAGATTTTGAAACGAAGATTAGAAAAAGAAGACGGACTTTCAGAAGAACATCAGGCTTTGTTAATGGAAGCCTTTGTGGAATTATTGCAAAAAGTAAAGGAAGAAAACTAAGCGATGAAAATCAATAAAATATACTTAAAAAACATCAACTCTTTTAAAGGTGAACACCTGATTGACTTTACCGAAAATCCATTGTCGTCAGCTGGACTTTTTGCGATTGTTGGCCCAACAGGAGCAGGAAAATCAACGCTTTTGGATGCTATTACTTTGGCTTTGTTCAATCGTGTACCAAGATTTGATAAAAAGATTTCTAAAGATTTAGTCGGTTCAGGCGGTTCAATTCTTACTCGTGGTGAAAAAGAGTGTGCCGTAGAAGTAGAGTACGTTTGCAAATCAGGCGTTTTTGTGTCGAAATGGTGGATAAATGTCAATCGAAATAATAATCTAAATGATTATGGAATGGAGATTGTTGATAAAGCCAAAGAACTAATTATCACTAATAAAAAAACAGAAGTACCTGATAAAAATCAAAGTTTGATTGGACTGAATTATGACCAATTTGTTAAGTCGATTTTACTTTCACAAGGAGAATTTTCAAAGTTTTTGAAGTCTGGAAAAGACGAGCGTGGAAAACTTTTGGAAGACATTACAGGAATGCAAATTTATCGTTTGTTAGGCAAAAAAGCTTTTGAGATAAATAATGAAAAAGGTGGAGAATTAAAGTTAAAACGTAGCCAAATTAAGAGTGTTTCGGAGAAATTAGTTGCGACTGAAATCGCTGAAACTTGGGAAAAAGATTTAGCAGAAAAGGAAATTTCGATAGCCAAAGCCAATGAAAATTTAGAAAAAACTTCGGAAAGTATTCGGTTAAAAAATACGTTAAAAATTATTGGAGACGAAATTCTTCAAAAAGAAAAAGACTATACCAATACTGCTACGATTTGGCAAGTATTTGAACAAGAAAAATTACCAATACTTCAACAACACGAATTGGTTGAGCCTTTCAGAGAAAGTATTTTACAAGTAAAAAATGATGAAAGAGAACTTAGAAATCTTCAAAATAGACAAGTAGTTCAAAAGCAAGAATTAGTTCAAAATCAGCAAGCTTTCGGTCAAAATATTAATGTTATTTCAGATTTTACGAACGAAAAAGTCAATGCAGAAAATGCAATAGAAATATTACAAGAATTCCGAAGAAAAATAACAGAATTGCTAAGAGAATTAAGTGAACAAGAAGGAACGCTAAAAGCCAAGCAACAGCAAATTAGTGAAGTACTTTCGTTTTTGAGAATTCCACAGTTAAATAATTTATCAGTCAATCAATTGGCTGATAAATCTTTAGCATTAATTGAGTCGGTTGCCAAAGAGCAAAAAGTGCAGATGGAAAAATGGTATGAAATCGCCGAGATTTCGTCGCCAGAAGAAGTAGAAGAACAAGGACAAAAATTAGCATTTGAGCTAAGATTATATCATCATCTCAATCAATTAATAGGTGATTATAGCAATCTAAAAACACTTTTTAGCGAAGCAGAAAAAGAAGAAAAAACACAACTTGAATTTCAGAATACGAATACTTTAGTTCTTGAAAAAAAACAAATTTTACTAACGAATCTCATTCAGAAAATAGAGACTTTAGAAGTAGAAAAAGAGCGCTTGGGGAAATCTTACAACTTTGAAAAAGACCGAGCCAAACTTTTGAAAAAAGATGAAGCTTGTCCACTTTGTGGTTCGTTAGAGCATCCATTTTTGAGCCATTATGCCAATAATTATGTGGAAATAGACCAAAATTTAAAGAGTCAAAAAGCCGAAGAAAAAGTGTTAAACAATGAAGTAAATACTTTGAAAACACAGATTGCTTCTGCCCATCAGTTAGAGTTAAAAGAACAAAAAAAGAAATATGAATTTCAACAAAAGCTAGATGTAAAACACTTAGAAATTACAGAAGTAAAGCAGAATTTACAATTAGAAAAAGTAGGAAATAGAGCGTGGGTTCAGGAACAAATTAAGGCGAAAGAACAGCAAACAGAAGCCTTGAATTTGCTGGAGAAGTCTGTAAAAGTATTGGCAGATTTAAAATCGCTTTACCGAATTGTAAAAGAAACGAAGGGTTTTCAGGAGCAAAAAAATGTATTGATTGATACCATTAAAGGTTTATATATCGGTAAAAATATCAATAATGATTGTGATAAACTACAACAACAATTCTCGGAATTACAGACAAAAATCACTGCAAATTTGAAACAAATTCAGCAACTTGATGCTGAAATCAAAGAGAAAAATGAAGTTGTAAAAATAGTAGAAAATGATTTGTTGGTCGCTTTAAAAGGACTAGGTTTTACCAATCTTGAAGAAGCTCAACAGCAATTACTTTCGGTAGAGCAAAGTAAAAATTTAAGAGATGAACAGGAAAAACTCAGAACGAGAATCACTGTTTTAGCAAGTGAATTACAGCGTAAAAAGGCAGAATTTGAACAAAAACAGCAAGAAGATAATCCTTCGATAAGTTTGGAAGAACTACTTGCTTTCAATCAACTTTTGCAAGAACAGCGAAAAGCCGTTGCCGATGAAGTGATGGAATTACAAGTAAAAATTCAAGTTCAAAATACTCATCGTCAGGAAATTTCAGCTTTAGAACAAGAAATAGCCTTCTTAGAAAAATCTAATTTGAAGTGGGAATTATTAAACCGCTATATTGGAGATGCAGAAGGGAAAAAATTTAGTACATTTGCACAAGGTCTTACTTTAGCAAGACTGATAGCCTTGTCAAATCGACGTTTGGCTGAGCTTTCAGATCGTTATTTGTTAGATAAACCCACTGAAAATGAGGATGATGAGTTGATGATAATTGACCAGTATATGGGCAATGAACGTCGTTCAGTAAAAACACTTTCGGGTGGAGAAACTTTTATGGTGAGCCTGTCTTTGGCATTGGCTTTATCAGATTTGGCTTCTAAGAACGTAAAATTAGAAAGCTTATTTATTGATGAAGGCTTTGGAACACTCGACCCCGAAACACTTGATTTGGCTTTGGGTACTTTAGAGAAATTGCAGCAAGAAGGACAGAAAAACATCGGCATTATCTCGCACGTAGAATCCATCAAAGAAAGAATTTCAACACAAATTAAACTAGAAAGAAACAACAGAGGGTTTAGTAGAATTGACATTAAAAGTTAAACAAAGGCTACAATTAATCAATACAGTGATTTCCACACCAATAGTATCATTAATATTATTCAATTTAGAAACAGGCTTGAGTAACCAGATTTCATTATGAATATTTTGTACTTGGTTTTTGGGGAAGAACAAGAAAACCATATTCAAACATATTTTTCTATTTGCTCATTTCTGAGTCAGATGAGTGAAACAGACAGAATATATGTTCTGACGGACGCTCCAAGGTATTATGAGCGGGTAGCTAGCCGAGTAAACATTGTAGAAGTAAGCAAAGGTTTATTGGATGAATGGGAAGGACCAAAGCGTTTTTGGGGAAGGGTAAAAATCAAAGCCATAGAGTATATTTGTTCGATTCATCCGAAAGAAGTTGTTGTATATTTAGATGCCGATACTTTTTTGTATGCTAATATTAATTTATTGAAAGCCGATTTAGCCCATTCTATGCTACATCAATATGAAGGTAAGCTTTCGATAATGAAAAGCAAAAGTGAAAAATTGCTTTGGAAACAAGTAGGAGGGATGTCGTTTGGAGGTATTGTAATGCAGCCAGAGCATTGTATTTGGAATACTGGTGTAATGGTTTTATCAGCTGAAAAAGGTTATGATATTGTAAAGATGGCACTCTTGATTTGTGATAGTATGCTTCAAGCAAATGTTACTAAAAAATTGATTGAAAAGATTTCAATTTCTGTCGCCATTTCTGAATTTGGAGAAGCAAAGCCTTCTAATTTTTGTATAGGTCATTACTGTGATAATAAATTAGAATGGAATGAAATTATCAGAAAATTTGTGGTTGAGTCTTTTTTAGGAAACCGAAGTTTAGAGGAAGATATTACCTTGATTCAACAATGGGATTTTGCTAAACTGGCTATTGAGAAAAGAGTTCCTTTGGCACAAATTAGGCTTAAAAAGTTGATTGAAAAGATTTTTCCAGCTAAGATTATACAACAAATAAAGAAGAAATAAATATTGGAAAATTACTTAACAAAAATCCCTTGTTCATACATTTGAACAAGGGATTTTTGATTTATTTCTGCACAATACCGAAAGGCGTAAATGGTTCAGTTTCTTGTTGGGTTACTTTTTGTAAATCCCAAGTTTCTTGAGGAATTTTTGTTTCTTTATGGTGTAAATGATAAACCAAAGCCGAAGAAGCTACTGATTTTGTTGATTTCCCGATTAAGATAAGTCGTCTGTAAACATCTAAATCTTCGCCAACTCCTGGCCAAAGAAAACGTTCATCAAAACCATTAATACTTAACAAATCTTCTTTATGAATTGAAAAATTACAGCCTAAAATATCACGATGTTTATTGTTAATCATTCTGGCAAAAAAGGGTACTCGTGCATAAAGCATTTTTTCGCCATGGCGAGTTTCGCCTGATAATAACAAATACAGAAAATTCTTTTTGAAATAACCTTTTTTGATACTTTCAGGGGTAAGTTTTTTAGAGATTTTATCTGATAAATATACCCTTCTTCCCGAAAGTGCAAATCCTTTTTCTTTAGCTTCCAAATGTGCTTCCACAAATCTATCGTCAGGAATACAATCGCCATCAATAAAAATAATATAATCAGATTTTGCACTCATCACGGCTTTATTCAGCATGATATTTTTTTGCCAGCCATTATCTTCTTGCCAAAGATGATTGATATGGAGTGGCGAATGCTTTTGAATTTCTCTGATTTGTTTAACAACATCTTCACGAGAACCATCATCTGAAATAATCACTTCAAAATCTTTAACACTTTGGCGTTCTAATCCTGCCAAAATGAGCTTAAGATTATCAATTTTATTGTAAAAAGCGATATTCACTGAGCAACGCATAAACTTCTTCTTTAAAATGGAATGATTTTCAATTAAAGCTTCAAAATTACGCTTATTTCTTTGAGTATAGTCAAACTACACAGACAATAGCTTAAATTTGTGGTATTGAGCAAGCAATTTTCTGGAAAAAACAATCTTAAAATCTTTCGATTTTTGTCTCTCCAACCAATTTGTGGGAACAAAACACTATGAATATACTTCTTCAACATAATGCGATACTTCCTGTAAATCAATATGGTGGCACCGAACGAGTAGTTTGGTGGCTTGGAAAATACCTTAGTCAGTTAGGGCATAATGTGACATTTCTGGTGAAAGAAGGTTCAACTTCTTCCTTTGCCAAAATTATCCCATATAATGAAAATCGCCCCTTAGACGAGCAAATTCCTGATGATATTGATATGGTTCATCTCAATCAAAAACCACAAGAATATATTCGGAAACCATTTGTTGTTACTCAGCATGGCAACAGTTCGCAATTAGATTCTTTGCATCATAACACCGTTTTTGTGTCTAAAAACCATGCAGAAAGACATGGTGGAGAAGCCTTTGTTTATAACGGAATTGATTTTGACGATTATGGAAAACCAGATTTGAATCTTCCCCGAAAGCATCTTCATTTTTTAGCAAAAGCTGCTTGGCGAGTAAAAAATGTAAAAGGAGCGATTGAAATTTCGAAGCGAAGTCACCATAAATTAATCGTCATGGGCGGTACTCGTTTGAATTTGAAAATGGGTTTTCGTTTCACGCCTGATTTACACGTTCGTTTTCATGGAATGATTGGTGGAGAAGAAAAATTAAGCATTTTAAACCAATCGAAAGCTTTACTTTTTCCAGTTTTATGGCATGAGCCATTTGGTTTGGCAATTGTCGAAAGCCTTTATATGGGTTCGGCAGTGTTTGGTACTACTTATGGCTCTTTGCCCGAATTGATTCATCCAGAAGTTGGGTTTCTCTCAAATCATAAGCATGAATGGGTTGAACAATTGAAAAACGTTGACCATTTTTCGCCAAAAAATTGCCATGAATATGCTCAAGACATTTTTTCTGCTAGAACAATGGCAGAGAAATATGTTACTTATTATGAAACGGTTTTAGCTGGAAAACCTTTGAATTTCCAAACGCCAAAGGCTTTGGAAAACTATCCTAAATTTTTGCCTTTTTCTGAATAATCTCATGAAAATATCTGGATTTACTTTTGTCCGAAATGCCATCAAATTTGATTATCCAATCGTCGAAGCCATTACTTCTATTTTACCAATATGTGATGAAGTAGTTGTAGCAGTGGGAAATTCAGAAGACGAAACTTTGGCTTTAATTCAAAGTATTAATTCTCCGAAAATAAAAATTATTGAAACCATTTGGGACGATTCTTTGCGTAAAGGCGGGCAAGTACTTGCCGTAGAAACAGACAAAGCTTTAGCTGCTGTTTCACCAGATGCTGATTGGTGTTTTTACATTCAAGGAGATGAAGTAGTGCATGAAAAGTATTTGCCTATCATTAAAAAAGCCATGCAGGATAATTTACATAAATCTCAAGTAGATGGTTTACTATTTAATTATACGCATTTTTATGGTTCATATCGTTATGTAGGCAACGCTCATCGTTGGTATCGAAGAGAAATTAGGGTAATTAGAAATACAGGAAAAGTGCGTTCTTATAAAGATGCACAAGGTTTCAGAACGGTTGATAATCAGAAATTGAAAGTAAAATTAATAGATGCTTACATTTATCATTATGGCTGGGTGAAACCGCCAGAAATTCAGCGTGAAAAGATGAAAAGTTCGATTAATTTTTGGGGAGAAGGACACGATGTTGATAAAATAAAAGAAGTATTAGAGGCTTTTGATTATTCTGAAATAGATTCCTTAACACTTTTTGAAGGTACACATCCCGAAGTAATGCAAGCCAGAATTGAAAGTGTAAATTGGATGTTTGATTATGATATTCATGAGAAGAAACTGAGTTTCAAAAATCAAGTAAAAATGACAATTGAAAAGCTAACAGGCTATAGAATTGGCGAGTATCGGAATTATAAAATAGTTTGATTTGGTAAAAAAAGGCCTGAAACTTGCGTTCCAGACCCATGATAGATTAGAGGGAATATTTTTTCATGATGAAACATAATTCAAAAAATTATGTAGCTAGAGTCTGATTAAAAATAGTGTAAACTTTATGAGCTAGGTGTTTAGGAATGGTGAATAGGCTAGGATGAAATAATGCTGCCAAAATTTCAATACCATTTACTAAGGTCGAGGCACTTGGTTGGGTGAACAAATCATAATCAAGCACAAAAACGGCTTTATTTTGAACTGCACGTAGATTTTCCCAACCGTTTTTTATTGTTAATAGATGATATTCTTCCATACTTCTTTGGGTTTCGAAACCACAAGGAGCTATGATTAATACTTCTGGGTCGTACTTCAATATTTTGTCCCACTGCGTCACGATACTGTCGCCTGAAGGATTACTTAGCATATCAATACCTCCAGCATAAGCAATTTGATGAGGAATCCAGTGACCGCAATTATAAATGGGTTCAATCCATTCCAATAACATCACTCTTTTAGGCAAAGCTCTGTGTTCACGGAGTTTGTCGATAATGCTGTCAATTCTTTCTTGAAGTTTGGCTAAATGTTGATAAGCCGCTTCTTCTCTGCCCAAAGCCTTGGCAATCGTTATCGCTGAATCAAAAACATCCTCCAGACTTTGTGGTGTAATTGTTAGAATCTGAGGTGTTTTTTCCAGATTATCAATCACCGCTTGCGTGCATTTTGTATCAATTTGACATACTTCACAAACGTCTTGCGTAATAACAACATCGGGTGCAATGGCTTGTAATTTATCCTCTTCTACATAATACAAACTTTTTCCTTGTGCTTTAGAAGCCGAGAAAATCCTGTCGATTTCTTCACTTGAATACTCTTTTCCTTCCAGCACACAACGGACTAAAATTTCATTTTCAGTTCTTGATGTTGGCGGACATTCAAAGGTTACGCCATAGAGTAAGTCTTGCAAACCCATGTCGTAAATCATTTGCGTTGCGGCAGGAAGAAAAGAGACAGCTTTCATAATGAGTGATTTGTGATTGAGTGATTAGATTTGGAACAATTTTCAACCGAAATCCCAAATCCCACCTCCCAAATCGTTTACGCTTTTGCCAAGCTTGGAAAACGGACTTGCAATAATTCAAAACTGCCGAACATTAGGGCAGAATATGCCAAAGTACCTACCAAAAAGTTTTTCATATATGGGAAACCTTGTACAAAACATTGTTGTAAACCAGCCCAATCACGACTTAAAGGTAAATTCGTTCTTAAATCTGTTCCACCACCAATCCAAACGGTTAAATCAGCTAAAAGCCAATGTGAAACCGATGCGATTATTGCTGCTAAAACAACGTTTTGAACATTGATTTTTTGAAGAATTACTTTTCCAAACAAAACAATGATGGCGAAAATACCATAAATCCAATACCAACCTTCGTACATCATTCCGTACTTTCCTTGAAAAATCACTTTGTTGATAATGATATCACTGACCAAAATTGTGAGCAAAGGAAAAGCAAAAGCCTTCCAACGGCTACTAAAATACGCTCCGCCAAAAAGTGCCATCGCACCAAGCGGCGTATAATTTGCTACTGGAGTAAGCTGTGCGGAGTTGGCAATTCTCAACAAAGCAATCGCTAAAATGAAGCAAAGCAAGGTTAAAAAACGAGGGTTGAGTGTTGATTGCATTGCGAAAGAAGTTTTTGGTTTGAATTATAATAATAATAATTGTCCTTTAATACAGCCTTTAATTTGATAAAACAAGTCAATCTAAGCGTTTAGAGTATTTAGGTGAATACTGTTGTCGGTAAGTTTATCTCTTCAGTTAAAAATACAAGAGCCTAAAATTTAACAATCATTAAGCTCTCATATAGAATGGTTGCTTAGAAACTCATATTTAAACCTGCCATAAAGTTGAATTTACGACTGTTGTACCCGTAAACATCAAAATACAATTCGTTAGTAATGTTTTTTAGGTCAATATAAGCCTTGAAGTTTTTTGTGAATTTATAATCTGCATAAGCATCAATGGTTGTGTAAGGAGTTAGCGTAACGATGCCTGTTCCATATACTGACTCTAAACGCTTACCTACGCTATGCACGTTGGCACTTATATATAATTTTGGTGAAACAGTATAACCAATACCAAAATTCATCACGCTCTCTGGACGACGGAACAAGTTGTTGTAGGTTGTATCTTTCTTTTCAATTTGTGTAGTAATTGCACCTTGAAGTAGTGTGATATTTGCCCATAAGTTGATTTTGTTTAATTGAACTTTTCCTTCCACTTCCCAGCCGTAGTCGTGTTGTTTATCGAAGTTGATGTATCTACCGTAAGGGTCTTTTGATAATGATTGAAAGTAAATTACATCTCTTAAATGTCTATCAAAATACACTACACGTAAGTTTGAACTTTTATCCTTTGAAAATATTTGGATACCTGCTTCTGTAGAAACAGATTTTTCAGGATTCAATGCTTTATTACCGTACGGCGAATATAATTGGTATAATGTTGGAGCTTTGAAACCAGAAGATAGATTGACGAATACTTTAAACTGGTCATCAATCAAATACGAAGGATTGAATGAATATGTAAAATTGTCTCCGTACAATGAGTGATTGTTATAACGAGCACCAAGTTCTAAAAAGAAATTAACCTTAGTTTTAATCAAACCAGAGGCATATACACTAAAAATAGAAGTATGTGCAGTGTCAGTCCCAATTGGTGGTGAAGAATATTTGCCATAAGCACTGTATGAGTCGTAGGTTTGTGAGGTATTGGCAAAACGGAAATCACTTCCTACTAATAAATTGATATTAGGGTGAATCTGCAAACTTTCGTATAATTCAGTATAGTGAGTATTTCCATCATAAAACTGAGTAACATATTTATTGAATGCTCCTTTTTCAATAGATGTAGAATCATCTACAAATCTGCGTTCACTTTTGCTGTAACCATAGTTAAATGTTAGTTTTCCTTTTTTTTGAACATAATTTAAACCAACAGCATACAGCGAAAATTTTTGATTAATAGTAAAATCTTTTTCGTCTTTAAATGCCCCTGCATCAACATCTGTCTTATATCCATTAATTAGGGTACGTAATTTTAATTGTAGGTTTTTAGAGATATTATAGCCGATATTAGCTAATATATTGTTTTGACGAATACCATCGTTATCAAAATTTTGATTTCCTAATTGGTCATTAGCGGCTGAAAAACCACTTGAAGATAAACGAGTATATTGTACATTATAATACCCTTTTTCAAAAGCACCATTAAGACCCAAAGTAGCTCGTAAGGTATTATAAGTTCCTGTATTTACTGAAGCATTTCCACCAATACTCTTATCTGTTTTACCTTTCTTAGTAAATATATTAATAACGCCTGCTACTGCATCTGAACCATAAATAGTAGATTGAGCCCCCTTTAAAATCTCAATACGGTCACATTCTGCTACTGTAATCATGTTCAAATCAAAGTTTGAAGAAATTCCCGATGGATCATAAACAGGCATTCCGTCAATTAGAATTAGTGTATTCCCTGTACTTGCACCTCTAAGATATACGTCTTGGTTAGTACCATAGGTATTTTGAGAACCCACTACCATAAAACCCGCTTGGCGAGTTAGTAATTCGCCTAAGGTTTGCGATTGATATTTTTGCAAAATAGAATCTGATAAAATGGTTACTACTTTACCAGTTTGTGATTGTTTCTGGTCAGTTTTATTTGCTGTAACAATTACCTCATCAAGGTTTTTATTGTCAACAGTCACGTTGCTTTTTTGTGCTAATGAATTTTGGACAAGGCAAATCCCCACAGCAATAATAGATTTTTGTAATGTTTTAAACATTTTGATTGGTACCCCAAGAGCGTAAAAATTACCCAATGCTTTCATTTATTGAAAGGACAAAAAGTGTCAACGAAAATGAAATTCGTAGGAATTAACGTACAATTGAGTTAGATAAAAGAAAAAATAATCGAACGCTCAATGATGCTCATCCTCCGTAAGCAAGCAATCAAGAATGATTTAATGGCAGGTCTCCTGACTTGTTTCTCATGTACCCAAACCTTCCCGATTTTAGTTATCCGTTAATTGTTAATTGTTATCAGATTGCTTTAAGTTTAAAGTAAAATACCTTTAAACGATTTACAGATAACTATTAACCAATAACGGTTCACAGACTTTCAGTGGTTATTGAAGAATGGTAATGATGTTATTGAAACTTACAGTTGCGGGGACAGTACAGGCATTCAACCTGATTCCCTATTAAGCTTTAAACTTGTATTGACACAAGCCTAATGCACCATAAACTGATGCAAAGGTAGCAGAAATTTTATTTTATTTTGAAGAAAGAATTTTAAAAGCTTGATTTATAGGATTTCTTGTTATGATTATGATACTACAAATCAAGTAATTAGCAATATTTATTCTGTCATTAATTTTTTAAGATCATCCATTTTAATTGGCTTAACCAAATAATTACTTACAATTTCATAAGATTTCGCTCTTTTAATATCCTCTGGGTCGATAGAGCTCGTAACGATAAAAATCGTCACAGCATTTTCAATCGGAATTTGAATAAACTCATCTAAAAATTGCCAACCGTCCCAGATAGGCATGTTTAGGTCGAGGAAAATTAAATCTGGAAGTTTTTCACCTGTCGTGATAATTGTTTTGAGGCTATCATAAGCTTCTTTTCCGTTTTTAAACACCAGAAAACCGTTACAAAAATTAGCGATTTGCATTAATCTTTTAGTGCCAAAAACAAAGATTGGGTCGTCATCAATGATGCAAGCAATGTCAATTTTTTTCATATTTAAGATATATGCTAAATGTTGTTCCTTTATCTACTTCACTGCTTACTTCTACTTTTCCACCCATTGCCTCAATTTGATTTTTGGTAATGAATAAACCAACACCTCTGGCATCTTTATGGTAATGAAATGTTTTGTACAAACCAAAAAGTTTGGCACCATGTCGTTTCAAATCAATGCCCAAACCATTATCTTCTATTTTCAGAATAAGATAATCATTTTCAATAACTGTTGATAGCTTCACAAAGCTATCTCTTTCGTCTGAGCTATATTTGATGGCATTCGTCAGAAAGTTAAGCATAATACTATCTAAATAGGCAGGAATAGCTAGTACTTTTTCATCTGTATTGATATTGTTTTCAATCGTTACTTTTGATTCTCGTGCAAGTGCCGATACATTTTGAATGGCATTTCTGATTGCGTGATGCAAACTTACTCCTTTTAAATTATCAATAACGGCTGTATTCATCAACACTACTTCATTCAAATGGGCAATGGTTTCGCCAAGGTTTTGGGAAGCAGATTTCAATAGAACTAAGTACTCATTGGCTGATAATTCAGGATTTTCCTCAAGAAGTATATCCATCATCATTGAGATATTGCCAGAATGAGACCTTAAATTATGTGATACAATATGAGCAAAGTTTTTTAGTCTTTCGTTTTGGTCTTTTGTAACATCTAAAAGTGCTTTTATCTCTTGTTCTGCATTTTTTTGCTGAGTAATATCAATAATTTGTGAGATAAAATATAAAGGCTGGTTAGACTGATTTCTTACTAAAGATGCCGCTAAAATGATATAAACGTTATGTCCTTTTTTATGAATATATCGTTTTTCCATTTGATAATGCGACCTTTTTCCATCAATCAATTCTTGTACTAAATCAAGGTCGGCTTTTAAATCATCTGGATGAGTAACTTCTTGGAAAGTAAGCTGATAGAGTTCTTCTTCAGAGTATCCGATAATATGACAAAGCGTTTGATTAATTTTTAGCCATTTTCCGTCAATATCAAGCAAAGCCATACCAATTGCCGCATTTTCGAAATTACCTCTAAAAGCCTCTTCGCTAATTTGTAGTTTTTCTAGATATTTTTTTCTTTCAGTTATATCGTGCATGGCTACAACAGCTCCGAACAATTCACCATTAGGACCTTTTAGTTGAGAACCAGAAGTAGATACAATATGGCTTGGTCCGTTATTAGGAGCAATAATCATTTCCACATTATGAATATTGCCAGAATGTAAAGTTCGAATCAGCGGTATTTCTTCGGTAGCAAGTTTCGTGGTACCATCTAAATGATAAAGACCGTAATAATTGGAATATTCTGATGGAGGAATATTGTTGATGGGTAAGCCATGCCATCTTTTTGTAGTATTGTTAAACAAAGTAAGGCTACCGTGCTGATCGCAAGCTACAATGCCAATATCAATACTTTCAAGGATGGTTTCTAATAAAGTATGGTTTTCCAGAAGGTTTTGTTCAATTTTTTTACGTTCTGTAATGTCGTCGGTGTACATAATAATGCCACCAATTTTGTTATTATCTTCAGTGTACCAAGGTTTCACTTCCCATTTTAGCCATTGAACAGAACCATCTTTCCTGACAAATTTATCTTCGTCTCGCTTGGTTGACTTTCCCTGTAAACATTCACGATGTATATTTTTCCAATCTTCGCCTATTTCAGGGAAAATCTCGTAATGTGATTTTCCAATTAAATCAATCCCTTCTAAATGATAATCCGTTCTCCATTTTTCTGATACTGCCAGATACTTTAGGTCATTATCAAACATTGCGATGGCAGTTGGTGTATGTTCTATAAATACGGTATTACGTTCTACTTTTTTCTTCTGGTCACTAATGTCAGAATGCGTTCCATACATCATCAAAGGTTTGCCTTCGTTAGTCCAGCTTACCACTTTTCCTCTATCCATCACCCATACCCAATGCCCAGCTTTGTGTTTCATTCGGCATTCGCATTGGTAATATTCGGTTTTCCTTTCAAAACAACTTTGAATTTTTTGATTAGATATTTTTAAATCATCTGGATGTACCAATTTCAACCAAGTATCTATGCTGATTGGCGATAATTCATCTAAAGTATAACCTACAATTTCTGCCCAACGCTCATTAAAAAAGGTTTCGCCTGTTTGTACATTCCATTCCCAAGTACCAGCATTTGTTCCTTTTATAACGCTTTGAAGCTTTTGTTTTTCTTTAATGAGTTCTTCTTGTGCTAGTTTCTGCACATGAATATCCTGAAAAGTACCATAAATTCTAATACATTTTTCTTCATGAAATTCAGCTTGTCCGATTGCCCTAACCCATTTGATATTTCCTTTAGCAGTTACAATTTTTAAATCTACATCATAGTGCTTACCTGTAGCAATGGCTAATTCTACAGCTTTTGTAATTTGCTCTCTGCTTTCACCTTCTTCAAAAAAATCAATGGCGGTTGATAAATTAGGCTGATAGTCGTCAGGAACTTCATGAATTAGTTTAGTGATTTTACTCCAGTAGGGCAATTTGCTTTCCATGTCGATTTCCCAATATCCTACCATTGCAGCGGCATTACATCGTTCCAAGAACTCGTCTTTTCTCATTAATTCCGTTACGTCGGAAAACGAAATGATAGCATTAATTACTTCACCTTCGCTATTTCTTATTGCCATTGTACGGCAACGAAACCAAATAGTTGAACCATTTTTATGCTTGTATCGAAGGATTTCATTGTAAGGTTTATGAGAATTTTTATATTGTTCAAAGAAATTTTCAGCATCTTCAGCGTGAATCAAGGTTCTCCAAGTAGCGTGATTGTCAATAATTTCATTTTCTCTATAACCTAATGTATTCCAAAATTTAGGATTCATCCAATCGTTCAGAGGATTTTCGAAATCAAGATACCCAAAACCATCTAATGCTGATTCTTGGATAAAATCAAATATCGAGAAATCGCTCTTGATAAGGCTATATAACTCTTCTTTAGGATTACTCATTAATGTTGGCGGGGGATTTACTTAATGTTTAAAGCAAGTAATAATTAGCTTATTTAACCTAGTTTATGAATGTTTTTTGAATGCAAAACCTGCTGAAAGCTTTTTATAAATGCTGATTTTTGGTTGGGATTTAAAAAAATAGCCCAAAGGGCAAATTTAATGCAGAAAATTGTTGAGGAAATTTTTATAAAAGAAAATTAGTCAAAAACATTTAGATGCACAAGAAGATAAATCAGGAAAGCTTACTGATTGTTGTCATGTTTAACATTCGGCAAGATTATCAGAAAAAGTAAAATGGAGTGATTTAATCCTAGTTTTTGGGAGTAAATAGCCCCAAAACTTAAATCACATAACATTGGGATAACATAAACATAAACTAAGCATAACACAAGCGTAATACTGCGGTTATATAGCCGACCTAATTTTGTGCCATCAAAAAACAAACCAGTATGATGAAGCACAAATTACTTTACACATTAATTATTTTATTTTCTTCTCTTTCATTCACCTTCGCTCAAGAAGGAACTATACGTGGTACAATTAAAGATGCAGTAAGTAAAGAAGACTTAGTTGGAGCAACCGTTTTTATTGAAGGAATCAACAAAGGAGCAGCCGCTGACATCAACGGTTTCTTTTCATTCAATAAAATTCCAGTTGGTAATTATAAATTGAAAATATCATTTGTTGGATATAAAGTAAAATTCATTGAAAATGTAAAAGTTGTTGAAGGTTCGGTTACAGAAATCAACACTTTTATCGAAGAAGACCAAGCTACTACTTTAAATGAAGTAAAAGTTGTAGCGAAAAAATTAACAAACACAGAAGTTTCTGTAATTTCTGAAATCAAAGCAGCTCAACAAATTGTAAGTGGTATTTCTGCCGCACAAATTGGTAAGACTTTAGACCGTACCGCTGCTGAGGTTGTAAAACGTGTGCCAGGTGTAACAATTTTCGGAGACCGTTTTATCAATATTCGTGGTTTGAATGAACGTTATAACACAGTAATGTTAAATAACGTATTTACACCAAGTATGGAATCTGATGTTCGTTCATTTTCGTTCGATGTTATTCCTTCAGGACAAATCGATCGTATTTTAGTATATAAATCACCTGCAGCAGAATTACCAGGTGAATTTGCGGGTGGTGTAGTAAAAATCTTCACGAAAAGTATTCCAGACGAAAATTATTTGACAGTTGATGTAAGCGGAGCTTACCGTGATGGAACTACAGGAAACGAATTTTTCCGTCCAAAAACTGGAAAATACTCTTATACAGGTTTTAACAATGGTTTTTCAGACCTTCCTAAATATTTCCCAACAACAAGCGAGTTGAAACAAATTGCGGTTTCTAATCAAGCTGCTTTGACACAAGCTGGACAAATGTTGAGAAATACTTGGACGCCAGAGGCTTCCACTGCTAGTCCTGATTTACGTTTTTCAATCACAGGAGCTTATAAGTTTATTGATAGAGAGAATTTGAAGTTAGCCAATATTACTGCTGTAAATTATAGTAATACTCGTACAACTTTTGAAATGGCAAGAAGTGATTTTGGTTATTCAATTGATCAAAACAATGTAGAAAGTATTAACGAAGATAAGAAATTTAGAGATTTACAATATACCAACTCAGTTCGTACAGGTATTCTTCATAACTGGGCCTTGAGATTGAACGAAAACCATACGTTTGAATTCAAAAACCTTTATAACCAAATGAGCAACGCTCAGTATGTGGACAGAAAAGGCTTAGAAAATGGTGGAACTTGGGATATTCGTTCATTAGACCAAGTATATCGTGGAATTTACACAGGTCAAGTATTGGGTCGTCATGCTTTTAACGATAACAAAACAAAATTAGACTGGGTAGTTGGTTACAACAAATCAAATAGTGATCGTCCTGATTATAAGAGATATAGATATTCTACTGAAGGTGCAGTTCCTACATTGTTAGTGCCTTTCGGAGCTGCTCAAACCATCAACTTAGGTAGAACAAACATTTTATTGGACGAAGATGCGATTTTAGGAGGTATTAATTTAGTACAAAAATTAAGCATTAAAAAAGGTAAGACTGCAGAAGAAAGTAAAGAAATTGAATTAAAAGCAGGTGCTTTCTACGAAAACAAAGAACGTACTTTCACCGCTCGTAACCTTGGGTACGTGCGTGCAAATAGTTCATTGTTTGATATTGGGAATTTACCAATTGATGAGATTTTTGCTCTACAAAATATCAATTCTACAAACGGTGTAAAAATTGATGAGCAAACCAATGCCTCCGATTCATACACTGCAAGCAATAATCAAATAGCAGGTTATGTTTCAGGAAATTACTCTTTCACTAAGAAATTAAACTTGATTGCTGGTGTTCGTGTAGAAAAGAACGTTCAGAAATTAAATAGTTTTGATGTAAGTAGAGGAGTACCAGTAAATTATAACCGTGATGTAACGAATATTTTACCATCGGCGAATTTAACATATAACTTCTCTGAAAAGTCACTTTTACGCCTTGCGTATGGTAAAACCGTTAACCGTCCAGAATTCCGTGAAGTTGCTCCATTTACTTTCTATGACTTTGTGAACAACCGTGTTATCTCGGGTAATCCAAGTTTAAATAATGCAGAAATTGATAATTACGATTTCCGTTATGAATTCTACCCAACACCAGCAGAGGTAATTTCGGTAGCTGCTTTTTACAAAAACTTCAAAAACCCAATCGAAGTACTTTTTGATGGAGCTACCAATGCCAACTTAAATTTCGGTAATGCAGAAAGTGCTTATAGTGCAGGTTTTGAAGTAGAAGTAAAAAAATCTTTAGATAAGTTAACAGCATCAGCTTTGTTAAGTAAAATCAATTTGGTATTCAACGGAGCATTTATTTATAGCCGTGTGAAACTTGGTGAAGCCGCTCAAAACCAATCAGATAACCGTCCATTACAAGGTCAGTCTCCTTACATTGTAAATGCTGGTATTAATTACAATGACTCCAAAAAGAACACGCAAATCAGTTTATTATTCAACGTAATCGGCAAGCGTATTTTTGCAGTAGGTAATTCATTAGCAGCAGGTTATCCAGACTGGTACGAGATGCCACGTAATGTAATTGACCTTACTTTCTCTAAAGAAATTGCTAGAAACCTTATTGTGAAAGGTGGTATTACAGACATCTTAAACCAAAGAAATTTCATCATTCAAGATGGAAACAAGGATGGTAATTTCGATACTAGTAATGACCAAATCATTCAGTCATACTCTCCAGGAAGAACCTACTCTTTAGGTCTTGTTTACACATTAAGAAAAAAGTAATCATCATTTATTAATACATATTCAATAGAAGAATTTTTAAAGCGTTATTTCTTAATCTAACAATTAAATCAATGAGACTTTTAAACATGAAAGCTACTCGAATTATTGCTTTGTTGCTCTCGATGGCAACGGTATTTCAAGCTTGTAAGGACGACACAGCAGAAGTGGTTCCTTTACCAACAATTTCAGTGTCAGGAACTTTGTCTGGTCTTCCAGGAGCAACAGTTCAATTAAAAGCGTCTATTAATGCCCCAGGTGGTGTAAAATCAGTTGTTGTTTTGAAAAATGGTGCTGCTTTTGATACAAAAACAGGAACAGGTGAAAAAACATTAGATTATACTAAAGACTATGTAATTGAAAACGTAGCGGCTGGTTCTGTTGTAAACTTTACAGTTCAAGTAACAGATCAATCAAACCAAGTTTCTGCTTTAACGACTATTCCAGTTACAGTAACAGCAGTTGCTGCACCAACAGTAGTAACAGTTCAAGGAAATCTTGAAGGAAATATCACTTGGACGGCTGATAAAATCTACAAATTAGTTGGTTTTGTACGTGTAGGTGAAGAAGCAGTTGCTGGTACAATCACCAAAACTGGTACTTTAACAATCCAACCGGGTACTATCATCATTGGTGACCGTGCTTCTAAAGGAACTTTGGTTATTCAAAGAGGTAGTAAAATCATTGCTGAAGGTACTGTATCTAAGCCTATCATCATGACATCTGAGCGTGCAGTGGGTGAACGTGAACCAGGTGACTGGGGTGGATTAGTAATCTGTGGACGTGCTGTAAACAACCTAGCTGCAAATGCAGCAGCTGGACTACCAAAAGGAAGCGGATTATTAGAAGGTGAATATGGTGGGTTCCACGGTGGAGCTGATAATGCTGATAACTCAGGAAGTTTAAAATATGTGCGTGTTGAATATGCAGGTATTCCAGTACAACCTAATGCAGAGGTTAACTCGTTCACTTTTGGTTCAGTAGGTGCTGGTACAACTTTAGAATATTTACAAGCTTCTTTTGGATTAGATGATTCATTTGAGTGGTTTGGTGGAAACGTAAACGCTAAATATTTAATTGCTTACAAAGGTTTAGATGATGATTTCGATGTTGATAATGGTTTCTCAGGAAATGTTCAATTTGGTATTGGTATCCGTGGTGCTACACAAGCAGATGTTTCTGGTTCAAATGGTTTTGAAGTAGATAACGACTCGCCTGGTTCTAACAACACTCCATTTACTTCTGGTATATTTGCTAATATGTCTATCATCGGGCCAAAAGGAAGCTCGGCAACAACGATTAGTTCATTGTTCCAAAATGGTATGCAGTTACGTCGTAACAACAAATTAAAAATTTATAATGCAGTTGTTACAGGTTATCCTTACGGAGTTTACATCGACAGTCAAAGAGGAGACGCAGAAGTAAATGCTTTGAATGGAGAATTAATCCTTAATAACATCGTGTTAGCAGGTGTTGACGGATGGGGAAGTACTGGTTTTGGAACAAGTGCTGTTTCTGATAATGAACAGATTCCTGCTGCTACACCAATTTTAATTGGTACTCAAAAGCCTTCTGCTTGGTTTGCTGCTCAAACAGGTAACAAAATCTTAGCAAATTCTTCAACAATTGGTTTAAGTGCTTCTTTGTGGTCAACAGGTCGCCCTACATTTACTTTAGGTGCTGGTTCAAGCTTAGTAGGTGTTAATTTACCAACTACTTTACCTACATTCTTTACAAGAACTACTTATGTTGGTGCATTCAACGATGTAGATTGGACAGCAGGTTGGTCAGAGTTTAACCCACAAGGTGTTTCTTACGTGAAATAATTTTTTTAGTACAAATAAAACTTCAGTCTGCATATTATACAATATCAGACTGAAGTTCTTTAAGATTACAATTACCAATATGAAAAATATCTTAATCATTCTTTCTGTTTTTGTATTACTGGCATCATGTAATTCAAAGAAAAATCAAGCCAGTAATTATTTTTCTACTCAAGAACAAGACACACTCCTAACCAACATCATTACTTATATCTATTCGCCTGCACCGGGGGCTAATAACAGTACCAAATTTGAAACAAAGTATAGAAGTTTCTACCAAAAAGCCTTACCATTTTTTAAAATCCAAGAATATTATCAAGCAGAAAACGGCTGGAACTATGTTTTCATTATTCGTCCAGTTTCATCAAGTCCAATTTTCAGAAGAGGAGTATTGGCAAAGTTTAAGCTAAAAGAAGGTTCGTTAAAACCAGAATTTTTCGAAGAAGTCATTAACACGCCTCATTTAAGAGAAGAGATTGTAGTAGAGCGAGGAGGTTTTTTATTTAAGGAATTGATTAAAAAGGGAAATGTAGATGAATACCTTTCCATGAAACAATATATTGAGTGGCCTGACGACCACCTACAATACAACAAAGCTACCCATGAGTGGGTAACAGTCAAGCCTTATTAAGGTTTTCTCCTCGCTTCGGCGGGGAGAAAGTCCGAAATGGATTTTCATATTGGTGTAATTATGCAAAAGCCGAAGCGTATCGCTTCGGCTTTTCTATTTTTTAGCTAAAGTATAATTGTATAATTCAGCAATTCTGAGAGTATTGAAAGGTGGAATTACTTCTTCCAACCTTGTTTGCCAATGGATGCTATTGAGTAATTCAACGAAATCTTGATTATCTGAATAGGCTTTTCTTAAATTTCTTTTTGATAAAGAAATCAATTCGCTATCAGCTTCTTTGCTGAAATAATAAAGTTGATTGGACATTTCATTACTGATATCTAAACGATAAACGTAAATGCCCTTTTTATTTAAAATTTCATAAGATTTATTACCCACAAATCGCCAGTCTTTTTCGCCTTTACGATAGCCAAAAGCATTTTTAAAATTATAGATTTTTGTAGAGCCATTTTTAACTTTTACACTGCTGTATCTTTCTTTAAAAACAACAGCATTAGTCGCAATAAGTTGTTCTTTTTCAAAGGCTTGGCTGTTTGGATAGACGCCGTCTTGAGCTTTGCTTTCTAAGTAACATAAGCAATAAAAAATACAATAGATTTTTTTCATAAAGAAATTGTTTTGTCTCTACACAAAAATCAGATTTACATATTACTTCATGATTAGCTTAATGTTAAATGAAAGTTATGAATATTAAGTTTTGTAATTTTGATATTGTATAGCTTATCAGAAGTGAGCTTACTTCTAAGATAAACTGCGATGCTAACACAACTTTTTGAATAAAAACGAGTTAGAATAAATCGGTATAACTCCTAAAATCGTACGTATTTAAACTCATAAAATAATAATAATGAATCCTAATATTTTAAAAATTCAATCGACAATTGAGCCAACTCGTCAACAAATTACTTCACACTCGGTTTATAAGTACATCCACGAATTAGAAGATTTACAACTTTTCATGCAAGACCACGTTTTTGCCGTTTGGGATTTTATGTCTTTGCTGAAAGGATTGCAGCGAAATCTTACTTGTGTGGATATTCCGTGGATTCCAGTGGGGAATGCTACCACTCGTTTTTTAATCAACGAAATTGTGATTGGTGAAGAAAGCGATAAAGACGAAGAAGGAAACGTGATGAGCCATTTTGAATTATACTTGAAAGCCATGCAACAATCTGGTGCGGCTACCGAGCAAATTGAAAATTTCATTACCTTACTTTCTCAAAAAGTAAGTGTTCAGGAAGCTTTGGCAAAAGTTGGCGTTTCAGAAAGTGTTCGTCAGTTTGTAGATTTTACTTTTGAAGTAATCAACACACAAAAACCGCACATCATGGCGGCAGTCTTTACTTTCGGTCGTGAAGATTTAATTCCTTCAATGTTCCTTTCGATGGTGAAAGATTTGAACCAAAGTATGCCAGAAAGCATTTCTATTTTCAATTATTATTTAGAAAGACACATCGAAGTAGATGGCGACCACCACAGTCATTTAGCCTTACAAATGGTAGAAGAATTGTGTGGCGACGATGCCGAAAAATGGGCAGAAGCAGAAGCCTATTCACTTCGTTCATTAGCATTACGAAACCAACTTTGGAATGGCGTAGAAGTAAAAATCAAAGAATTGGCTGAGAGTGTTTAGGAGAGGAATTATTAGTCATGTAATTTAACTCCTAAGGTTTATCTTGAATTAGATGGCTTTATCAAGTATAAACTTGCTGTTGGAAATTTTAAGTTTAGATTTTACAATAAAACTCTCCTTATTTATGGTATATGGTAACTAAACCCAATAGATAAGGAGAGTTTTATGATGATACATTGAAGAAAATGATGATTTTGTGCAGAGTATTGTTTCTTCTTTTATCCAAAGCGTTTTATTTTTCTAACTTATCGTTTTAAATAACTTCGGGAATGTGATATTCTTGATATTTTCTAAGATGAATTTATTTGAATAAAACTATTCAGGACATTATTGATTTAGACTAAGTTTAGCCAATTCAGTATTGATAAACTGCATTTCATCTGAACTGATAATAACTTCAATAGCTTTCGCATTACTTACTGCTTGTTCCTTATTTCTTGCTCCTGCTAATACAATTGAGATACCAAATTGAAGCGTTGTCCATCGCAATACTAATTGGGATAAAGAGACTTGTTTGTCTTTTGCAATCGGTTCAATACTTTCCAGAAAAGATTTTACTTTTTCGAGATTAAACTGTCCAAAATATCCATTTCTGTGGTCTTCCGACTTTAAAGATTCTCCATTAAAGAACTTTCCAGACAAAAGTCCTCGTTCCAGCGGACTATAAGCGATAATTCCAATTTCATTTTCGATAGCAGTAGGAATTACTTTCGACTCAATTCCTCTTTTTAACATACTGTAAGGCACTTGATTTGATGCTAAAGAGATACTTTTTTGTGCTTCAAGCATCTGTTGTGCTGTATAGTTACTTACGCCAGCAGCTAAAATTTTACCTTGTTCTATCAACCGTTGTAATGCCTCCATTGTTTCTTCGATAGGCGTGGTAGAGTCTGGCCAGTGTAATTGTAACAAGTCGATATAATCGGTTTTTAATCGCTGAAGGCTTTCTTCAACCTCTTTAATCACATTGGCTTTGGAGGCATACTTGTAAATAGGATAGGTTTTTCCTTCATGTTCCTGATTCCACATAAAGTCTCCTTTTTCTTTGTTGCTGCCATCCCAAACCATTCCGAATTTAGTAAGCAGTTGAATTTTTGAGCGGTCTAAATCTTTGATTGTTTCGCCGATTAATTCTTCACTAAAGCCAAATCCATAAAACGGAGCGGTATCTAATGTAGTAATACCATTATCAATAGAAGCAAGGATGGCTTCCTGTGCATCTTTTTTGACTGAACCTGCCCACATTGTACCTCCAATCGCAAAGCTTCCATAAGTAATGGCAGATAAATTCAAGTCTGTTTTTCCTAATTTTCTAAATTCCATGACCTTAAAATATGAATGTTTTAACTGTATTTTAATGATGATTTAAACAAATGCTGGTTCTTGATAGGTTTCCCAATCTGTATAACCATGAGTACCTAGTCCATAATACAAATCTCGATTTGGAGGCGTTAAAGGCCAATTGTTTTCTAAGCGTTCTACCAAATCAGGATTTGAAATAAATAGTTCTCCAAATCCTGCAATATCAATTGTCCCCGCATTGATGAGTTGCTCAGATTTCTCTCTGGTCATACTTCCTGCCAATATGATTGTACCTTTATACCATGAGCGAAAGCGTTCCAAAAATCCTTCTGGCAAGGCATGGCTACCTTTTGATTGTTGGTCCATCAAGTGAATATACACTACTTCTCTTTTTGCTAATTCGCTTGCGAGATATTGGTACGTTGCTTCAATTTCCTCATAATGTGGTAAATCACCGAGTCCACCATAAGGGGTTAATCTTACACCAACTTTATGCTTGCCGATGGCATCAATCGTTGCATCAACAATTTCAAGTAAAAAACGGGAACGATTTTCAATGCTACCCCCATATTCATCGGAGCGATTGTTAACAAAAGGGTTTAAAAATTGCTCAATCAAGTAGCCGTTTGCACCGTGTATTTCAATGCCGTCGAAACCTGCCTCTATAGCATTTTGGGCTGCTTTTACAAAATCGTTCACAATTTGTTTTACTTCTGTGCCTAAGAGTGCTTTTGGTTTTGAGGCAGGAACAAAACCTTCTACGCCATTTTCATCATATCCCCAAGCAAAAGTATTTTTTGCCTGAATGTCAGATGGACCAACTGGTGCGATGCCATTGGGCTGATTAGAAGTATGAGAGACTCTTCCCACATGCCATAGTTGCGTGAAGATTGTACTGCCTTTTTTATGCACTGCTTTAGTTACTTTTTTCCAACCTTCTACTTGTTCAGGAGTATATAAACCAGGAATGTACAAAACACCTTTTGCCGTATCTGAAATAGCAGTTCCTTCAGTAATGATTAGACCAGCACTTGCACGTTGTGCATAATACAAGGCATTATTTTCGTTTGGGATACCATCTACATTTCTTGCTCGTGTCATTGGAGCCATTGAAAGACGATTTTTGAGTTGCAAAGAACCAATTTGTGCTGGTTTAAAAATATCTATTTTCATGACTTTATTTTTTATAATTGAGTTTTGTTTTTTCTTCTGGAGACTCGTTGAGTTTCCAGAAGAAAATCTTTGTCAAACGACTATCCACCTTACTTTTTAATCAACCAACTTTCAACGGCTCTCGAAAAATCAGCTACATCAATAGGGTGTCTGCTGGTAATTAGGTTTCCGTCTGTTACAACAGGAGCTTCGATTACATTTCCGCCAGCATTTTTTAAATCAACTTGAATATTCCAATAACCCGTTAGTTTTTTCCCTTTCAAAATATCTGCCGAAGCCAGTACAACAGGAGCATGACAGATAGCGGCGATGAGTTTTCCTGATTTGTTGAAATCTTGAATAAATTTAATTACGTCTTTGTCATTACGTAAATTATCTGGATTCCATGCACCTCCCGGAATGAATACGGCATCATAATCATTTACTTTGATTTGGTCCGCTGTTTTGTCAAATTTTATCCAGCCTACGGGTTGAATATATTGAATAGCCATCACATGTGTTTTTGACATTTCAGGATAAGAAAGACCGAATCTTTCTGGTGCTGGATTATATTTTGGAGCAACAATTTCTACCTCTGCACCAAGTTCTTTAAAATACCATACGGGACCTGTTAATTCTATTTCTTCAAATCCGTCGGCTACGAGTACGGCAATTTTTTTTCCTTTCAACGCAGTCTTATTTTTTACAGGTGTGAAAAAGAATTCTCGTAAACCTTCATTGCCAGGTGCATTCAATAATTGACTAACAGGCATATTTACAACAGCAGACTGAGTGGATAATTTATTAATTATCGCTAACTCATTTGATTGATTTGTGTTCATTGTTTTAGCGTTTTGTTTAGTTTGAGCAATAGTATTTGATACGGCAAGTAAAGTGAATATACTTGCAACGATGAGTTGATATGTTGTTTTCATTGTTTTAAAAATTAAAAGTAAATGATGATTTTCTTGAATTATTGACGAGTTAATGGAGTAAATTCAATAAGCGTATGAAGTCCCTCCTGAAATGGTTGTTTTTTGATACTTGTATCTAGGAAATCAATTACAGGTTGAATAGGAGGAAAATTAAGATGATACTGAAATGCCTCCTTGCTTCTAAATTTTTCAAACGTTACAAATTGAGATTTATCGTTCTCTAATTGCGATAATTGGTAGGTTACTACGCCAAGTTCGCTTCGAAATTGTGGCATCGCCTGATGGTAAACCTTTTTGAATTTGGATTCTGTCCCCTTTTTCGCATCAACAAAGAGCATAATAGTCAATTGATTATCGCCTAAACTACTGGTCTTTCGCCATTGATTTTTTGAAATTGGTTCTATGTCTTTTACATAAATCTCTTTTTCAGGCTCAACTAAAGCAGTTTTTGATAGTTCCTTTATGGCTTTCGTACTGATATTAGCTTTTGTGAAAGCCTCTTTTGTGTTCCATCTTTCAAATAACCACAAGGTACTTGGCACATTTTCTTCAAAATATCCCTCTGCCATAATGTTAGCATCCGTTGAAAGGGATAATTTGACATAATCACTAATCAGTTTTTTTAACTGCTCAACATATTCTTGCTTCACTTGAAAGCGAGTTATTTTAGCTATTTCTTCACTTTTTTGATTTGATTTTTGTCCAAAAACAGTTTGACCGAAAGTCAAAAAAGTACAAGCTATCAACACAAGAGTTTTCACTTGGCTGGATATATTGTGTGTCGTTTTCATTGTTTCAATAAATTTTATACAATGATGATGTAATATTTTACAAGATTTGATGGGTCAAATAAACCTCTCTGTTTGCCAAAAGCGGTACAATTTTGCTGACAACAATACTTTGGAAATGCTCTGAATTTCTATGTTCGTTCAATGCACTCTCATCTTTATACGCTTCTGATAATAGTAAGATGTTTGGCTCTGTTTGGCTTTGATGAACATTATAAAACAGATTGCCAGACTCTAATCTACTTTTTTCGGCAACTTCATTTAAAAGTTCTAATACGTTTGGCAATTGGTTTTCTGAAACCTGCCATTTAGCGAATACAAAAATTATAGTTGAGTTCATGTCTTTACAATTTTAAGTTCTTTGGAAATATGATATGGAAAATAGTCCTTGCTCTGGTTTGAATAATAAGAGCAAGGACATTAACTTAGGCAGCCAAAATAGCAATCATTTTTTCGGCAACACCTTTGGCGGAAGCTGGATTTTGACCAGTTACAATGTGGCCGTCGGCGATACTATTGGCTGACCAAGGTTCGGCAGCATGGAAGATAGCCCCTTGCTCAGTTAGTGCTGTTTGAAGGTCGAATGGCACATCTGGGCGAGCATAATTATCTTCTTCTGCTGTGGTAAACGAAGCAATATTTTTACCGTTTACCAAATAGCTTCCGTCACTCAATTTTACATTTAGTAAAGAAACTGGACCGTGACACACAGCACCTACTACTGCACCACGTTCATAAGTATCAGCAATTACTTTTTTCAATAAAGGTTCTTCAACCATATCTACCATTGGTGCTAAACCTCCAGGAACGAAAATTGCCTCATATTGGCTTACATCAACGTCTGATAATTTTGCGGCTTTTTGCATTTTAGCCCAACCATCACCTACTAGGAAAGCCAAATTGTCAGGGTCGTCAGCCAGGGACAAAGCATCTAAATATGGCGTGTCGCCTGTTAATGTGGCAAAATCAATTTGGTAGCCAGCTCTCTTAAATTCGGCATAAGGATGAGCTATTTCAGGTAAAAATGTTCCTGTTCTTCTATTGTTGGGGCCGATTGCATTGGCATTTGAAGCGATGATTAATACTTTAGTTTCCATGACTTTAAATAGTTTAATTGTTACATCTTGATTTTTAAAAGAACTTCATCTTGAGCGCTCGGTATTGATTTTGTTCTGATTTCTGATGTAAAATTACAAGGTGTATGCCTCCGAATAGAAGGAAGTAAATCACTTTGTTTGTGTGATTTAAATCACACAAAATGCCCTGCGGACAGTCATATTTTTGACAGTACCGCAGGGCATTTTGTGACGGATGAAATTGCAGTTTGAAAACTATGGACTACAAGTATTACATTTAAAAGGGAGACAGAAGTTAGATTTTATTATTGATACAAACGGCTGAGGGTTTCTCGGCTCACGCCCAAAAACTCTGCGATTAATTTTTTAGGTATTTGTTGCATGAGGTTGGGGTAAAGTCTTGCAAATTCTTCATAACGCTGTTGCGGCGTTCCCGACAATAAAAGCTTGATTCTTAATTGTAGTGCCACATAGCCATTGGTTAGTTTAACCCTGAAAAAATGCTCCATTTTATGAAAAGTTGCTGAAAGCTTTTCTCTATTTTGTAGAGTTAGACATAACACTTCTCCTTCTACCAAACATTCTATGTACATAGTTGCATCTTTCTGTTTGAAGAAAGAAGGGTAATCAGACATCCACCAATTTTCTTGAGCAAATTGTAAAATATACTCTTTCTCTTGTCCGTCAATATAAAAGACTTTATAAATCCCCGATAGCACAAAGAATTCGTGTTTTACCTCGTCACCTTCGCTGAGAAGGTACTGTCCTTTTCTAACTCTTTTGACTGTAAAGTGCGTTTTGATTTCTTCAAACTCCTCATCATTAATAGGAGCAATATGTTGAATATGTGTTCGTAATTTTTCCATGTAATATAAATTCATCTTTTACAAATATAATCGAATTCCAATAACAAATTGGAAATAGAAAGATAGATGAATACTTGTAACCTAAGTAATGTGAGGTAATATGATGTTTATTAAAATTACGAATATTAGAGGTATTTATGAGGTACAGCGAAAGGAATAGAATTAGGTTAATCCCTGTAAAAAACAAAATCGGTATTGATTCGTTTCAATACCGATTTACAGAATATTGTTAATCATTCAAGTAGCTTTTTACAATATTTTACCAAAACATGAATGATTAATACGTGTTTTCAAATCCCAAAAATCACTTCATTTTATAAGCTGGATGATTTTTTACGTACTCATCAAAGGAAAATTTGCCAGAGCCAATCAGCCAAAATACACAGAGTAAAACCAACACTACAATCGACAACCAAAGCTCAGAATTGACGAAAGTAAAACCATTTCTGATGTTAGCAAAAAATACTGCTACAAACAAAATCGGTACTTGGAAAGCCGCCGCCAGTCGGGTAAGGCAACCCAAAGTAATCAACAATCCTCCGACCAAATGGGCAAAGGCTACATAATGCACCGCCACGAAAGTCCAAGCATTAAAATGCAGTCCTTCTACGAGCGTCGAGAGATAGGAAGTATCGCCGATAAAGCTCATTCCCTTGAAAAATAGCAACAACCCCAAGCCAATCCGAACAATGTCAAGCCACGCTGGATGATGTCTATCACCCCAATTTTCTATGCTTTCAATAGTAGTCATTTTGATAATTGTTTAGTTTATTGAATTTATGACAAAAATATAATATTGTCAATATTTTGTTGAATTATTTTGTGTAAAATATAAAAGTTATGAAATGGTAATTTGGATGACAATTTGTGGACTGAGAAATGTCAAAATTTGTATTGTAATCAAACCCTAACACAAATGAAAATTCTCATTATTTTATTCAGTATCATTAGTTTAAATGTTTTTTCACAAGACATAAACACGAGAAAAAAACACTTCTTAATAGAAAAAGGAGTAGCACTAAGTAGCTACGATGCCGTAGCTTATTTTCAAGGAAAACCACAAAAAGGCAAAAAAGAGTACACTTACACACAAGAGGGTATTACTTATCAATTTGCATCAGCTAGCAATCTTGAAATCTTCAAAAAAAATCCTTCAAAATACGAAGCTCAGTACGGCGGTTGGTGTGCTTATGCGATGGGAAGTAAAGGCGAAAAAATAGAAGTTGACCCCGAAACCTTTAAAATCGTCAACGGGAAATTATACTTGTTTTATCATACTTTTTTTAGCAATACGCTTAACGATTGGAACAAAGACGAAGCCAATCTAAAAGCTAAAGCAGATATTAATTGGGAAAAAATAATCAAAAAATAAAGCCATGACCAGTCAAAAAATCTATATTACTTGGACAGCCCAAATCATCGCAGCGGTGATTTTAGCCCAAACACTTTTCTTCAAATTTTCGGGTGCAGCCGAAAGCGTAGCCTTGTTTAGTAAATTGGGCGTTGAGCCATTCGGTCGCTATGGGGCAGGCGTAACCGAACTTTTAGTAGTGATACTGTTACTAACGCCACGCAAAGCTTGGGTAGGAGCATTTTTAGGAATGGGAGTGATGTTGGGTGCTATTTTGGCACATCTCACAGTTTTGGGAATTGAGAGCGACGGAGATGGAGGATATTTGTTTATCTTAGCATTGGTTACTTTCTTTTGCTGTTCGGTAGTGGCATACATTCGCAAAGGAGATATTTTTGCCTTTTTTTATACTTTAACCTAAGATTGCAATGCAAGAAGAAGCAAAATATTGGTACTTACACGACCACCAATTGTTCTCGGTTTTAAGCCGTGAAGAAAACCGTGCTTTGTGTTTGATTCCGAATTTTAAGACGGTTAAAAAAAATGAAATTCTTTACTTTTCGCATGATGACGAGCAAAGACTTTATACTATCAAAAGCGGAACGCTAAAAATTATTTCGGTGGATGCAGAAGGTAATGAAACAGTAAAAGAGATTTTGCGTTCGGGGGATTTGTTCGGACAATACACTTTTGATGAAATGAATGAAAACGAAGACGAGTACGCCGTTGCCGTTTCCGACAAAGTAGTGATTTGTAGTTTCAAGCAAAATGATTTTGAAAATATCGTAAAAAGAAATCCTCAATTAGCCATTCGTTATACCAAATTGGTGGGTTTTAAACTCAAGCGAATTTCTAATAATTATACCAATCTGATGTTCAAAGATGTAAGAACAAGGTTTGCTTTGTTCTTGAAAGATTGGGCAATGAAAGAAGGAAACGGACAAACAAAAAATATTGTGGTGAAAAATTATCTTACCCATAACGACATCGCAGGATTGATTTGCAGTACCCGCCAAACCGTTACTTTACTGTTTAATGAACTCAAAAATGCAGGCTTGATAGATTATACTCGTAGCGAAATTATCGTGAAAGATGTACATCAATTAGCTTGAAGTTTTACTTAGGGATTAGTAAATGGTGATTAGGGTTTGATTACCAGTATTTTAAAAGTATTCATTTAAAATTCAATAATTCCTCAAATAATGTTGGCAACTCTTGCAGTTGCCGTTTCAAGTATGGCAACTGCAAGAGTTGCCACTACACTTTCAAAATAAGATTTTTTATCACCCCCCTCAGTTCATTAATAAATTTACCAATTGTAATAAAGCCAATCCAATAAAAATACAAGCGATGAGTTTATTGAGCCTTTCGTCGTTGAGGTATTTAAAAATAAGATTTCGTTTCCAATTCGCCAGAAAAGCATAAGTATAAACCAACAAAAATGTACCTGTGCCAGCACCTAATACAAAGCTGATTTTTTCAATGGAAGAAGTAATTTTTAACCAATCGTATTTGTCATAAGAAAGTAAAACTACCACCCAAAATGGCAAAAGAGCAGGATTGAAGAGCGATAAAGAAATGCCTTTGACAAAAGAAAAAAATGGATTGTTTAGCGATACTTTTTCGTATTCAATATTGGCTTGTTTTTGGAAAAAAGTAAAAATGCCTACTCCGAAAAGTAAGCCGATAATTACTCTTTGCATCCAAAATTCAACTTTAGGATATTGATCAAAAATCATTAAACCTTCGATGGCTAAATATGCGTAGGTACTTTCGCAAAGTACTCCTCCGAAAGCTACCCAAAGGGCAATTTTAATGTTTTTTTGTAGCGTACTATGTACGACATAAACACTCAGCGGTCCGGGCGGAATGGTAGCAATGTAACTAATGGACGCAGTAATGAAATAGATAATAAAGGTTTTCAAAGCGTGATGATTTGGAGATTTCTTTGGCAAGTTATCTTTAAAATACTTGATACTGAGCAATCTCCACGACAAATTTTAGATAAATACTCTTTGGCATTCTCAAAATTGAATACAAAACCTTTAGTATTTCAATTTGCTAAAATTATCTTTGTGCCTTAACCAAAAAATAATCACAAAATGTCAAGACAAAATATCCTTACAGGGTCACCGTGGGAAGACAAAATGGGCTATTGCCGTGCCGTAAGAATCGGAAATATTATTGAAGTATCAGGAACAGTTGCCATTGTTGATGGTGAAAATGTAAAGGCCGACGACGCTTTTGCACAAACCAATAACATCATTGAAAGAATTGCGAAAGTATTAGAAGAAGCTGGTTCAAGCTTGAACGATGTAGTAAGAACAAGAATTTTTACGACAGATATTACACAGTTTGATAATATTGCGAAAGCTCACGGAGCATTTTTTGGAGCAATTAAGCCAACTACAGGAATTTACGAAATCAGTAAATTGGTTTCTCCAGATTACTTAGTAGAAATTGAATTTACAGCGATTGCTCAGTAATTTTCTTTGAAATGAAGACATAAAAAAAGCCTCAATGAAAATTGGGGCTTTTTGCTTTTTGGAAGCGTATGATATGAAAACGTTGAACGTTTATAAAAAGTTTTACGTTTGAAAAATAGTTGAATTATTTTTCATTAATATTTATGAAACAACAAACTATTTATGAAGTAGCCGTAATTCCGATTGGTTCGCTGAATACAATTCGTGAAAAAGAAACGGTTTTAAGCTATTTTTCTAACCTCAGTAAATGTTTAGACCAAGTAATTGCGTCTTTGGTAATCAATGGTTGGGAAAGTAAAATTAATTATACGGCAGTGTATAGAAGTTTGAAAGAGAAAGGAAAGTACGTAGCCGAATTTAGAATTGCGAGTAATAAAATTTTCAAAATTGTCATCACCCCCAGAACCATTAATCCGTCTTTGACGATGCTTGGGATTGAAGAAAAACCTTCTTAATTGTGAGTTTTGAATTATGAGATGTTATTTGTCGAAAGATTTTAATTAAACCAGCTTTTAGCATTTTTATGTGAAAATGAAATTTGAAAGAAAGTTTGAAGTACTATTTCATAATTCAAAACTCATAATTTCCCATAGGGATTCACCGCTTTTATCTGCATAAAATGTTCGGGTTTATCTAATGGTTCAAAGCCGAATTGAGCGTACAAACCGTGGGCATCCCAAGTGGCGAGTACCCATCTGCGTAAATTTTGTAAATCGGGATGTTGCAGCACGCTTTCAACCAAAAATTTAGAAAGTCCATTTCCTCGGTATTCTTCCAACACAAAAACGTCTGACAAGTAAGCAAAAGTAGCCAAATCGCTGGTGACTCTACAAAAACCAATTTGCGTTAATGTATTTTCTTGTTGATGATAAACACCAAAAGCAATCGAATGAGCAATAGAACGCTGAACGATTTCCACAGGAATATCTTTCGCCCAATAAGAGCGATTAGCAAGGTAATCATGAATCACGTCAATTTGTAATTTTGATTTATCCGTCGAAATCAAAAAATCACCTTTTTGTACTTCAAACATTATAGGAAGATTTTAGGCTTATTTTTCTAAATGTAAAATTGCTTCTTTTTCTAATAAAGCTTTATTAATTGGCACAACGCCCAAAGATTCACAAACCAAACCACCGCCCAAATTGGACAAACCCGCTACTAATTCTGGCGATAAACCCAATGCTACACAACAAGCGGCAATCGAAATCACAGTATCTCCCGCTCCAGAAACGTCCGCAATTTTACGAACATGGGCAGGGAAATGTTTTTTTTCGTTGTTGAAATCAATGTAAACACCACGCTCGGAAAGCGTAATAAAAGCACCTTTTAATTGAAGTGCATTTTTCAACTGACTCACTGCATTTTCTAATTCTTCGCTTTTCTTTACATCAAAACTGATGTCCAAGCCTTCACGTAATTCTTTCAAATTGGGTTTGAAAAGCGTAGCTTGTTGATAATGCAAAAAGTTTCGTTTTTTAGGGTCAACTACGGTTGGAATATTGTGCGTATTGGCAAAATCAATGATGTCGGCAATGAGCGGTTTTGAAAGAACGCCTTTGTCGTAATCTTCAAAAATAATGACATTCGCTTCTTTTGCAAGTTCCTTTATTTTTTGACTCAATAGCTGATTTTCAGATTCGTTAATCAAAGCGTCGGTTTCGGTGTCAATGCGTACAATTTGCTGAGAACCAGCAATGATTCGCTCTTTCACAGTCGTAATTCTGGTTTCAGACTGAATGATGCCTTCGGTAGATAGACCTCGTTCTTGCAAAAGTTTGATTAAATCATTTCCATAAGTGTCGTTCCCGACCACCGAGCAAATGATGGCTTCTGCTCCCAAACTTTGTACATTCATTACCACATTTCCCGCACCGCCCAAACGTACTTCACGCTTGAGTACATTGACCACCGGAACAGGAGCTTCTGGCGAAATACGTTCTACTTTTCCCCAAGTATAAGAGTCGAGCATTACGTCGCCAACGATAAGAACTTTAAGCTGATTAAATTGATTGAAGATTTCAGAAATTGTCATAAAAAGATAGATTCAAAAATGGGCTAACATCTGTTTCACAAAACAAAATTAACGCATTTTTAGAAGTATTAGTCTAAAAACCTCCTTTCAAGGAAGTTACTTGAATGAAATAGACGAGATTATTTAAAACTCATAAAGAGTACTTTACAAAGTATTTGCTAAAATTTCCGAAATCAGAAATCACAAATCCGAAATACTACTGATTCAAAACTCTTACTTATCCCCCAATCGTAGTCATAGATTCTGTAATAATACTTTTGCGATTGCGTTCGGCTTCAAAACCGTCTTTTGGGCGTTGTTTGAAAACGTTGATAAATGTATTTTTCAATTCTTCATCAGAAATACCATTTCTCAATAAATCTCTGATATTCAGTACGCCGTCGTCGTAAAGACACGTTTTTAAATCGCCTGTTGCAGTCAGACGAATACGATTACAAGTGCCACAGAAAGTACGTGAAAAAGCAGCAATTACACCGATATTGCCTTGATAATTTGGAATTTGATAATTATAAGAAGTAGAATTCGGAGCATCAACCAATTTTTGTAAATCAGGATATTTACTTCTAATCTCTGCTAAAATACGAGGAGCGTTCCAGTTCAGTTTTGGATAATGCGAACCTTCGCCGTTGAAGGGCATTTCTTCAATAAAACGAATCGAAACTTTATTATCTTTTGTAAGTTCTGTTAATGGAATTATGTCTTGGGTATTTTGTCCGTCCATTACCACAGCATTTACTTTTACTTCAAAACCTGCGTCTAATAACTGAAAAAGTGTTTGATAAACTTTGTCGAATTCGTCTCTTCTAGCGATTTCAAAAAAGCGTTTTTTATCTAAAGTATCCAAACTTAGATTAACAGAACGCACGCCCATTTCTTTCATTTGGCGAATGTACTGTCCCGTCAGAATACCGTTTGTGGTAATATTGAGTTCAGTAATGCCTTCAATTTCAGAAAGCTGATACATGAAATCAATCATGTTATGTCGAACAAAAGGTTCTCCGCCAGTAATCCGAACTTTAGAAATGCCTAATTCAGACAAAACCGAAACTGTTCGAAGCATTTCTTCATAAGTCATCAATTTTGATTTATGTAAATACTTCACACCCGCTTCTGGCATACAATAGAAGCAACGCAAATTACAACGGTCAGTCACTGCCAAACGTAAATACGTAATTGGCCGACCATGATTATCGTAAATCAAGTTTTGAGTGTTCTGTTTTTTGTTTTGAGTTATCACGTCTAAATTCGTTTCTTTGTTGAACAAATTTAAGTAAATAACTGTAGTGAATGCAAAAACATTCAATTGTTGTGGCTTAAAATTAATATTTAGAAAGTAATATGAAGTACGGCATCAATCTTTTTGGTATTACCAAGGAAATAATTGGAAATACTTATATTGAAATAGACATGGAGAAAGAGGCAAATGCGGGGCAATTGCTGGAAAGGCTAAAGAATGATTATCCGAAACTGAAAACGATTAAATCGTTATTGCTTGCAGTGAACAGCGAATATGCTGAGAAAGATTTGATTTTACATTTCAGAGATGAGATTGCATTGATTCCGCCAGTAAGTGGTGGTTAAAAAGAAAAAACCTTTGATTTCGCAATTGGAAATCAAAGGTTTTGAAAATTAAATACCATTAGAAGAAGATCTAACTGAGGCGGCATTCAAGGTTTTAATTTTTCTTTCATAACGATTGATAATTTCACGCTTCTGGTTGGCATAAATCCTGCGTTCTTTTACAATTCTGTTAGTTAAAACCTTAATCGTTTTTTCTTGTTTTTTGATATGAGTATTAAGTGAACTCACTTGAGTTTCATATCCTTCAATTTTTTTCTGCGTTTCAACTTTAAACGCTTTGAATTCTTCAACTTTCAAATCTACATCTTTGAAAAGGCTTAAAACTTTCAAAGAATCTTTTTTGTAGTTGTTTCTGATGTTGCCAATTTCTACAAAATAAGAACGATATTTGTTTTCTTGGGCAAGTAATTCTTCTGAGAGTGTTAATGTTTTGGCTCTTAAATCTCGTACTTCAACTTGTGAACGTTTGAAGTTTTCATTGAGCCGACTTTTCGAACTGTCGAGCTCATTGTACTTTTTACTTGTCACGCAAGAAGATTGAGTTAAGATAAGAGAAATTAATACTACAGAGGCGGGGATGATACTTTTTTTCATGATTTTTAAAATGGCGATAATTTAGGTTAAAAACATTACTCATAAAAATGATAATGAGAGATTAAAAATAGTTTTGTAAATAAAGAAGTTAAAAAAGCCAGTAAACATCAAAAGATATTTAGCGATTATTATAAGCGATGGTACTTGTACAATGTTTTTACTACTTTAGTAGAGACTGATAATATCAATATTAAGATGTAATTATTTATTTAAGTGGTTGATTTATAGTTATTAAAATTATTATTTGTTGTCTTTTGGTAATGATTTTGAAAAAGAGTAACACTTGCAAAATAAACAATTTTTAATTGATACACCAAAGAAGTTTATGAAAATAGGACATATTTGGTCATTACTAAAGATTGAGCTTGTTTTAACGCATGGTAAAATTACAGAATAACTTTTTTTAAATTATCCATTACTATATGGCTTAAATATGATACATTCTTCTTTGTTACGAACCTGAGCATACGCAGATAAAATTTAAAACACATAATTGTGTATGGATTTCTTGAAATTTTACGGATATTATCTATCTGAAGGGATTTTAATCGAGAAACAATTTTCAGCTTAATATACTATTGTTGGTTTATTTGAATAGATAAGCATAAGTATTTTGTAATAAACTTTACACTTTCAACACTTCGTGACGATATGGATATTTGTGAAAATGACGGTTACCAAACACCGCCTAAAGTAATTGCCGATTTAGTTACGGCAAGCCCAACACCAAGTGTAAGTGTGGATTCAAAAGGAGAATGGATGGTTTTGCTTCAGCGTGCAGCACAGCCTTCTATTGCACAATTAGCAGAACCTGAACTTCGATTGGCTGGTTTGAGAATTAATCCTGCTAATAATGGTCCAAGCCGAACGACTTATTTTGTAGGGATTCGATTAAGAAAAGTAGTAGGGAAAGAAGAAATATCTATCAAAGGTTTGCCCGAAAAACCTTTATTGAACTATGCAAGTTGGTCGCCAGATGAATCTAAAATTGCATTTTGTCATTCAAGTCCTGAAAAAATAGAACTTTGGGTGCTTGATATTGAAACAGCAACGGCTAAAAAAGTTTCTGATTTAGCAATGAATGCTGTTTTTGGGCATCCATACTCTTGGCTTTCGGATGGAAAATCTTTATTGGCGAAAATACTTGTTCCAAACCGAGGAAATCCACCGCAGAAAAATGCAGTACCGACAGGTCCAACAATTCTTGAAAATTTAGGAAAAACAAATCCTAGTAGAACCTACCAAGATTTACTAAAGAATGAAAGTGACGAAAGGCTTTTCGAATTTTACGCCACCGCTGAACTGGTAATAATCAGTTTGGAAGGAACAGTGAAAAAAATTGTTGAAGCAAGTATTATTCAATCGGCGAGTAGTTCGCCCGATGGGCAGTACCTTTTGGTAAAAACTATCCAAAGACCGTTTTCATACCTTGTTCCTTACAGCCGTTTTCCACTAAAAATAGATGTGCTAAACATTAATGGAACATTTATCAGAACGTTGGCGGATAATCCTTTGATTGAAAATATTCCGATTTCGTTTGATGCTGTTCAAAAAGAACCACGTGGCTTTAATTGGCGACATGATACTCCTGCTACTGTTTATTGGGTAGAAGCACAAGACGAAGGCGACCCTAGAAATGAAGTAGCAGTTCGAGATAAAGTAATAAGTTTGAGTTCGCCTTTTACAGGAGAAATCAAAACCATTGCTGAAACTGGGTCTCGCTATGCAGGAATTATTTGGGCAAACGAAAATTTGGCTTTAATCGATGAATATTGGCATAAAACCAGAAGAGTAATTACCAAAATTATTGACCCAAGTGGAGAGAAAGAAGCGGTTGTTTTATTCGACCGTTCTTCTGAAGACAAATACAATGAACCGGGAAGTCCATCAACGAAAAAAAATCAGTATGGACGATTGGTCATGGATTTGCAAAAAGATAATTCCGTATTTATGACGGGCGATGGGGCATCGGCTGAAGGCGATAGACCTTTTGTAGATATTCTGAACCTTGCGACTAAGGAGACAAATCGACTTTGGCGTTCGGAAGCACCATTTTATGAACGACCGATTGCTATTCTTGATAATGAAAAACACATTATTCTGACTATCAGAGAATCTAAACAAGAGAACCCAAATTACTTTATTCGAGATTTAAAGCAACAGAATAGTACACAAATTACTTTTTTTCCACATCCATATCCAGCTTTAAAAGGTGTTGAAAAACAAGTATTAAAATACAAACGTCACGATGGAGTGGAGTTAACAGCGAATCTTTATTTACCCGCTGATTATCAAAAAGAGCAAGGTGCTTTGCCATGTTTGTTAGAAGCTTACCCTTTAGAATTTAAGGACAAAAGTAATGCAGGACAAATTTCAGGCTCGCCTTATGAATTTACTTCTATTTATTGGGGTTCACCAATATTTTGGGTGACGCAAGGTTTTGCGATTTTAGAAGGAACGTCTATTCCAATAGTTGGTGAAGGAACTACCGAACCCAATGATACTTACCTAGAACAATTGGTAGCTGGTGCAAAAGCTGCTATCGACGAAGGTGCGAAATTAGGAGTAGTTGACCCGAATAGAGTAGGGGTCATGGGGCATTCTTATGGTGGATTTATGGTGGCAAATTTATTGTCGCATTCTAATTTGTTTAAAGCTGGAATTGCTAGAAGTGGGGCTTATAATCGAACTTTAACACCTTTTGGTTTTCAAGGCGAAGAACGTACTTTTTGGCAAACGCCCGAAACATATCATAAAATGTCGCCCTTCAATTATGCTGATAAAATGAAAACGCCTTTATTGTTAATTCATGGCGAAGCTGATAATAATACGGGTACTTTTCCTATTCAGTCAGAGCGATATTATAATGCTTTAAAAGGTTTGGGTGCAACAGTACGTTATGTACAATTACCTTACGAAAGCCACGGATATCAAGCCAAAGAATCTATTTTGCACATGCTTTGGGAGATGGATACTTGGCTGGATACTTATGTGAAAGAAGGATAGAAAGAATAATTAGAAAATACTAATACTTGGAATGGAGTAGTTGGTTTTAGTATAAAACTTGTAGCGGCAATCCCTTGCGGTTGCCGTTCGTTTTACAATATAATTATACAGCGAACGGTAACCGCAAGGGTTACCGCTACAAATAGTTTCCGTTTATTAGTAGAATAACGTCCTATTTAATAAAACTATACAAAAATGGTGCTTTGTGCGATTTGCCCAAAAACTGTTTTTCGTGCCGTTTCAAAATTTCCAAACCAAGTATTTGTCTTTGAAACGTAGTTCTACGGATATTTTCTCCTAAAATCGCTTCATATACTTGTTGGTATTGTTTCATCGTGAATTTTTCAGGTAATAAATTCGCTCCAACCAATTTTTTATTGATATTTCCACGAAGTGTTTCCAAAGCTTTCTGCACCATTTCGTGATGGTCGAGCATCAACGGCGGTAATTCATTGATTGGATACCATTCACAACTATCAGATAATTCGTCGGGCTTAGGTTTTACTTCATTAAAATTGATTAAAGCATAATATCCTACCGAAATAAAACGCTCCAAAAGCCAGTGGTTTTCTCCAGCTTTCAAATGCCCATTACTCAACATAATTTTTTCAATCGTTGCAGGAATGTATCTTTCCAAAGACCCGAAAGTGTGAAATTGCTCTAAATAGATGTTTTCTAAACCAGTTCTATCGAATAAACCCCTTCTTACGGCATCGTCAAGACTTTCATTTTCCTTCACAAATCCACCCGGTAAAGCAAATAATTTGGTATTACTATAGCCAGAAATTAAAATTTTTAAAGTTGTGCCATCAAAGCCAAAAATGACTGAATCATAGGCGATATGAGCTAAAAAGCCAGATTCTTTAGCTGTTTTTGCATACTTTGAAGGAATTGGATTTTCTGACATTTTAAAAAATAATAAGATTTAATTGTATTTTTCTGTAATTCACTTTAATATTGTCACAAATTGAGACAATAGATTCAATCTTTCGTAAAACTAACAAATAAAATGAAATTTAACATCAGATTACTCATCTTACTCTGTGCATTGACGACGCTCAATATTACCGCACAAGCACAAAAAAATGGTTATGTATTGCCCATTCAAGTCAAAACCGTCAATGGAATTGTTGAAGGAGAATTTGATGTGCGTTCAAATATCCATACTTTCAAAGGTATTCCTTATGCACAACCACCCGTTGGTGATTTGAGATGGAAAGAACCACAACCCGTAAAAAACTGGACTGGGGTTTTAGAAACTAAGCAATTTGGACCGAAAGCCGTTCAACCAGCAATTTTTGGCGATATGGGTTTTAGAAGTAATGGGATGAGCGAAGACTGTTTGTATTTGAATGTTTGGACGCCAAAAGTAAAAACGCAGGAAAAAATGCCAGTATTGGTCTATTTTTATGGCGGTGGTTTTATCGCAGGCGATGGTTCTGAACCACGTTATGACGGCGAAAGTATGTCGAAAAAAGGAATTGTAACAGTTACTTTAAATTATAGATTGGGCATATTTAGCTTTTTCTCGCATCCAGAATTAACGAAAGAATCTCCGAACAAAGCTTCAGGAAATTATGGTTATTTAGACCAAAGCGCTGCTTTGAGATGGGTAAAAGCAAATATTGCAAACTTTGGTGGAGACCCAAACAAAATCACGATTGCAGGTGAATCAGCAGGTTCTGTTTCTGTAAGTGCACAAATGGTTTCGCCATTATCAAGAAATTTAATTGCTGGTGCGATTGGCGAAAGTGGTGGATTGGTTTTCCCAACATTGGCAGCGGTTTCATTGCAAGAAGGTGAAAAAACAGGAACTTCATTTGCACAAAAAGCGGGTGTAAATTCTTTGAAAGAATTACGTGCGATGAGTACTTATGAAATTTATCAGAAAATGATGGAATTTGGCGTTTGGAATTTCAAATCAACACTTGATGGTTACTTTTTACCAAAAACGCTTCCTGAAGTTTATGCAAGTAAAGAACATGCCAATGTTCCATTATTAGTAGGTTGGAATTCGGAAGAAATGAATTACAAAGCTTTGACAAAAGGCAAAGAAGCTACTCCAGAAGTTTATACAAATACTGTAAAAGAACTTTATGGTGAAAAAGCAGAGGAAGTATTAAAATTATATCCAGTAGGAACAGGCGAAGAAACAGAACAATCGGCAACTGCTTTGGCTGGCGATCGTTTTATCGCTTATTCAACTTGGAAATGGTTTGATGCACATCGTAAAAATAGCAATCAACCAGTTTATCGTTACTTTTATGCACATCAAAGACCCGATATGAAAGCCCAAGATGTTGAAGCAGCATTGGCGGGTGGTGTTGTAAAAAGAGACAAAAATGCTCCAAAACCGCAAAAACCTAAAGGTGCAGTTCATTCGGCTGAAATTGAATATGCCATGGGAAATTTAGCGGGCAATACAATTTATGATTGGAATGAAGACGATTATAAAGTATCGCAAACGATGCAAAATTATTTTGCGAACTTTATCAAAACAGGTAATCCAAATGGAGCAGGTTTAGAAAATTGGCCAGTAGCGAAAGACGAAGCCAATCCAGATGTGATGATTATTAAAGTACAATCAAAAGCAATTAAAACTCCGAATGATAATCGTTACTTATTTTTAGATAAAGAATATCAAAAGAAATAAAATAAGTAAGTAATCAATCCGTCTCGGTCATGACCGAGACGGATTTTTATTTTAAACAGTAATCTTATTTTTTACAAAAATCTAATACTCTGACATCTTTGGTAATCTTCAAATCCTAATTCACCAAGTCTTGAAAATTAAGTATTAAATACTAATACTTCAACTTAATCTAAAAATAATTACAAGCAGAGAAAATGTGAGAAAAAATACTGTTAATGAATCTCTAAAATTTGCTTTTTTCAAAGTTATATCTGTAATTTTGCTTACAGAAAAATAACCCATCTTTAATTTTTTTTTAATCTGAGATTTATTGCGAATTCTTACCAAAACCATTTGACATTTAATACATTGGTTTAGGGAACTTTATTTTCCAAAAAATAGGTTCTAATAATTCAAAAAAAAATATAATTAAAGTCATGTCTGACGCAATTAAACACGAGTGCGGGATAGCGCTAATCCGTCTTCGGAAAGACTATCAGTATTATATCAACAAATACAACACGCCATTGTACGGTTTGAACAAATTGTATTTGATGATGGAAAAACAGGTAAACCGAGGACAAGACGGTGCAGGAGTAGCCAACATCAAAATTGATGTTCCTCCAGGTCATCGTTATATCAGTCGCTATCGTTCTGTTGAACAAAATGCTGTACCTGATATTTTTGGAAAGATTTACAAGAAATTCCGAAAAGCTCTCAAGGACAACAAAGACAAAGCTAAAGATGCTCATTGGATTCAAGAAAATGTGGCTTTTTCTGGCGAGGTATTTTTAGGACACCTTCGCTACGGAACACACGGACAGAATGAAATTGAGAACTGTCATCCAATGCTCAGACAAAGTAACTGGAGAAGTAGAAACTTAGTAATGGCTGGAAATTTCAACATGACAAATGTTGAAGAGTTATTCGACAAACTTGTTTCGCTTGGTCAGCATCCTAAAGAAAAAGTGGATACTGTAACGGTAATGGAGAAAATCGGTCATTTTTTAGACGAAGAAAACCAACGCCAATTCGAGTACTTCAAAAGCGAATATCATAATCCAGAATTATCGGATATTATTCAAGAAAATATTGATTTACAAAGAGTTCTACAACGTTCTTGCCGTGATTTTGATGGTGGATACGCCATGTGTGGAATGACTGGATATGGTGCAGCTTTTGTAGCTCGTGACCCCGCAGGAATCAGACCAGCATTTTATTATGCAGATGATGAAGTAGTAGTTGTAGCTTCAGAAAAACAAGCTATCAAAACAAGCTTCAATTGTAATTATGATGATATTAAAGAAGTGCAACCAGGACACGCTTTAATTATCAATAAAAATGGAGATTACTCTGAAAAGCAATTCATTGAACCCATCGAAAGAAAATCTTGTAGTTTCGAACGTATCTATTTCTCAAGAGCTTCTGATCCAGATATTTATGCTGAACGCAAGCAATTAGGTCGTTTAGTGATTCCGCAAGTACTTCAAGAAGTTAGTTTCGACCTTAAAAATACGGTATTTTCTTACATTCCGAACACTGCTGAAACTGCCTTTTTGGGTATGATAGAAGGCTTGGAAGATTATCTTGCCAAAGAACGTAAGAAGGCAATTATGGAAGGTGTTTTATTTGAAAAAGACCTTGAAGATTTGCTTACTTTCCGTCCAAGAGTTGAGAAATTGATTTCTAAAGATGTTAAATTAAGAACATTTATCACCAACGATGCCGACCGTAACGATATGGTGGCTCATGTTTATGATACTACTTTTGAAGTAATCAAAAAAGGAGTTGATAATGTAGTTTTGATTGATGACTCAATTGTGCGTGGAACTACTTTAGAACGTTCTATCGTGAGGTTATTAGATAAATTAGGACCAAAGAAAATCGTTATCGTTTCGTCTGCTCCGCAAATTCGTTATCCTGATTGTTATGGTATAGATATGTCTCGTATGAAAGAATTTGTAGCTTTCCGTGCGGCTTATCAATTACTGATTGAAAGAAATATGGATGATGTGTTAGAAGAAACTTTAGGACGTTGTTTGGCTGCGATAGAATTAGGAACTGCTCATAAAGAGAACTTTGTAAAAGCTATCTATGAGCCATTTACTACCGAAGAGATTTCTGATAAAATCGCTGAATTAGTAAAACCTAAAGACTTGAAGGCTGAATTAGCAATTGTTTATCAAACAGTTGATAGTTTAAATAAAGCTTGTCCGAACGATACAGGCGACTGGTATTTCACAGGAAATTATCCAACACCAGGAGGTAACAAAGTAGTAAACACTGCTTTTGTAAACTTTATGAAAGGTGTTGAAATGAGAGCTTACTAAGAGTGCTGAATTAGGAGTGCTGAGTTTGGAGTTTATAATTACTCAGAACCCAATACTCTTCTCATAAAATAAAAAACGACTTGCCGAAGAATATTTGGCAAGTCGTTTTTATTTATGAGGTTTATACCTAAAAATGGATGATTCTATGGACAATAACCAGTCTATTCTGGCTTCCCTTTAATCTTGTAAATATTTAATAATCAATATATTACCAATAAAATAACCCCGGGAAAGTGTCAATACTGGCAATTTTCGGGGTTTTTCTGTATTTTGTTTCTGCTAAAAA